>DATHRY010000293.1:0-15486 GCA_035464715.1 Longimicrobiales bacterium
CCGGACGGGTCGAGGGCGGCGGGGCGGCGAGAGGACGTCCGCGGATCAGCTGTCCCCCTCGACCTGCCGGGATGCACGGAACAGCTCGCCACCCTCTTCGTCCACCAGGACGAGCAACTCCTGCTCGATCCGCCATCCGGCGACCTCGCCGAGGGCGGCCAGCACGCGGGCCTCCTGCTCCATCAACGCCTCGGCGGCACATATGCGGCGGGTCACGGCCATCGGCGAGAGGGTGAGGCTCTCGCCGTCCACGGTGTAGCTCCCCGTCATCCGGTTGCAGCTCGCCGAGCCCGCCACGCGGCCCTCGGCGTCGAAGAGGATGTGGGCGGGGCTCCGGTCCACGACGGGCCGGTCCCGCACCCGCTCGAAGGTCCAGGATCCGAGGATCGCGTCGGGGGCGGGGGCGGACATGGCGGGCTCCCCCTCGGAAGGGGTGTCGGCGGCGGTTTCCGGTGCCTCGCCGCACCCGCTGGTGGCTGCGGTCAGGGCGACGAGGAGGGCTGCGGTGGATCGCGTCATGGCGGGCTCAGGTGAGGGTGGGGGAGGGGTACACGCATCGCGCCCCGGGGGTGCCCGCCGCACGGCGTGCTGGAGTCTCCGCACGCGGCGCACCACTCCTCACCCTGATCACGATCCTCGGGGCTCCACCCCCGGCGGCCCAATCCGATCCCGGCCTCGACCTGGAGCGGCTGGAGCGTGTGGCCGACAGCGTTCGACGACGACGCGCGGCTGGTGTTCGAACCGGCCGACGGGCCTGCCCGGCGCATGATCCTGCACCAGGGCGGCAACGAGGTGGCGGGGGAGCGGGTCCGGTGAGCCCTCCGGACGCCGCCTGAAGGGGCACCCCGACCCATCTTTGCACGGTCCGACGTTCGGCGCTTAGGCTATGGGCGTCCCCCTGCGTCGACTCCAGCCGTCAGGTAGGCGCCCATGAAGACGCTCGCGTTCGCCGCCCTCGCTCTTCTCCTGGCGGTGTGGGTCTCCGTCGATCGGGCGGGCCAGGAGCGCCCCCCGGTCATCGACATGCACATGCATGCCCACCACACGCCGCTCGGCATCCCCCCCGGCGCGCCGCCGCCATGCCTTCCGGCCCCCTGTCGTCCCACTGGGGAGGCCACGGCGACGCCAGCCGAATCACTGGAGCGGACGTTGGCGGTCATGGACCGCTACAACATCGTCAAGGGATTCCTGAGCAGTCCCGAGCTCGACATGGTCTACGAGTGGGTCGAGGCGGCCCCCGATCGGTTCCTGGCCTCTCCCTTCGTGGTGGACCCGGGCACGATGTCGCTGGAGGAGCTGCGGGAGGACTATGCGTCGGGCCGGCTCGCCGGAATGGGGGAGATCGGATCCCAGCTCCTGGGGGTGGCGCCGAACGATCCCGCCCTCGAGCCCTACTTCGTGCTGGCCGCGGAGTTCGACGTGCCGGTCCTGATCCACATGGCGGGAATCGGGCCGCCGCTTCCTGGGTTCCGCTCCGGGGCCGGCAGTCCGCTCCTGTTGGAGGAGGTGCTGGCGCGGCATCGGGACCTGCGGGTGTTCGTGGAGAACACGGGCTATCCGTACCTCGACGAGATGATCGCCATGATGTACCAGTACCCCAATCTCTACGGCGACCTGTCGACGATGACCTGGGTGATCCCCCGACCCGCCTTTCATCGGTACCTGGAGGCGCTCGTGCGAGCGGGGTTGGGGAAGCGCCTCATGTTCGGATCCGACCAGATGCGCTGGCCCGACAAGGTCGGGGACGCCATCGAAGCCATCGAGGCCGCCGATTTCCTGACCGAGGAGCAGAAGCGGGACATCTTCTACAACAATGCCGCGCGGTTCCTAGGCCTGGAGGGGGCCGGAGGCTAGGAGCGGCTGAGCCGCCCCTCGTGCCTGCGCTCGCCAGGGCGGGCGCCCCGACCTCGGTCCTCCGCCTCCTACGCCATCGGCAACGACGTCACCGGTCGGCCACCCCGGAGCACGGCCACGGCGTTGGCCACCGCCGGAGCGATGGGCGGCAGGCCCGGCTCCCCCACGCCGGTGGGCGACTCCGTGGAAGGCACGATGTGCACCTCGATCTCCGGGGCCTCGCTCATGCGGGCGATGCGGAAGCCGTCGAAGTTGCCCTCCACCACCCGGCCCCGGTCGATGCTGATCCTGCCGAACAGCGCCGCCGACAGACCGTAGACGATCCCGCTCTCCATCTGCATGCGGATGACGTCGGGGTTGATGGGCTGGCCGCAATCCACGGCACAGACCACACGGTGCACCCGGGGCCTCCCGTTCTCCAGGGAGACCTCGGCCACCTCGGCCACGTAGGTGCCGAAGGACCGGTGGACGGCCACGCCCCTGGCCCGCCCCGCCGGCAGGGAGCTGCCCCAGCCGGCCCGGTCGGCCGCCAGCTCCAGCACGGCGAGCTTCCGGGGGTCGTCGGCCAGGAGCCGCCGGCGGAACGCCACCGGGTCCTGGCCGGCCGCCCGGGCCAGCTCGTCCACCATGACCTCCACCGCGAAGGCGGTGTGGGAGTGGCCCACGGACCGCCACCACTGCACGGGGACGCCCGGCTCGGGGGTATGCTGGTCCACGTAGAGGTTGGACACGGCGTAGGTCATGTCCTCGATGCCCTCCACGCCGGACGGATCGCCCTCCGGGGCTCCCAGGGCCGAGCCGCCGGCCGTCGACGAGCCGATGGCCCGGTGCCACCAGGCCACGAGTCGCCCGTCGGCGTCCACCCCGGCCCGGACCCGATGCAGGAACGCCGGCCGGAAGAAACCGGCCCGGGTGTCGTCCTCCCGGGTCCAGACGAGCTTCAAGGGGGCATCGGGCTCCATCGCCTGGGCCACCTGAGCCGCCTCGACGATGTAGTCCGACGTCTTCGCGGCCCGCCGCCCGAAGCTGCCGCCGGCGTAGAGCGTCTCGATCTGCACCTGTGCGGCCTCCAGCCCCAGCACTCCCGCCACCGCGGCCTGATCCAGGGTCTGGATCTGGGCCCCGGTCCGGACGACCGCCCCGCCGTCCGTCAATTCCACCACGCAGTTGAGGGGCTCCATGCAGGCATGGGCGAGGTAGGGCACCTCGAAGGTGAGCTCCACGCTGCGAGCGGCCCCCGACAGCGCGCCCGCGGCGTCGCCGTCGTTCCGTACCTCCCGCCCGGCCCGCCCGGCCAGCTGCCTCATCTCCCGGAAGATGTCCGCGTCGGAGACGCTCACGGCCTGGCTCTCGTCCCACCGCACGGTCAGCGCCTCCCGGCCCTTCTGCGCCGCCCAGAAATGCTCCGCCACGACGGCGACGCCCGTGGGAACCTGCACCACGTCCACGACGCCGGGCACGGCCCGGGCGGCGCTGTCGTCGAATCCCGCCACCGTGGCTCCGAAGCGGGGCGGGTGGGCCACCACGGCGGTGAGCATTCCCGGGAGCTTGACGTCCTGGGTGAAGGTGGCCCGGCCCATGGCCTTGTCCCCGGCGTCCACCCGGGGCGTCATCCCTTCTTGCCCGATGAGGCGGAAGGCCGAGGGGTCCTTGAGCGCGACGTCCTCCGGAACGGGCAGGGTCGCGGCCGTCCCCGCGAGGGCTCCGTAGCCCAGGCGGCGTCCGCTCCCTGCGTGGACCACCTCGCCCGCTTCGGTGCTCACCTCTCCGGCATCCACGCCCCACTCGGAGGCCGCCGCCGCCACCAGGGCCGCCAGGGCCGTGGCGCCCGCCCTGCGGTACTGCTCCCAGGAGTTGGCCATGGCACTGGATCCGCCGGTGCCCTGGATGCCGAAGAGGAGGTTGGCGTAGCGCTCCGGGTCGGCGGGGGCGGCCACCACCCGCACCCGGCTCCAGTCGGCGTCCATCTCCTCGGCCACCAGGGTCGCGAGCCCGGTGTAGGCGCCCTGGCCCATCTCCAGGTGCTTCGAGATCACCGTCACCGTCCCGTCCGGGTCCACCCGGAGGAGGGCGTTGGGCTCGAAGGTGCCCGCGGGCAGGTCGGAGCCGCCGTCGCCACAGCCGTACACCCCCACCAGGAGGCCGCCGCCGGCCAGGGCGGTGATCTTGACGAAGTTCCGCCGCGTCAGGGTGCTCATTGCGTTCTCCCCATGGTGTCGGCGGCCCGATGGATGGCGGCCTTGATCCGCTGATAGGTGCCGCACCGGCAGAGGTTGCCGTCCATGGCTTGGTGGATGTCGGCGTCGGTGGGGGACGGGTTCGACGCCAGCAGGGCGGCCGCAGACATGATCTGGCCGACCTGGCAGTAGCCGCACTGAGGGGCCTGGGCCTCGACCCATGCCTCCTCGAATACCGGCCCGTTCGCCAGTCCCTCGATGGTGGTGATCTCGCTCCCCTCGGCCGCGGACAGCGGTACGGAGCACGAGAGCACCGCCTGGCCGTCCATGTGGACGGTACAGGCGCCGCAGGCGGCGATGCCGCACCCGTACTTCGTGCCCGTGAGCTCCAGGAGGTCCCGGAGGACCCAGAGGAGGGGCATGGAGGGATCGGCGTCGACCTCGTGGGATCGGCCGTTGACGGTCAGCGTGGCCATGGGGGCTCCGGAGGAGGGGAGGGGCGGAACGGGGACATTTTAGACGGGCCGCCCGTCGCTGTCCAAGGAACGGAGTCGCGACGGTACGGTCAGCGGGCCTCCACCGGATCCGGGGGCTCACAGATGGGGCCCGCGCATTCCAGCGTCGTGAAGACCTCCGACTGGAGCATCCACGCCCCGTCGACCGCGCGCTGCCACTTGGCCGCATAGACGCCGCTCACCTCGCCGGATCCATCGCCGCTGCGGGGGCGCCCGACCCAGTTCCCCAGCTCCTCCGCGAGCCCGAAGTCCGGGTTCACCCGCACCTCCCGGGGGGTGCGCACGTAGATGTACGTGCCCTCCGGGGAAGCGAAGTCCCCCCGCCAGAGCTCCAGGTGGGGCTCGGCCCCGGCGTAGATCGAGCTGCGGCCGGTGACGAGGACGTAGTCGTCCAGGACCAGGGCCTCGATGGGGGCCATCTCCATCTCCACGATGGCGCGGTTGAACGCCTCCCTGGCGGCCCGGACGGAGTCTGCGGCCGCGGGCTCGACGACCGTGCTCCCGGGCGCACCGGTTCCGGACCCCTCCCCGTCGGGAGCCTGGGGCTGCGGTGTGCACCCGGCGACCCCCGCGAGCAGGAGGGGCCAGGCCCTGAGGCGCCGGGTGGCACGGGCCGGCAGCGGGGCGGTGAACGGCATCGGAGCGACGTCTCGGACCATGATCCCTTCCTGTCGGCGAGTCGGGTAGGCGGGTTCCTTAACCCACGTGGAGCACCCGGGGCAACTCCGGGATCACGCTCCCCGTCGAGGGGGAAGCTCAACGGATGGAGGCGCTCGAGGAGTCCCGAAGGCCCGTCGCGGTCGGGGTCATGCGCCTCCGGAGCATGGGTTGACCGCACCTCGGCGGGCAGCCTATTCGTTCGGCCTCACGCGCTGTCCCCCCCGCAGGCCATCGACCATGAAGACGCCCATGAAGACGCCGTCGTCCACGGGGCTCGCGCTGCTCCTGCTCGCCCCCCTCGTCCTGGTCGGCTGCGACCGATCCGGGCCCGTCCCCTCCGGGAGCACCGCCGTGGCCGGCGCCGACGAGGCGTCCTACCCGGGCGTCCTCGCCGGCTCCACCATCTACGAGGTCAACATCCGGCAGCACACGCCCGAGGGGACCATCGCGGCCTTCATCGAGGATCTGCCCCGGATCAAGGACCTCGGCGTCGACGTGCTCTGGATCATGCCCGTCCAGGCCATCGGCGAGGAGAACCGCAAGGGATCCCTGGGCAGCTACTACTCGGTCACCGACTATCGAGAGGTGAACCCCGAATTCGGCACCGGCGAGGACTTCCGGCGGCTGGTGGACGAGGTGCACGCCCTGGACATGCACATCATCCTGGACTGGGTGCCCAACCACACGGCGTGGGACCACCCCTGGATCACGGAGCACCCGGAGTTCTACGCCAGGGACGCGGCGGGCAACATCATCTACGAGGCCGACTGGACCGACATCGCCCTCCTGGATCACCGCAATCCCGCCACCCGGGCCGCCATGATCGAGGACATGGCCTATTGGGTCACCGAGTACGACATCGACGGCTTCCGGCAGGACCACGCGGGCCACGAGATCCCCCTCTACTTCTGGGAAGAGGCCACGGCGGCCATCGACTCCATCAAGGACGTCTTCTGGCTGGCGGAGTGGGACGGGGCCCGCATGCACAACGAGTTCGACGCCACCTACGCCTGGGAGCTGCTCCACCTCCAGGACGCGGTGGGACGGGGGGAGGCCGACGCCGACGACATCGCCGCCTTCATCGAGGGTGACATCCAGGAGTTCGGCATGGCGCCGTTCCGGATGACGATGACCACCAACCACGACGAGAACTCGTGGAACGGCACCGTCTTCGAGCGCTACGGCGAGGGGCACCGGACCTTCGCGGCGTTCATCTTCACCGCCTACGGCATCCCCATGCTGTACGGCGGGCAGGAAGCGGGCCTCGACAAGCGGCTCCGCTTCTTCGAGAAGGACACCGTGGACTTCAGCGATCCCCTGGAGCTTCAGCCTTTCTACCGGTCGCTGGTCCGCCTCAAGAAGGAGAACCCCGCGCTGTGGGCCGGCCGGTACGGGGGAATGCCCCACCGCATCAACGCCGACCCCTGGATCTACGCCTTCCGGCGGGAGAAGGACGGGAACCGGGTCATCGGCATCATGAACTTCTCCGGAGTGCCCCGGACCCTGACCCTCACCGACGAGACGGTGAGGGGCACCCACACGGACTACTTCACCGGCGAGGAGCTGGACCTGGATCCGGGGACGCTCGAGCTGGAGCCTTGGGAGTACCTGGTGTTCACCTCCGGGACCCCGGGCTGAGATCGAACCGGCCCAGGATCAGGAGCCAGCGCGCTTCCGGGCCCAGGTCCTCCAGCGACCGATCGCCCATGGCGCGGACCGGGCGGCCCTCCAGGAGCACCCGGGCTCCGTGTTTCAGCCAGGCGTCCGGGGCCCCCGCCACCAGCTGTCTCACCAGCTGCAGATCGCCTTGCGCCGGTAGAGCATTCGGTCGCATGTCCTCGATCGTCGCGGCCGACTCCAGCGGCGGGAGCTCCACAAGGGCCGACGCGGGTCCCACCGCGCAGGGGATTCCCGCGGAGCCAAGGGCCGTCGCGAGGGACTTCGCCTGGGACTCGGCAAGCCCCTCTGCGACGATGCCCCGCGCCCCCCGGTCCTCGAGGACCTGATCCTGGACCGGCCTTCTGCGGATCTCCGCAAGGCCCCTGGCCAGCCGCATGGGATCGTGTTCGCTCCGATCGCGCTGAAGAACGGTGAAGGGGCGCCGATCGCTCATCCCGGTCGGGTCGTCCCGTTCCGCTCCACGACACCCCTGGGTTCAGGTTCTCCCCGAGTGGCTGGGCGGCGGGCGACCCGACCCGAGTTCGACCGATGCCGATCCCGGTTCCCCAGGCTGCGCCCATGCGGCTTGACCACCGCACCATGAGTCTCTCCTGCGGACCCCCTCTCCGGGCGTTCCGATGCACGTCAGAATCGTGCGTTCCACCCTGTAGACCGATAACGTGGTGGCCGGCGGCTCCCAGAACCCCTTCCGCGAGAGGCGCATGCAGCCCGAGACCCCTCCCATCCACACGGTGCCCAGGCCCGGCGTCTGGCGCGCGGCGCCCGCCGAGCTCTTCGGAGGGTTCCTGCTCGGTGTGGCTCGCATGTTGGACAAGATGATGCCGCTCCGCTTGTTCGAACCCATGGTCCGGGTCATCTGGAACGTCGTGCAGCGCTCGGGTCGACAGGAGTTCCCTCTCGAAGTGCGCAATTGCGGAACCATCATCCATATGGCCGGAATCGACTTTCACCGCATCGAGGACGGCCTGTATGCGAACGTAGAGGATCCCACCCGGGCGCCCACCGGTGCCGCCATGTTCTATAATCTCAGAGTCGTGGACCGGGGGACCATAACGGGCGACGGCTTCCTCACCGCCCCGGCCACGCTGGTGGGTGCGGCGGCACACGTGAAGATGACGCTCAGGAAGGGCGAGGACGATCATTGGCTTCGACTGTGCGAGGTCGTCCCCGAGTGCGACGATCTCGACGGCGGCACATGCGGGTGATCGAGACCGGGTACCGGCATACGGACCAGACCTTCCACTTCCGCGTCCCCCTCGGAGGGCCGTTCGCCCTCTGGTACCGGACCGCCCGCGTCCCCGGCTTCGGACCCGCCCTTCGGGCCCGTGTCCCCCTGACCGGTTCCGAGCCCCCGGAGGACCTGAAGAAGCTCCGGGTGTCCACGTCACTGGACGGTTACCGCGAGGCCACCACGTACCGCCCGGGTCCGCACGTCGCGCACACGGTGGCCGCCCCGTCGCCACGGGAGGTGACGGTCCGCATCGAATACCGCTTCCGCCAAGGGAGTGCGACCTCGGAGCGGCGCCTGATCCTGGGACGGCCCGATCCTCGGGACCTCGGCCTGGGGGGGCTGCTCCCGGACGGAATGCCCGTGGTGGACGGAGGGGTGGTCCGCTTCGCCGATGGGGGCTCGGCCCCTGTACGTCCGGACGAACGAGGTGTGCGGATGGCGCGCGCCCGCGGCTCTCTGTTCGTCGTCGAAGACGGTCGGATAGCAGGGGTGCACGACGCCATCTCCGGGCGGACGTTGTGGTCGATGGAAGAGGACGGCGGACGGCTGATCGGGCCGGATGGGTCGGGCCTGGAGATCCTCCGGGCCGGGTCGCGAGTGGAGTTGTACTGGCGCGAACGCAAGACCACGCTCGAGATCGACGGATGGGTCCGCGCCATCCACGCACCGGAGGGAACGGCCGAAATCGAACTCACCGACGACGGATTGGTCACGGACATCCGCGACGGTGACTGGCGGGAACGGGCGGACTATGCCCCGGACGGGCGCCTCCAGAACCTCTGGCGGGGCGATGTGCAGCTGGCCTTCGTGCGGACGCCCCTGCCGGACGGATACCGGGCCGCCGTGTCCGATGGCGTCACCGTCGATCGTCGCACCGAGATCCGCTTCATCGACGGTGCGATCCACCGGGAGGAGCGGTGCTGTGGCCATGCACCGACCCGGGTGGTGCGGGCCGGCGACGAGGTCACGGCATACCGAGCCGACGGAACGGTGGTGACCCGCTCCGGTGGCCGGAACGCCCGCACCGTGACCACCACCTTGCCCTCGGGTGCGACCCGGACGTTCCGCGTCGCCCGGACGGTGCGGTCCGACGAGGCGACGCAGATCGTCGAGGCCGGGGACGGCGTGTGGAGCATGCGACGTGACGCGAAGAGCGGAGTGATCGAGTGGCGCTCCCCCGGGGGACGGGTGAGGCGGCTCGTGATGGACGACCAGGACCGGGTCGTGGAACATCGGGACTACGACGGCTCCGTGCGCCGCCATCGGTGGGACCGGCAGGGCGTCACCGTCGAGGGACCTGCGGGGCAGCGCCGCCTGGACCTGGAGGAGGACGGGGGCGTGAGACAGTCGTCGGCCGCCGGCTCCCGGCGCCTCGCGTTCGGGAAGGGAGGCGTCGTGGTGGAGCGCGCGGGGTGTACGATCGAGGCCGCGGAGGGCGGGGTGACGGTCGACGGTCGGCCATACCTGGCACACGTCCTCAGCGGGTCGATGCACGAGGTCGTGCACGGGTCCCATCGGCTGGCCACCTCCACCACGGACGGGGGCACCGAGACCCTCCATTCGGAGGGTGCGCTGGTCGTGGACCGGGGCATGGACGGCCGGCCCCTGCGCATGGTCGGCGAGGGCGTGGATCGGACCTTCGAGTGGGACCATGGACGGCTGGTCAGGGCCGCGACCCCGACATCCGAGAATCGTGTGTCCTGGGACGGGGCCGAGCTGCGTTCCATGAGCCAGGTGGGCGGCGTCTCCGGCCAGATCTCCTTCGAGCGGGACACGGAAGGAGGATTGTCCGCCGTGACGATCCTCGGCGACCGTTTCGAGGTGGAGGCGGAGGACGGGGTGGTGGTCCGGCTCGGGCCGGCGACATGGGAGCTGGACCCGTCGGCGATTCGACCTTCGGTCATGCGCGCCGGCGCCGTGGAGCAGCACTACCGGTACGACGAGTGGGGTCGGCGGATCGAGGTCCGGGTGGCCCATGCCGGACGGGACCTCCTGACGTTGCGATGGGCCTACGACGAGGCGGGGCGCGTCGCCACGCTCGACGTCGGGGGAGAGGTCCATCGATATCGCTACGACGGCGAGCTGCTGGTGGGCGTGGAGGGCGCCGATCCCCAGCAAATGGAATATGCGGAAGGTCGCCTCGTGAAGCTGAGCGCAACGGCGGTGGACGTGGACGCGGTGGGGCGCCCCACGGCTGTCGACGGCCATGCCGTCGACATGACTCCGGGCGGGAGGATCCGCTCCGTTCGCCTGGGCGATGCCCCCGTACGGCTCGCCTACAATGCGGCGGGGGAGTTGACCACGATCGAAGGACCCGACGAGGGCGGTACCTCCATCATTCGGGACGCACTGGGACGGCCGGTGTGGATCGAGGGCCCCGATCGCCGTCGGGGAATCGTCTGGGGCCCCGAGGGGCCGGTGGCCTCGCTGGATCCGGACGGGCGTGTGGAGGAACGCTACGTCCGGCGCCCCGGTCGGCGGACCCCGGACCTGATCACAGGGGAGGACGGTACGCGGGTGGTCGTGTCCGACCATCTCGGATCTCCCGTGGCCCTGGTGGACGTGGAGACGGGAGCGGTCGAGCGCTCGTCGTGGTCCGCCTTCGGCACGCGGCGATCCGGTGACTCCCTCATCGGCTTTGCCGGAGCGATCCAGTTGAGCCGGGTACCGGATGTCCTGGACATGGGCGTCCGCAGCTACCTCCCCGCCGTGGCCCGCTGGGCCCAGTGGGACCCCATGCTCCACCGGGGCGGTGGCACGGATCTCTACGGCTACGCGGCCGGGGATCCCGTGAACCACGTCGATCCCACCGGCACGACCGTGGAGGTCTGTCGGGACCACGAGGGACTCCGCCATCGCTGGATCCGTACCGGCAAATACGAATCGGGTCAGGACCAGGTGCAATCCGGCGAATGGTACGAGCGGGGCTTCAACACGGAGTGGGTGGACCACACGGGTCGCCGGGGCACCACGTACCGGAGCTACTCGTGTGAGCCCGTGGAAGACGTCAGCGAGGATTGCGTGAACCGGCGCATCAAGCCCGGCACCGACATCGGCGTCTATCTGTTCGAGCCCATGTACCGCACGTTCCGTATCGGAAACACCGGGATCGACGTGCCTCTGCCCAGCATCTGCTGGAACGTCGTGGAGGACGTGCTCGCCGACTGCAAGATCCTCCGCGGCGAGGACCCGTCTCTCATGTGCCGGGGCATGCCCGCACTACCCCCACCCTCGGAGGAACTGGATCACACCCCGGACCTGGGATACACGCCCGACCCGGAGAGCATGCAGACGCTCGACCGCGACCACACGCCGGATCTCGGGTACACACCCGTCGAAGGGGGGGGATGAGGCGCCGTCGGAAACGGACCAGCGCTCCACCACGAACCCGGAGTCGGTCTCGGGCGTCCACCGCGCGCTGCACAGGCCAGCGTGGGGTCCATGGACCGCCCCACCACGTTGCGCCCCCCGCCCCAAGCCGTCCCGTTCACCGTCTCGGTACCCTGCCGTCAGCCACGTTCCCGCCCCTTCGAGCTCCATGCGCCTCTCTCCTGTGATGCTCTCCTCGACCCTCGCCCTTCCCTCGGATGCTCCCCGGAGGCCGCCCCTCGCCGCGATGGTGCATCTCGCCGCGCTACTGGTCGCCCTCGCCACCGTCCCCCTCGGCACTGCCGCCCAGACCGTTGAGCAGGCGGACTCCGCCGCAGAGGCCGCCCGCCGCGCCGACGGCCTCCCGCTGATCCCCACCCGGACGCTGGAGTTCACCACCGACCGGGGCACCTGGCTCCACCTCGATCTGTCCCCGGACGGCGGTACGCTGGTCTTCGAGCTCCTGGGCGACCTGTACACGCTCCCGGTCGACGGAGGGGAGGCCACCCGCATCACCGAGGGTCAGGGCTACGACATGCAGCCCCGCTTCTCGACGGACGGGACCCGCATCGTCTTCGTCAGCGACCGGAACGGCTCGGAGAACCTCTGGATCGCGAACGCCGACGGGACCGGGGCCCGGGCCCTCACCGAGGACGAGCGCACCAACTACATGTCCCCGGAGTGGGCGCCGGAGGGCGACTACCTGGTCTCGGTGAAGGGGAGCGACCTCTGGCTCTATCACGTGGACGGCGGCTCGGGGGTTCAGCTCACGGGCCACGAGGACGGCGACCCGTCGGTCATCGGCCCGGCCTTCGGGGCGGACGACGGGACGATCTGGGTGAACGTCCGGGGGTCCCTGGGCGGGGGCTTCCCCGTGGAGACCGCGTGGGAGGACGCCCCGGCGGCGCTCCACGGATGGACCGAGCAGTCCTCCCCCCGGCAGGTGGATGCCTTCCAGGTCGCTCGCCTCGACCGGGACAGCGGGCGCCTCGAGATCCGCACCCAGGAGACCTTCGGCGCCTTCCGGCCCGTGGTCTCGCCGGACGGGCGGTGGCTGGTCTATACCACCCGCTACGACGACCGGGCGGCGCTCCGGCTCCTGGACCTGGAGACGAACGAGGTGTCGTGGCTCCGGATGGACGTGCAGCGGGACGACCACCAGGGCGGGGGGATGCGCGACCGGGACGTGTATCCGGGCTCCGCCTTCACCCCGGACTCCGAGGCCCTCATCACGACCTGGGACGGCCGGGTCTGGCGGGTCGAGGTGCCCTCGGGCGAGGCCACCGAGATCCCCTTCACGGCCCGGGTGGAGCAGGAGCTGGGGCCCCTGGTCGATTTCGACTACGTGGTGGACGACGACGAGCTGACCGCATCCCAGATCCGGGGGGCGCGTCCGTCCCCGGATGGGACCCGGGTCGCCTTCACCGCCCTGGACCGCCTCTACACGGCGTCCCTCCCCACGGCCCCGAGCGGACGGATCCAGGCTACGGCGGCCGAGGGCGCCGACGAGCCGGAGCCCCTCCTTCTGACCGACGCCCGGCCCCTCACCGGCCGCGCCCCCGTGGAGCACGCGCCGGTCTGGTCCCCGGACGGGCGCTGGATCGCCTACGTGACCTGGGACGATTCGGTGGGTGGCGACATCTGGCGGGTCCGCTCGGACGGCTCCGGAGACCCCGAGCGCCTCACTCCCGAGTCCGCCTTCTACGAGAAGCTGAACTACAATCACGACGGAACGCGGCTCCTCGCCGTCCGGGGCTCGAAGCTGCACCGGATGAAGACCCTCGAGGACTTCGGTCGTCATTCCGGGGCCGCGGAGCTCGAGTACGTCTGGCTCCCGGCGGACGGCGGGGAGCCCACCCGCATCGCGTGGGTGGGGGGCGGGCCCAGCCAGGAGTCCCGGGCCGTGCCCCATCCCGGACCGGACCCGGACCGGGTCTACGTCTGGGCGGGGAGCGACGGCCTCCTCTCCATGCGGTACGACGGGACCGACCTCCGGACCGTGGTGAAGGTGACCGCCCCCAGGGTCCAGGGTCCGGGATCGTCGCCGACGCCCGACGAGGTGATCCTCTCCCCGGACGGGACCCGGGCCATCGTCCGGGCGAGCCGCAACGTGTGGCTGATCACCGTGCCCCGGGTGGGGGGCGAGGCGCCGGAGGTGTCGGTGACGGGCTCCTCGATGCCCGCCCGGCGCCTGACCCGCATCGGGGGCGACTTCGTGGGCTGGCGGCCCGACGGCGAGGTGGCCCACTGGTCCATCGGGCGCTCCTTCTTCCAGTACGACGTGGCGCTGGCGGACTCCCTGGTGGCCGATTCGGTGGCCACGGCCCGTGCGGAGGCGGAGAGCGAGGCCGCCGACGAGGAGGAGCCCGAGGAAGAGGCGGAAGAGGGGGACGAAGAGGACGACGAGGAAGAGTCCCGCCCCGCCTACGAGCCCTACCGGGCCGACCTGGAGCTGGTCCTGCCCAAGGACAAGCCGACGGGCGTCATGGCCCTCACCGGCGCCCGGCTCATCACGATGCGGGGCGACGAAGTGATCGAGCGGGGGGACATCGTGGTCCGGGACAACCGGATCGAAGCCGTGGGGCCCACGGGGTCCGTCGACATCCCGGGAGACGCCCAGGTCTTCGACATGTCCGGGAAGACCATCTACCCGGGCCTCGTGGACATCCACGCCCATACCTGGGTCGCCTGGGGCGTGCACAGAAACCAGATCTCCCAGTTCCTGGCGCAGCTCGCCTACGGGGTGACGACGCAGAGGGATCCCCAGACCTCCTCGGCGGACGTCGTCACCTACGCGGACCGCATGGAGATCGGGGACATGATCGGGCCCCGGATCTACTCCACGGGCCCCGGCGTCTTCGGCGCGGACGACATCGACTCCCTGGACGAGGCCCGGGACGTCCTGAAGCGCTACAGCGAGCACTTCAACACGCTCACGATCAAGCAGTACCTGGCCGGTGACCGGAAGGTGCGGCAGTGGGTCATCACCGCGGCCCGGGAGCTGGGGCTCACGCCCACCACCGAGGGCGGCTCCAACTTCACCATGAACCTGACCCTCATGCAGGACGGGTATTCGGGCCTCGAGCACTCCCTCCCCATCAGCCCGTTCTTCGACGACGTGGTGGAGCTGGGGGCGTTCAGCGGCCTCACCTACACGCCCACCTTCATCGTGGCCTACGGCGGGCCTTCGGGACGGCAGTACTACCTGACGCGCGAGGAGCTGAACGGGAATGAGCGCCTGCAGCGCTTCACCCCCGACGACGAGATCGACAAGTGGCGGGCCACCCAGTGGTATCGGGACGACCAGTACGTCCACTTCCTCCACGCCGAGCAGCTCGACAAGTGGATGGACGGCGGCGGGCTGGCGGGCCTGGGCTCCCACGGCGAGGTACAGGGCATCGGCACCCACTGGGAGCTCTGGATGATGGCCGCCGGCGGCATGGACCCGCACCGGGCACTGCACATGGCCACCCTCATGAGCGCCGACGCCATCGGCCTCGACGGCGACCTCGGTTCGCTGGAGCCGGGCAAGCTGGCCGACCTCCAGGTCCTGGACCTCAATCCGCTCGACGACCTCCGCAACACCACCGCCATCAGCCACGTGATGAAGAACGGCCGGCTCTACGAGGCCGACGATCTCACCGAGATCTGGCCACGACAGCAGGCGCTCCCGACCCAGTGGTGGTGGCGGGTGGAGCCGCCGGGGGTGGAGCGGCGATAGGCCCGCCCCGGGTGAGTCCATCCGGTCCTCGGCGGTGCCAAGCGGATATCCTCCTTGCGTTCCCCGCCATGAGGTGGCGTATTCGGACGGCCGTGGAGCCGGATCTTCACAGAACCAACCAGGAGACGACCGTGGACCAGATGCGCGAGACCGCCACCCGCTTCTTCGAGGCCTGCGAGACCGGACAGGGATGGGCCGAGTGCGCTCGCTTCTGCCACCCGGATGCCGGCTTCGCCGCCCAGGCCGGAGCGCTGGAGGGTGTGGACACGCTCGAGGGCT
>DATHRY010000294.1:0-14811 GCA_035464715.1 Longimicrobiales bacterium
CGATGGCCCGCGTGATCAGGCTGACCGACCGAATGGCGTCGTCGTTGCCCGGCACGGGATAGTCGATGAGGTCCGGATCGGCATTCGTGTCCGTGATGGCGATCACCGGGATCCCCAATCGATGGGCCTCGCGGACCGCGATGACCTCCCGCTTCGCGTCCACCACGAAGATGGCGCCGGGGAGGCGGCTCATGTCCTTCACGCCCGACAGATACTTGTCCAGCTTCGCCCGCTCACGGTCCAGGAGGAGGCGCTCCTTCTTGGTGTAGAACTCGAAGGCGTTCTCCTCCTGCCCCCGCTCCAGCTCCTTCAGCCGCCGGATCTGCTTCCGGATCGTCTGGAAGTTGGTGAGCATGCCGCCGAGCCAGCGCTCGGTGATGAAGAACGCTCCGCAGCGCTCGGCCTCCTGCTGGGTGATGCCCCGGAGCTGGTTCTTGGTGCACACGAAGAGCACCCGCTGCCCCTTCAGGATCACCTCCCGGACGGCCTGCTGGGCCCGCTCCAGGCGGTCCAACGTCTTCCGGAGGTCGATGATGTGGATCCCGTTGCGCTCGGTGAAGATGAACCGGCGCATCTTGGGGTTCCAACGGCGGGTCTGGTGTCCGAAATGGACGCCCGCCTCGAGAAGCTCGCTGAGTCCAACCTGTTCCATTCGTCTTCGTCTCGTTCGTGGGGCCGATTACGCCCCGGTCAGGATTACCCCGGCAGCTGCCGGGGGCGGTGGACCCCGAAGGACCTCCGCGATGCCACTGCTTGCGCCGGAATCAGCGCTTGGAGAACTGGAAGCGCTTCCGGGCCTTGGGTCGGCCGGGCTTCTTCCGCTCCACCTTGCGGGAATCCCGCGTGAGAAGGCCCCGGCTCCGCAGAAGCGGCCGGGTCTCCTCGTCGAGCTCCAGGACGCACCGGGCGAGTCCAAGCCGGACCGCGTCGGCCTGCCCCGTGAGGCCACCGCCACGCACCCGCACGACCACGTCGTACTGGCCCTCGTTCTCCGTGGCGTCGAGCGCCTCGGTGATCCGGGTCCGGAGGGTCTGCCGGGGGAAGTAGTCCTCGAGGCTCCGTCCGTTCACCGACCACGCCCCGGAACCGGGGCGGAGGATGACGCGCGCGGAGCTGGTCTTGCGGCGGCCAACGGCCTGGTACTGAGCGACTTCAGTCATAGTCACGACGCCTTCGCTTGGATCTCGAGCACCTGTGGGTCCTGGCCCTGGTGGGGATGCTGATCCCGGGGGTAGACCCGCAGCTTCTTCCGGAGGGTGCGGCCCAGGGCGTTCTTCGGCAGCATGCCCTTCACCGCGTACTCGACGACCCGCTCGGGGTGCGTGGCGAGCATCCGCTTGAAGGGGATGTGCTGCTCGCCCCCCATGTAGCCGGAGTGACGGAAGTACGTCTTCTGATCCGCCTTGTTTCCGGTGAGCCGGACCTTCGACGCGTTGATCACGATCACGTGATCCCCGGTGTCCAGGTGCGGCGTGTAGATGGGCTTGTGCTTGCCCCGGAGGACCCGGGCGATCTCGGTGGCCATCCGACCCAGCGGCAGGTCGGTGGCGTCCACGATCCACCAGGCCTTCTGGATGTCGTCGGCTTTTGGCGTATACGTCTTCATGGGAGCCCGTTCAGGCATTTTAGGCAACAGAGCTATGAATGATAGACCTGGCCTGACGGGGTGTCAACGGCGTGGGGAGGGGCTTCGAACCTGAAGCCCCGGCGGCCCCGGAGCCGCTACATGAAGGTCTCGAGGAAGCGCGCGCGGGAGGCGTGCCGGAGCCGGACGAGGGCCTTCTCCTTGATCTGCCGGACCCGCTCGCGAGTGATGCCCATGATGGTGCCGATCTCCTCGAGCGTCATGGGATCCTGGTCGTCGAGCCCGAAGTAGAGCCGGAGGATCTTGGCCTCCCGATCCTTCAGGCTCGCCAGCGCCTCGTCGATGGTCTCCGTGAGCGCGTTCTCGTAGACCTCGCTCTCGGGCCCCGGGGAGTTGACGTCCGGAAGGTAATGCTCGAGCCGATTGTCCTCCCCCGGCGAGATGGGCGCGTCGAGGGACAGGTGGGACTGGCTGATCGCCAGCGTGCGCTCCACCTCCTCCTTGGTGATGTCCAGGCCGTCGGCGATCTCCTCGACGGTGGGCTCCCGTCCGAGCTCCTGCAGGAGACTCGACGAGCGGCGCCCGATGCGGTGGAGCGCCCCTGCCCTGTTCAACGGCACCCGTACGATCCGGCTCTGCTCGGCGAGGGCCTGGAGGATGGCCTGCCGAATCCACCAGACCGCGTACGAGATGAACTTGATCCCCTTCGTCTCGTCGAACTTATGCGCCGCGCGGATCAGCCCGAGGTTCCCCTCGTTGATGAGGTCCGAGAGGGGGACCCCCTGGTTCTGGTACTTCTTGGCCACGGAGACCACGAAGCGGAGGTTCGACCGGACGAGCTTGTTCAGAGCCTCCTCGTCGCCCGTGCGGATGAGCCGGGCGAGGCGAGCCTCCTCCTCGCGGTCGATGAGGGGGTAGACGCTGATCTCCTGGAGATACTGATCCAGGGATCCATCCTTGAAGGAGTTGCTGCGCTTGCGGAAGGAGGAGGGCATTGAAGCGCGTCGATCCCGTAGTGCGGAAGGGGAAGGGCCGCAGAAAGAATGACGGGGTGCGGGACGGCGCGCAACTCCTCGCGGATCGCGCGGGAGGGGGGTGGGCCGGCAGGGAGTCGACCCGGAGGAACGGTCAGCGGATCCGGTGGCCCAGCCGCCCCCAGCGGACCCGTTCGAACCAACTCGTCTCCTCGCGTTCCCGGGAGTCCGAGGAGAAGTACACGAGCCAGGGCCGCCCACGGAGCTGATCGCGTTCCACGAAGCCCCAGTACCGGGAGTCCTCCGAGTTGTCCCGATTGTCCCCCAGGACGAAGAACTCGTCTTCGGGGACCACCAGGGGACCCCACTGGTCCCGGGAGGGGCGCGGATGGTCGCGCCTCTGAGACGCGATGAGGTGGTTCGCCTGCCACTCCATGTCGGGGTGGGAGGCGTCGCCGACCACGTCGATGTGCCGGACGTAGGGCTCGTCCACCGCCACCCCGTTCACCATCAGGACCTTGTCCTGCATCTCCAGGGTGTCTCCCGGCAGCCCCACGACCCGCTTCACGTAGTTCTTGTCCGGACTGTGCGGCGGATTGAAGACCACGACGTCACCCCTGTCGGGCTCGGCCAGCGCTGGAAGTCGGAGATCGGTGCCGGGGATCCGAGGGCCGTACACGGCCTTGTTCACCAGGAGGAAGTCCCCGACCAGGAGCGTGCTCTCCATGGAGCCGGTGGGGATCTTGAAGGCCTCGACGCCCATGGCACGGACGACGACGAAGAGGAGGACCGCCACGAGCAGGGAGCGGGACCACTCCCACGCGACCCGGACGAGATCCCGGCTGCCACCGACCCCGGCGTCGTCCGCTGGCGCCTCGCCGCTCTCCGGTCCGCGTTCGTCTGGGTCCACGCGCGCCTCCCGTTCCTCATTCCTGGCCGGGCCCGATCCCGTTCGGACCTCTACACACAGCGCGTCCCGGGCGTTCCCGGGCGGCCGTTGCCTCCGACATCAATAATTGTCGATCTGGGCTCTCTGCAACGCCCCGGAGTAATCCAGATAGCAGACCTTGGTCTCCGAGTAGAACTCGTAGACCTCCCAACCCCCTTCCCGATGGCCGTTTCCGGTCTCCTTGACGCCGCCGAACGGGAGGTGGGCCTCGGCGCCGATCGTGGGCGCGTTGACGTACGTGATCCCGTTGTCCAGCTCCTGGAAAGCCCTGAAGGCCACCTGGACGTCCGACGTGTAGACGGCGCTGCTCAGGCCGTACCGGACCTCGTTGTTGATCCGGATGGCCTCGTCGAAGTCCCGGAACGTCATCACCGAGAGCACCGGCCCGAAGATCTCCTCGGTGGCCATGCGACTGCCGGGTTGGACGCCGTCCACCACGGTGGGCTCGAAGAAGAAGCCTCCGTCGAGGCCCTCCCCGGTCGCCGCTTCGCCGCCACACAGGACCGAACCCTCCTTCCGGGCCACCTCCATGAAGCCGCCGACCTTGTCGAGGGCAGCCCGGTTGATCAATGGGCCGACCTCCGTGGACGATTCGAGGCCGTTCCCGAGTCGGAGGGCTTCGGCCCGCCGGACCAGCTCGGCCACGAAGTCGTCGTGGACGGATTCGTGGAGGAGCAGCCGGGAGGTGGCGGTGCAGCGCTGCCCGGTCGTACCGAACGCGCCCCACAGCACGCCGTCCAGGGCCAGTTCCATGTCGGCGTCGGGAAGCACGATCTGAGCGTTCTTGCCGCCCATCTCCAGGGACAGCCGCTTGTGCATCCGCCCGCAGGTCTCCCCGATGATCCGACCGGTGTCCGTGGAGCCGGTGAAGGACACCACGGGCACCTGGGGATGCTCCACCAGGGGCGCCCCGACCCCCTCCCCGGTCCCGTGCACGAGCTGCACCACCTCGGGGGGCACCCCGGCCTCCAGGAGGACCTCCACGAAGAGGTGGCCCGTGTGGGGGACGTCTTCGGCCGGCTTGAACACCACCGCGTTCCCACAGGCCAGCGCCGGGAAGATCTTCCAGGTGGGAATGGCCAGCGGGAAGTTGAACGGCGTGATGATGCCGCACACCCCGATGGGACGGCGGTACGTCATCGCCCACTTGTTCCGGAGCTCCGAGGGCACCGTGTGCCCGAAGAGCCGGCGTCCCTCGGTGGCCGCGTAGTACGCGGTGTCGATGCCTTCCTGGACGTCTCCCCGTGTCTCCAGAAGCACCTTCCCCATCTCCCGGGTCGCCGCCCGGGCGATCTCCTCCTTACGATCCGTCAGCAGGTCCCCGGCCCGCTTCAGGATGGACCCCCGTTCGGGGGCCGGGGTCCTCCGCCACTCCTCGAAACCTCGCCGCGCCGAGGCGACCGCCGCATCGACGTCCTCGGAGGTGGAGCGGGGGAAGCGACCGATGAGGTCGGAGGTGTCGGCGGGGCTGCGGTTCTCGAAGGTCCGGCCGGAGCGGGACGGGACCCACTCACCGCCGATGTGATTCAGGAAATCCTGGGACATGCACGGCGTCCTGGAGGAAGGTGGAAGACGGGGCCCGAAGGTCGCCCCGCCCCCTGCGGCCGACAACCCCTCGGGCGGGGCCACGACGGCTGCGACAAGCGCCTTGTCCGCCCAGCGGATCCGCGGAAAGCTTTGAAGAGAACCCCCGACGTCTCCCCTGCCCCTCCGCCATGTCCCGCCACACCACCGCCGCCCCCCGACGTTTCGAGGTTCTGGTTCTCGTGCTCCTCGCGGGGCTGGGCGGCCTCGTGCTCAGCGCCACCATAGGCGATCGGACGGCGAACGGAGCGGTTCCGACCGGGACGATCACCCACCGTCCCCCTCCGACCGCGGGGGTCCTCGGCCGGGAGGTGTGCGCCGGCGCCGGTTACCTCTGCGCCGGGCTCGCGGAGCGGGACGAGCCCCGGGTGCTGCGCTGGCCGGACGACACCCGGACCATCCGGGTCGGCGTCCCGCTTCCCTCGGGCCTCGAGCCAGCCCGGGCCCGGGCCCTGCAGGACGCGGTGGCGGCGGGGATCCTGGCGTGGCAGGACAAGCCGTTCCGCATCCAGATCGACCGGACCGGCTTCGGGGAGCCGGACTTCGTCGTCCGGTGGAGTACGCTGCTGGAGGGAAACCAACTCGGCCGGACACGGACGCGTTGGGTCCGGGAGGCCGACGGCACGACCGGGATGCGGGTGACGGAGCTGATCGTCGTGCACAGGGACCCGTACGACGCCACCCGCCCGCTGAACCCGGCCTCGGTGCAGCTCACGGCCGCCCACGAGATGGGACACGCCCTCGGCCTCCCCCACTCGGATTCGGAGCGGGACGTGATGTATCCGACGAACACCGCCACCGCGTTGTCCGCCCGGGACTACACGACCATGTCGGCCCTGTACCGGCTGGAGAACGGTGCCCTGCTGGAGCTGGAGCAGGCCGCGGCCGACGATTGACCCGTTCCCGCGTTCGGCCGGACCCGGAAACCCTCGGTCCGGTCGACCCGCATCCCGCGGCCGGGCACCGGCGTCACTCGTCCCGGACGAGTCCGTACCGCTCGATCTTCTTGTAGAGGTTGGAGCGGGGCATCTCGACGGCGCGAGCCGTCTCCGAGACGTTCCAGTCGTGCTCCCGGAGCTTCCTGAGGATGAATGCCCTCTCGGCCATGTCCTTGAACTCCGAGAAGGTCCCGGCTTGAGCCAGGTCGCCCCCGAGGCCCACCGAATCTCCACCCCCCACCAGCTGGGCCACGTCGGATTCCGAGACCTCGGGGCCCGCGGCGAGGATCAGGAGACGCTCCACGGTGTTCCGGAGCTCCCGCACGTTGCCCGGCCAGTCCATGGCCTGGAGACGCTCCACTGCACTCGGCTGAATCGGGCGCACCGGGTATTCGCCACTCCCCCCCTGCCGCTGGGCGAAGTGGCGCACCAGGGCGGGAATGTCCTCCCGGCGCTCCCGGAGGGGCGGAACGTGGATCGGCACCACGTTGAGCCGATAGTACAGGTCTTCGCGGAATCGCCCACCTTCGATCTCCTCGGCGAGCTCCTTGTTGGTGGCGGCCACGACGCGGACATCGACCTCGACGGCCTTGCTCCCGCCCACCCGGGTGATCAACCCCTCTTCGAGCGCCCGAAGCACCTTCGCCTGGGCCGCGGGCGACATGTCCCCCACCTCGTCCAGGAAGAGGGTGCCGCCGTGGGCCTGCTCGAACTTCCCGGGCCGGTCCGCCACCGCCCCGGTGAACGACCCCTTGATGTGCCCGAAGAGCTCCGACTCGATGAGCTCCGAGGGGATCGCGGCGCAGTTCACCTCGATGAACGGCGCCTCGCTCCGGTGGGACAGTCGGTGGATGGCCCGGGCGACGAGCTCCTTCCCCGTCCCGTTCTCTCCGGTGATCAGGACCCTGGCGTCGGCCGGTGCGACGCGCTCCACCCGCTCCACCACCTGACGGATGGCGTAGCTCGAACCCACGATCTCGTGGCGGCTCTCGACCTCGGTCTCCAGCGCCTCAACCCGGGCGGACAGACCGCGCAGCGCCAGGGCGTTCCGGAGGGTCAGCAGGAGCCGGTCGGAGTCCAGGGGCTTCTCGAGGAAGTCGTAGGCCCCCTTCCGGGTCGCGTCCACCGCCGTGTCGATGGTGCCGTGCCCCGAGATCATCACGACGAGGGCCGACGGGTCCTTGGACCGGATCCGGTCGAGGACCTCGAGGCCGTCGAGGCCCGGCATCTTCACGTCCAGGAAGATGAGATCGGGACGCCGCTCTTCCAGGATCTCGAGCGCCTCGATGCCGTCGGATGCGAGGGTGACGTCGTGCCCCTCGTAGGCGAAGAGCTGCTCGAGCGCGTCCCGGATCGACGCCTCGTCGTCCACGACCATCAGGTGAGCCATCTCAACCCTCGTCCGAGAGGAGAACCAGGTGGTCCGCCTCCACGAAGGCGGATCCGATGCCCTGAGGCAGGGCGATGGCCAGGGCGTCGTCCGGGAGCCCGTCCCGGTCGTGCCGCCCCAGCGCCGTGAGGATGCCCGGCACGAGCCGGCCGGGCAGCGGGATGCGGGAGGCCTCCACCCGGTCGACGTAGAGGGCGGAGAGGTTGGGTCCGAATGGCCGCAGCGCCCCTCGCATCTGGACGTCCACCGTGTCCGGGAGGAAGCCCAGGGCCTCCCCCAGGGCCGTCGCGTCGGGAAAGGAAGCCACGGCCACCCGCGCAGACAGCAGCAGCTCGTCGCCCCGGAACCCCACCGTAGGGTCCCGGACGCCCTCGGGCAGGATCCCCGGGAGGGAGTAGCGGACTACCGAGGAGATGGCCGGCCCGTCCAGCAGGAGGCGTGCCTCTCCGGACCCGCCCCGCCGGAACTCCTCCACCCGCGCCAGCGTCTCCTCAGCCAGCGCAGGCGAGGGCTCGGCCGGTGCCTGCGGGGCCTCACGACCCATCCAACGCTCGAGCGTGGGGAACACGCCGTCCCCGTATCGGAACCCGGCATAAGCGACGCCGATGGCCAGGAGCACCGCTACCACGAGGGTGGCGCAGCCCCTCGAGCATCCCCTGCCCATCAGTCGCCCCCCGTGAGGCGAGCCTTGTGGAGGAGCGAGTACTGGGGCCCGCCCCGCCCGGTCCGGGTCCGCATCAGGTCGACGCTCCTCACCGCGAAACCGGCATCCACGTCCATGGAGGCCACGAGGTCATCGAGACCCCGGAACCGCCCGGCGCCCCCGTCGGAGGCCCGGCCGAGGGTCAGGTGAGGATGGAACGCCCGCGTCTCCTTCTCGAACCCCAGCTCTGCGAGCCCCCACTCCACGTCCTGCTTCAAGCAGCGCAGCTCCGGCGTCGCCTCCACGCCCGCCCAGAGGACCGAGGGTCGACGGATCGTGGGAAAGGCCCCGAACCCCGTCACCTGGGCATCGAAGGGGGCGGTGCTGCTCCCCACACGGTCGAGCGTGCTCTGGATCGCCTCCACCTGCGAGGCCCGGACATTGCCGAGGAACTTGAGCGTCACGTGGAAGTTGTCGGGATCGACCCAGCGGACCGGAAGCTCCTCCTCGCGGAGGGGCCGGGCAGCCCGGTCGATGCGTTGACGTTCCTTCTTCGGAAGGTTGAGGGCGATGAACAGCCGCATTCACTGGTGGGATGAGGTGGGTCTGGTCGGGCTCAGCCGATGGAAATGGAAAGGGACCGGGCGCATCGATCAACGGCCTGCAGGGCCGCATCCACGTCGGCATCGGTCGTTCCCCAACCTACGGACAGGCGCAAGGCACCGGTTTCGAGGGTCCCGAGGACCCGGTGGGCCTCCGGGGCGCAGTGGAGCCCCGAGCGCCCCAGGACACCATGCTCCCGGTCCAGCCGGTGGGCGAGGCGGCCCGGGTCCAATCCATGGACGCGCAGGGTGACGATCCCGGCCCCGTCCGGGTCCGCCGGGGAGAGCACCTGGACGCCCGGCAGGGCAGCGAGCCCGTCCCACAGGCGGGCCTTCAGCCGGGACGACCGGCGGTGAAGGACCGCCACCCCCTCCTCGAGCACGGCCTCGCACCCCGCCAGCAGACCGGCGATGCCCGGACCGTTGAGCGTCCCGGCCTCGAGCCGATCAGGAAGCGCCTCGGGCATCTCCCTGGGCCTGGAGTCTCCCCCCGTTCCGCCCCGAAGCAGCGGTGCGACCTCGACACCCTCGCGAATCCAGAGCCCGCCGACGCCCTGGGGGCCCAGGAGCCCCTTGTGTCCCGTGAAGGCGACCAGGTCGGCATCCTGCAGATCCATCGCCACGTGCCCGGCCGACTGGGCGGTGTCCACGAGGACCAGACAGCCGGCCTCCCGGGCACGGCGGGCCAGCCTCTCCACGGGAAGCCGGTGGCCCAGGACGTTGGACACGGCGTTGAGGACCACCAGGCGGGCGCCGTCCAGGGCTAGGTCGAAGGCATCGTCGCTCAGCGCCCCCGAGGCGTCCCCGGGGACGAGTCGGGCCCGGACGCCGCGCTCCTCCGTGAGGTGGTGGACAGGCCGGAGCACGGCGTTGTGGTCGAAGGCGGTAACCACCACCGCGTCCCCGGGCCGCAGCACGCCGCACAGGGCCAGGTTCAGAGCGTGGGTGGCGTTGAGCCCGAAGACGAGCCGCCCCGGATCCCCCGGCAGCCCCAGGACGCGACATACGGCGCGGCGCGCCCCCAGGACGATCCGTCCGGCGTCGAGGGCCAGGGCATGCCCCCCGCGCCCCGGCGTCGCCCCGACCTCGTCGAGGTAGCGGGCAACGGCCCGTGTCACCGCCGGCGGCCGGACGGCGGAGGTGGCGGCGTGATCGAGATAATGGAGGCGGGGGGAGATCATGGTCCCGGATCGGAGGGGATCGACCAGCGTTCGGTACCGACCGGCCGCCTCAAGGGTCCCCGTCCCCCCTTCCGTCGCGGGGCACCGGGGCGTGGACGACGGCCGGGGGACCGGCCGCAGCACGCCCCCGACGGCCCCGCCCGGGAGGGCTCACCCGGTTGAGGACCACCACGGCGGACAGGATGACAGTGCCCGCCACCAGCGTTCGGGGCCCGAGCTCCTCGCCGGCGAGGAGCCAGCCGAGGAAGAGCGCGACCACCGGGTTCACGTAGGCGTAGGTGGCGACCCGCCCGGGCGTCGAGACCCGGAGCAGCCAGATGTAGGCGGAATAGCCCACCATGCCCCCGAAGACGATGAGGTAGGCCAGGGACAGGAGGGAACGGAGCGACGTCCCGGATGGATCCCAACGGGCCCACTCCCCGCTCACGGCGCCCGCCGCGGCGAGGAGGACACCTCCGGCCAGCATCTGGATCGCCGTCGCCATCCGCGGCGCGGCCGGGATGCGGGCCCGGCGCGAGTGGATCGATCCGAGGGCCCAGGACATCGATCCGGCCAGGAGGACGGCCCCGCCCACCAGGGCCTGGCCCTCGAGGACCCCGAACCCGCCGCCGCCGACCAGGAGCCAGATCCCGAAGAGCCCCCAGACGATCCCGATCCACGCCCAGACCGACGGCCGAAGCCCGTCGCCCCACAACCAGTCCAGGAGGACCATCCAGAACGGGACGGTGGCGACCAGGAGGGCCGTAAGCCCCGAGTCGACCCACTGCTCGGCCCAGACGACGGCGCCGTTCCCACCCAGCAGAAGGAGTGCGCCCACCACCACCCCGTCCCGCACCTGGCCCCGGGTGGGAGCCGGAACGCCCCGAGCCCGGGCCCAGACCAGGAGCACGGAGCCTGCGACGAGGAACCGGATCCCGGCCATGGTGAACGGTGGGATGGTCTCGATGGCCCAGCGGATGGCCAGGTAGGTGGACCCCCAGATGAGGTAGACGGCCAGGAAGGCGAGGATGATCCGGCCCAAGGTCGGATCGCCCGCTGCGGCGGGCCTGAGGGTGGGGGCGGGGCTCGGCATCCTGGAATCTCGGCGTCCGACCTACCCTCGTGAAGCCCGACCCGACCGCGGCGGACAAGGCCCCGTACCCGCCGACGGGTTCCTGGCGGAGACGCCGTGACCTTCCGGTCCGGACCAGGCTGCCGATGGACCGCGCGCCCGGCTGGGTCCCGGTCCGGGTGGTTCACGCCACGGGTCGGTCCATCTCGCGGAAGTGGATGGCCTCCGCGGCGTCCGCCTCCCCGATCCGCTCGCGGCCGTCCAGGTCCGCCACGGTCCGGGCGACCTTCAGAAGGCGGTGGTAGGCCCGGGGAGAGAAGCCCAGGCGATCCTGGGCGTGTTGCAGGAGGCGAGCCACCGACCGCGGCACCGGAACGTGGCGGCGCAGCTCCCCTGGGCCCATCTCGGCGTTGCTGCGGGTCGGGGTTCCGGCGAAGCGACTCCACTGCCGCTCCCGGGCGGCCCTCACGCGCTCCCGGACCGGCCCACTCGCCTCGGGCGGGATGCCGCCGCCCAGGACCTCCGCCGGCACCACACCCACCGGCACCTGCAGGTCCACCCGGTCCAGGAGCGGGCCCGAGATCCTGGACCGATACCGGAGGATCTGGGAGGGATCGCAGCGACAGGGACGGGTCGGGTGGCCAAGATCGCCACAGGGACACGGGTTCATGGCGGCCACCAGGGTGAACCGGGCCGGGAAGCGAACGGCCCCCTGGGCCCGGACCAGCTGGATGGCCCCCTGCTCCATCGGCTGACGCAGGAGCTCCAGCGCCGACCGCCGGAACTCCGGCAGCTCGTCGAGGAAGAGGACGCCCCTGTGTGCCAGCGTCGCCTCTCCGGGGCGGATGGGTTGGCCGCCCCCCACCAGCCCGGCGTCGCTGACCGAGTGGTGCGGCGCCCGAAAGGGTCGGCGGTCCAGGAGGCCACACCCCTCGGGCAGCAGGCCGGCGGCGGAATGGATCCGCGTGACCTCCAGGGCCTCGTCCCTGTCGAGGACCGGGAGCAGCCCGGGAAGCCGCCGCGCCAGCAGCGTCTTCCCCACGCCGGGGGGCCCCACGAGGAGGAGGTTGTGTCCGCCCGCTGCGGCGATCTCGAGGGCGCGTCGGCCCAGGAGCTGACCCCGGACATCGGCGAGGTCGGGAAGCGGCTTCGTCGCGACGGAGGGCCGGGCCGGCGGCGAGGGCCAGGCCTCCTCCTCGGACAGGCAACGGCGGAGGGTCTCGAGATCCGGAGCGCACCGGACCCCGAGCCCCGGCACGGAACCCGCCTCTGCGGCGTTGCCGGGAGGCACGACCACCACCTCCGCCCCGCCGGCCCGGCAGCCCGCCGCCCGGGCGAGGACCCCCCGGACCGGTCGCAGCGACCCGTCGAGACCGAGCTCGCCCACGAACCCGACTCCCGAGACCCGGTCGGGGGGCACGGCACCGGCCGCCACCAGCAGGGCGACGGCGAGGGGGAGGTCGAACCCGGTCCCCTCCTTGGGACGGTCCGCCGGAGCCAGGTTCACCGTGATGCGCCGGGGTGGCAGCTGAACGCCGATGTGCCGCAACGCCGACAGCACCCGTTCCCGCCCTTCCCGTACGGCGCTCCTGGGCAGGCCGACCACCGTGAACGTCGGCAATCCGGACGTCAGACCGACCTCCACGGTGACGGGGAGGGCGTCCACGCCCTGAAGGCCGGCGGTCTGTACACGGGTCAGCATGCCCAAGGGTGGCGAACGCGGCGGGGCGGAGGGATGTGCCGGTCGGCCGACCCGTGGGGTCCCGGGCCGGCGCGAGCGCCGATGGTGTCGCGACGCGGGTTGTCGGGACATCTTGCCCGGGTCGCGCCGGGGCCGCCGCCCCGGCGCTGCCTGCCTACCGGGTCGGAGTGTCGTCCGATGGAGCCCTTTACCCGAGAACGTCCCGTGATCCGCCGGCCCGCACGAGCGGCGCTCCTGGCCGCCACCGCCGTCGCCCTCCCGCTCGGCGCCCAGGGTCAGGCGTCCCTCGGGCCGACTCCGCCGGTGACGACGCAGCTGCACCAGGTCGCCACGGCCCGGCAGATGGGCCCGGTGGCGTACCGGGACCCCCTCGGCGTGATCTCGCCGGACGGGGAGCGGATCGCCTACACGGAGGCGGATCGGATCGTGGTGGCGCCCGTCCGCGCCGCGGGCCCGGTGGTGCGACTCGGGTCCGGCCTGACCACGCTCCGACAGCTCGTCTGGCACCCGGACGGCAACCGGATCGCGGCCCTGGAACGGTCCTTCGATCGCGCCCGGTCGGAGTGGTTCGTCCACGATGTTCGGACCGGAACGAGGACGGCCCTCTGGCCCGGCGGCGCCCCCGACGTCGGGGCGGTCATCGAGCTCGCCTGGAGCTCCGACGGCCGCCTGGCCGTCGTGGCCACCGGGGAGGGCGTGATGCGGATCCACGAGATCGACGACCAGGGACGTCCCGTTGCCGTACTGGCCGAAGGCCCCGGCCTGTCGTCTCCGGCGTGGCACCCCGATGGACGGCTCGCCTGCCTCGACGCCGACGGTGCGCGGGTCCGGAGGCTCCGACTCCCCTGCGGGACCGCGGATGGACACCCCCTCTCCGGCACCGAGGCCTACGGTCCCCTCGCCTTCTCCGCGGACGGGCTGGCGATCTACCTGGCGCGGCCCGACTCGACGGGCTTCCTCGACCTGTGGGCCCACCCCCTGGACGGAGGCGACGCGCTCCCGATCGCGGCGTTCGCCCGGGACGCCTATGCCCCGTCGGTCTCGGGGACCGGCCGGGTGCTGTTCAAGGTCCAGGACTACCGGGTCAACGTGGCGGTGGCACCCGTCGCCGAGGACGGATCGGACCAGCCCCGCCTTCTCACGACCTTCCAGTCCGAGACCCCCACCTGGTCCCCCGACGGCACGACCGTGGCCTTCACCTTCGGGTCCTGGCGACACGTCACCGACGACCTCCTCTATCCGGACATCGCCCAGCACCTGGGCATCGTGGAGGTGGAGGGCGGCCCCAGGCATGCTCCCGGACGCGTGGTCCGGAACTCCACCTCCGAGGACCAGGGCCTCTCGTGGTCCCCGGACGGCCGCTGGATGGCCTTCCACTCCCATCTGGGCTCCGACGACATCTTCGTGATGCCTTCCGACGGGTCCCGTGAAGCGTGGATGATCAGCCGAGACGGGAACGAGACCGGCTGGCCCCGGTGGTCGCCGGACGGACGATGGGTGTCGTTCACGACCTACCGCCGTGACGACGAGGGCGCCCGGCAGGCCTTCATCTACCTCGTGGGCGTGGACCCGGCCACCGGGAAGGTGACCACGCCCCAGGCCCGCTTGGACTGGGGGGACTTCCCCTACGACGCCATCCACGCCGAGTGGGCCGGCTCCGGCGAAGAGCTCGTCTTCGAGGCGGCGGAGGGCCCGGGCCGCAAGGGCCTCTACCGCGTCCCCCGGGCCGGGGGCCGCCCCGAGAAGTTCCACCAGTTCGACAGCGACCAGGTGCACTCCGGCATAGGGGCCTCGCCCGATGGAAGTGAGGTCGCCTACGTGGCCCCGGACGCCGCCGGCTTCTTCCAGATCTGGCGGGTGGCGACGGCGGGAGGGACGCCCTCGCCGGTCACCCGGGACGCCTCCCACAAGACCCAGCCGGCCTGGTCCCCGGACGGCCGCCGCATCGCCTTCACCGTATGGGACTACACCGCCGCCTTCTGGCTCATCGAGCCCTGACGTCCGGGCAGGGGCTTTCCCGACAGAGTCCAGGTCGGCCGCCGACGAGATTCCGTCAGAGCTCCGGGACGCCCCCGGGGAACGACAGGACTCGGTTCCGTGGCCTGGCCACGAGGTGTGGGCGTGAAGCGCGCATGGTGGATCCCGATCGTCGTCGCAGCAGTGCTCCCGGCCGGGCCGATGGCCGCCCAGGGCCCCTGGAGCGTCGAGGTCC
>DATHRY010000295.1:0-16239 GCA_035464715.1 Longimicrobiales bacterium
GCCACCGCCCGGCCGGATCTCCTGCGCCTCCTGGAGACCCTGGTGGGAACGGGGATCGCCACCGCCGGCGCACTGGCGTTGAACCAGTACGTGGAACGGGAGGTCGACGGGCGCATGAAGCGGACGCGGTCGCGCCCGATCCCTTCGGGCCGGATGGCGCCCCGCCGGGCCCTGGCGTTCGCCTCTCTGCTCCTGGCCCTGGGCGTGGCGATCCTGGGGGTCACCGTCGGCTTCCTCCCGGCGGCCCTCACCGCGGTGTCGGCAGCGCTCTACCTGGGGGCCTACACCCCCCTGAAGAGCCGGTCCTACCTCGCCACCCTGGTGGGCGCGGTCCCCGGCGCGATCCCGGGGCTCATCGGCTGGAGCGCGGCCACCGGCGGCCTGGAGCCCGGCGCCTGGGTGCTCTTCGGCATCTACTTCCTCTGGCAGCTCCCCCACGTCCTGGCCCTGGCCTGGCTGCTCAAGGAGGACTACGAGCGCGTGGGGTTCTTCCTGGCTCCACCCACCGACCCGGCGGGCCACCGCATCGCCCGGCACATGGTGTACCACTCCATCTCCCTCCTCTTCCTGAGCCTCGTGCCCACCCTGCTGGGGCTGACGGGCCTCGTGTACCTGGCGGGGGCGGCGATCCTGAGCACGGGGATGCTGGCCAGCGCCATCGCCGCGGCCCGGGAGATGACCCCCACGCGGGCCCGGCGGGTTTTCCGGGCCTCCCTGCTGTACCAGCCCCTCCTCCTCCTGCTGCTTCTGGTGGACACCGTTCCGCCCCCGGGCTGACGCCATCCACGCTCCCGAGACTCCGTTGCCCATGCGCGCCTTACATCGCCCGGCTCCCTCCCGACCTTCGTCAGCGGGCGTCGGTCCGTGGCGTCTCCTGGCCGCCGCCCTCGTCGTCCTCACCCTCGTCCCGGGATCCGCCATGGCCCAGACCGACCCCCGTCCCCGCGCCCGGGATCTCGGCATCGAGGTGGGCATCTTCGAGCCGGGCCGCTGGAACGCCATCACCGACGTGTCGGGGGTCCGGGTGGGGCACGCCACCGTCATCGAGGGCGACCGGGTGCGCACCGGCGTCACGGCCATCCTGCCCCACGAGGGGAACGCCTACCGGAGCCGCGTGCCCGCGGCGATCCACGTGGGGAACGGATTCGGCAAGCTGCTCGGGGTGACCCAGGTCCGGGAGCTGGGGGAGATGGAGACCCCCATCCTCCTCACCTGCACCCTGTGCGTGTGGCGGGCGGCGGACGCCATGGTGGCCTGGATGCTGGAGCGGGACGACATGCAGGAGGTCCGGTCGCTGAACGCCCTGGTGGGGGAGACCAACGACGGTGGCCTGAACGACATCCGGGCGCGGCCCATCGGGCCGGAGCACGTTCGGGAGGCGCTGGAGGGAGCCAGGACGGGACCGGTTGAGGAGGGGTCGCTCGGGGCCGGCACCGGGACCCGGGCCTTCGGATGGAAGGGTGGGATCGGCACGAGCTCCCGGGTGCTTCCCGCCTCGCTGGGGGGGCACACCGTCGGCGTGCTGGTCCAGTCCAACTTCGGCGGCATCCTGTCCCTGGCAGGAGCCCCGGTGGGCCGGGAGCTGGGTCGCTACTCCTTCCGGGGCGCCGTGGAGCCGGGGGAGGCCGGCGCGGCCGGGGGGTCGGGAGAGACGGACGATCGAGCCTGGCTGGACCAGGAGGACACCGGACAGGGCTCCGTGATGATCGTGGTGGCCACAGACGCCCCCCTGTCCGACCGCAACCTCGAGCGGCTGGCGGCCCGGGCGATCATGGGTCTGGCCCGGACCGGCTCCTTCGCCGGCAACGGCTCCGGCGACTACGTGATCGCCTTTTCGACCCATCCGTCGGTGCGCCGCGCCCCGGGAGAGTCGGCCCCGGCCCCCGCGGAGGTGGGGAACGACGCCACGTCCGCCCTCTTCCAGGCCGTGGTCGAGTCGACCGAGGAAGCCATCTACAACTCCCTCCTGAAGGCCACCGACGTGACCGGGATGGGCCGCACCGCCGACGCCCTCCCCATCGAGGCCACCGTGGAGGTCCTGCGGCGATACGGGGTGGTGCGGTAGGACCTGGGGATCGGCGACCACCGTGCCCGCCTGGACCCCGGCGCCTAACGACTTAAGCGCCCCCCTGTCCCTCCGAGGCAGGAATCCCCGTGGTGGCGAGTGGGGCTCGCACGGCGAGCCCGGGGACGGCATGTTGCCCGGGTCCACGAAAGCACGACGCCACCTTGAGGAGCTCCGTACCATGCCCGGATCCGGGATCGATCGCCGAGACCACAGCGGACCCCGGTGGGGACCGTGGGTTCTCTTCGGCATCCTCCTGCTGCTCGCCTCGGCCTCGGGCGCCGCGGGCCAGCTTCCGGAGGAGTTCTCCTCGAACGCGCTCCCGGCCGGGGAGGGCTGGGTCGGCTTCACCGACACCGCCTTCCTCCTGGACGCCTTCCTCAAGCTCAGCCTGGCCATGGCGCTGGGCGCGGCCATCGGCTACCACCCCCGCCGCCTCCGGACCGCGGACACCCTCGAGGAGATCGAGGCCCCCAAGGTCTCCATCGTGTACGCGGTGATCGGCTCCCTGATCGGGATCCTGGTGGTGAAGTACGGACTCGTCGTGGGCTTCGTCCTCTTCGGGATCGGCGGGCTGATCCGCTTCCGGACCGTGATGCGGTCGGCCCAGCTCACGGGCCAGGTGATCGCCGTCACCCTCATCGGGCTCACCTGCGGCATGGACCTGCCCCACGTCGCGGTCCTGGCCACCGCCTTCGACTACGTCCTCACCTTCATCCTGGAGGCGCGGATCACCTACCGGATCGAGGTCCGGGGGCTGGGCCCGGAGCGGTTCGGCGAGGCCGCGGAGGTCTACCGCGGCGCCCTGACGGAAAACGGGTTCCGGGTCCTGAGCGAGATAAAGGACCCGGACAAGGGGCGGGTCTGCTACATCTTCCGCAGCGCGGCCCGGGATACCCGGTTCCGGATCGAGGGCCTCCTGGAGGAACGGGTGGATCCCTCCCTGCGAGGATCCCTCAACTGGGAGGTGGACTGATCACCCCACGTCGGGCTCCGTGAGGCCGATCCGCTCGGCCAGGAGCAGGGCGTTGCGGGTGGTCGCCAGGCCGGGACGCAGGCGGTAGTCGAAGGTCAGGCCGTGCCCCTCCTCGTCCACCGACTCCCTGAAGTGGACGAGGACCGCGTGGGGCTGGACCCGTGGCCCCCGATGCAGATCGAGGTCGTGGGTGGTCACCGCACCGATGGCCCGTCGGCGAAGCAGGTGGCGGATCAGGCGGCGGCCCGCCACCTGGCGCTCCTCGGAGTTGGTCCCCTGGAGCACCTCGTCCACGAGGTAGAGGAGGGGCGGCTCGTCCCCGGGGGCGTCCGGCTGAGGAGCGGCGTCCAGGAGGGCCTTGAGCCGGAGCAGCTCCGCCATGAAGTAGGAGACGCCGGCCTCCACCGAATCCCGCACCCGCATGGAGGTGAAGAGCCGGACCGGCGGCAGGTGCAGCTCGGTGGCGCACACCGGGCCGCCCGCCCGGGCCAGCACCACGGCCAGGCCGATCGAGCGGAGGAGCGTGCTCTTCCCGGACATGTTGGACCCGGTGACCAGGAGCACCGTCCCCGGGGGCCCCAGCTCCACGTCGTTGCGCACGCACCGGTCCGGCGGGATCAGGGGGTGACCGAGATCACGGGCCTCGAAGCGGACGGCCTCCCCCGCCCCGACCTCCCGGGCCGCATCGGGAAACGCCCAGTCGGGGTGGTCCGCCGCGAGGGTGGCCAACGCCGACAGGCCCTCGAGATGCCCCAACGCCTCCATCCACCCCGCCACGTCGTGGCCCCACCGGCGACGCCACCGGTCCAGGGCCGCGGCCAGGTTGAGGTCCCAGAGCACGCCCACCGCCAGGACCGGGTGGATCATGGAGAGCCGGAGGTCGGCCAGGTGGAGGATCCGGCCCAGGGCGGACAGCGCGTCCGAGGCGTAGCGGCCGTCACGGTTGAGGAGCGCGACCTCTTCCCGGAGGAGCGGGGCCTCGGCCGTCCAATGCTCCCAGCGCTGGAACAGGTCCGCGTACTGCCGGATCCCCGGCACGCCCGAGGACGCCCGGGCGAACCCGGCGTGAAGCCGAGCCGCGACCCGGTAGGCCAGGACTCCCTGCACCAGGACGCCAAGGACCCACCCGGCCGTGGGGACCAGGTCCAGGACGTCCCCCACCGCCAGGAGCAGCGTGACCAGGGGGAGGACCCAGGCGGCCGTGCGGAGCGCTCCCGTCAGGTCGTCGCCCCCCTCGCACCACTTCAGGAAGCGCTCCAGCTTCTCCCCGGAGACGGGCTCCACCCGGGCGCCGTCCACCGCCGCCGCCTCCCGCTGCTCCGTCGCCGCGGCAAGCTCCCGGATCGCCGCCTGTCGCCCGGGGATCGCGTCGGGCGACGTGGGCTCCAGCAGCCAGCGGGTGACGCGCTCCCGGCCCATGGGGGTCTGCACCGGGCCCAGGAGGGCGAAGAGCGACGCCCGCCCGAAGAGATCCAGGTCGCCGGCATAGCGGTGGGTGTCGATGCCTGCCGGTCCGGGACCCGTGGGGGGGAGGTCGTCCCAGCGGCGGTCCAGCCGGGCCAGCCCCTGCCGGGCCAGCTCCAGGGCGATCCGGTCCCGGGCCAGGGTCGTCCGGGTCCGGCGGTAGCGGCGCACCAACACGACGAACCCAGCCAGGGCCAGGACGGACGCTCCCGTGACGACGGGCATCCCGAGGACGTCTCCCGCCACGAAGAGGGCGGCTGCCGCCATGAAGGCCAGGATGCGGAAGGTGCCGAGCCGGGTGAGCTCCGCGGCGAGGCGCTCCTCCTCGGACGTCAGCTCGGCGGCCCGCCGGCGGTATGCCTCCGCGGGCCCCACGCTAGTCCCGGATCCTCACCACCCGCGCGTCCGAGACGTCCGGCAGCGCGCGGATCGAATCCAGCACGGAATCCGGGACGCCGCCATCGAGGGCCACGGCGGCCAGGGCCTCGCCCCCCTCGGAGCGCCGGGCCTGGTGGTACTCGGCGATGTTCATGCCGGCCTCGCCCAGCAACGTCCCCACGTGCCCGATGACCCCGGGCACGTCCCGGTTGCGGAGGATGAGCAGCGTGCCTTCGGGGGCCACGTTCACATCGTACCCGTCGAGGCCCAGCAGCCGGGGATGGTGCTCCCCCAGGAGCCCGCCCTGAAGCTCCAGACCGCCCTCCGAGGTCTCCAGGACCACGAGGACACGCTCCCCGCCGGTCCCCTTCCGCGGCCGCCGGCCCGACGACACGGCGATACCCCGGTTCTCCGCCAGGACGGCCGCGTTCACCACGTTGACCTGGGCAAGCCCGAGGACCGGCGTCAGGAGCCCCATCAGCACGTGCCGGGAGAGCACTCCGAGGGCCTCCCGGGAATCGCCGGAGTATTCGACGTGGACCCCACGGACGGCGCCGGGGGCCAGGACCAGCCCGATGTGCCCGAGCCGCCGTCCCAGATCCAGCAGGGGCCCGAGCTCCGCCAGGGCCTGTCCGCCAACCGAGGGCGCGTTCAGCGCACCCGCCAGGTCCCCTTCCAGGAGGGCTTTCCGGACGGAACGGGCCACCTCGGTAGCGACCCTCTCCTGGGCTTCCTCGGTGGAGGCGCCCAGGTGCGGCGTCAGGATGACGTTGGGCGCGTCCCGGAGAAGGCTGCCGGCCTCCAGCGGCTCCTGCGCGTACACGTCCAGCGCCGCCCCGGCGAGGCGCCCGTCCCGGAGGGCCTCGGCCAGGGCCGCCTCGTCGAGGACCCCGCCCCGGGAGGTGTTCACCAGGTGGGCCGAAGGCTTGAGCAGGGCCAGACGATCGGCGTCCAGGAGATTCCGGGTGGAGTCGGTCAGGGGGACGTGCAGGGTGATCACGTCGGCCCGGCCGAGGAGGTCGTCGAGCTCGGCGGCCTCGGCGTCGAGCTCCGCCACCCGCTCCCGGGTGAGGTAGGGATCGTAGACCAGCACCGACATGCCGAAGGCCCGGGCCCGCCGGGCGACCTCGCCGCCGATGCGGCCCGCCCCCACCAGCCCCAGCACCTTGCCCCGGAGCTCGTTCCCCTTGAACCGGGACCGGGCCCACTCGCCGGCCCGGAGGGACCGGTCGGCCGCCGCGACGCGACGGACGCTGGCCAGCATCAGGGCGAAGGCCAGCTCCGCCGCCGAGATGGTGTTCCCCGACGGGGCGTTGAATACGGCCACGCCCCGGCGGGTGCAGGCCTCCACGTCGATGTTGTCCACGCCGACCCCCGCCCTCCCCACGACCCGCAGGTTGGGAGCCGCGTCCAGGAGCTCCTGCGTGACCTGGGTGGCGGAGCGGAGCAGAAGACCCCGGGCCTCGCCCAGATCGGCACGGAAGCCGTTCTCGCTGGACGCGTATTCCCGGACCTCCAGCTCCTCGTTCTCCCGGAGGGGGGCCAGGCCTTCGGGAGAGATGCCGTCCGTGGCGATCACCCGGATCCGGCTCACGAACGCACCTCCGCCGCCGTCAGCACATCGGCCAGCACCCCGAGCACGTCCTCGAGGGCCTCGAGGGTGTGGTCGCCCATGTGTCCGATGCGGAACGACTCGGACTTGAGCTTGCCGTACCCGCCGCCGATCACCCAGCCCCGCTCCGCCACCCCCGCCACCACCTCGGGCCCCGAGATGCCCCGGGGGAGCCGGACACAGGTCACCGTGGGGGAGCGCCACTCCCGGGGCGCCAGCACCCGGAACGCCGGATCCCGCTCGGCCTGGAGCTCCTCCACCCACGCCCAGGTGCGGCGGGCCATGGCGGCGTGGCGGGCGATGCGGGCCTCCATCCCCTCGGCCAGGATGCGCTCCAGCTGCACCTGGAGGGCGTAGAGGAGGGTGACGGCCGGCGTCGTGGGGGTCTGGAGCTGCTCCAGCTGCTCGTAGAAGCCGACCACGTCCAGGTAGGTGCCCCGACCCGGGATGGTACGGGCCCGGTCCAGGAATCGCTCCGAGGCCACGGCGAAGGCGAGCCCCGGAGGCACGGCAAGCGCCTTCTGGGAGCCCGTCACGACGAAGTCGACTCCCCAGGCGTCGGTCCGGAACTCCGCTCCGCCGATGCCGGTGACCGAGTCCACCAGCATCTGCACGTCGGGATGCTGGCGGATGGCGGGCAGAAGCGAGGGGATGTCGTTGAGCGCCCCCGTGGAGGTCTCCGAGTGGACGAGGCTCACCGCGTCGAACTCTCCGGAGGCCAGGCGATCCGCCACCGGACCGGGAGTGTGGGCCGCCCCCCACCCCACTTCGAGGATCTCGTGCGCGACACCGCACGACGCCGCGATGTCCGCGAAGCGCTGACTGAACGCCCCGTTCACCAGGCAGAGGAGCTTCCGCCGGACGCCGCACCGGATGGCCGTCTCCATGAGGCCGGTGGCCGAGGAGGTGGAGACGGCCACGGGCCGCTCGGTGCCGAACACGGCCCGGAGGCCGGGCTGGAGGGCGGCCATGAGCGCCCGCATCTCGGGCCCCCGATGACCGATGGGGGGACGGGCCTGGGCCTGCAGCACGTCAGGATGGACCTCGGTGGGTCCCGGGAGGAAGAAGCGGCCGTAAGGGCGGTCCAAATGCGTCATCTCGGCGTTGCGCGGGCCCGTTCGCGAGCCGCGGCGGGTCTGCGGAAAGGGAGGGTGTCTGGAACCTAGGGCCTCGGCGTCAGGCCGGAAGGGGGCGGTCCCGCCACCGCTCCTCCCAGGCGGTGTAGCGGACGGCCCGCACCCCCGCCCGCTCCAGGACGTCGAGCCCCGCCCGGTCCCGGTACGCCGTCCGGTAGAAGACCCACGCCACGTTCGCCTGGACCATCAGCTTGGCGCACATCACGCAGGGGCTGGCCGTGACGAAGGCCACCTTGTCCCGCAGGGCCCCGGGCGCCTTCACCAGGGCGTTCTGCTCCGAGTGGATGCACCCGCACTTTCCGGGCTCGGTGGAGTCGCACCGGTTCGGGAAGCCCCGGGCGTTCCCGTTGTAGCCGATGGCCACGACGTTCTCCAGGCGGGCGTCGGTGAGCACCGTGCCCACCTGGAGGCGGGCGCACGTGCTGCGCTTGGCCAACTCCTCGGCCATGCGCATGTAGACCTCGAAGAGGGGAATGCGGGTCGGTTCGTCGGGGTCGCCGGGCTGCCCCCGGTTCAAGGGGTGCCGGTTGTCCGGGACGCCGTCCCTGGGGACCCAGTCCTCCCCCTCGCCGCGCCCGGGAACCGCCGGGGCCGCGGGCCCATCCATCCGCCCAGGGGAACCGGCGTCCGTCACACCGCGCCCTCCTTCGCCAGCCGCTTCTCCTCCTTGCGCCGCTGGTTGGCGTCCAGGATGCGCTTCCGGAGCCGCATGCCCGCCGGCGTCACCTCGATGAGCTCGTCGGCCTCGATGAACTCCAGGGCCAGCTCCAGCGTCAGCTCACGGGGAGGCTCCAGCTTGATGTTTTCGTCCGAGCTGGTGGTCCGCATGTTCGTGAGCTTCTTCTCCTTGCAGACGTTCACGTCCATGTCGTCCGGCCGCACGTTCTCGCCCACGATCATCCCGGCGTAGACGGCGTCGCCCGGCTTCACGAACAGGGTGGAGCGCTCCTGCAGGCCGAAGAGGGCGAAGCCGACCGCCACCCCTTCCCTGTCCGCCACCAGCACACCCTTCTGCCGGCCCCGGAGGTTGCCGGCCAGGGGCCCGTACCGGGAGAACGTGTGATAGAGGGTGCCCTCGCCCCGGGTGTCGGTCAGGAACTCCGAGCGATACCCGAAGAGCCCCCGGGCCGGGATGGTGAAGCGGAGGCGGGTCGTCCCGGAGTCGCCCATGGGCTTGAGCTCCACCATCTCCCCCTTCCGGGGTCCCATCTTCTCGATGACGATCCCCACCATGTCCGACGGGACCTCGACCACCACCTCCTCGTAGGGCTCCATGACGGTGCCGTCGTCCATCGTCTTCCGGATGACCCGGGGCCGGGACACCTGGAACTCGTAGCCCTCCCGCCGCATGGTCTCCATGAGGATGGTCAGGTGCAGCTCGCCCCGGCCGCTCACCGTGAACGTGTCGGGGGACTCCGTGTCCTCCACCCGGAGGGCCACGTTCCGCTCCAGCTCCTTCACGAGCCGCTCCCGGACCTGTCGGGTGGTCACGAACTTCCCGGACTGCCCGGCGAAGGGCGAGTTGTTCACCGTGAAGTCCACCGACAGGGTGGGCTCCTCCACGGCGATGCCCCGGAGCCGGTCCCGGTCGGAGGGATCCACCACGGTCTTGCCGATCTCCACCCCGTCCAGACCCGCCATGGCCACGATGTCGCCCGCGGCGGCCTCGTCCACGTCCTTCCGCTCCAGTCCGAGGTAGGTGTAGAGCTTCAGCACCCGGGCCCTCTCGCCTTCCGCGTCGCCCACCCGGCCGGGCTCGCCCAGCGGAAGCAGGGCCACCTGGTCGCCCACCCGCACCCGGCCACGCTCGATGCGGCCGATGGCGATCCGTCCGACGTAGGACGAGTAGTCCAGCGTCGAGATCAGCATCTGGAAGGGTCCGTCGGGATCCACGTCCGGCGCCGGGAAGTGGTCGACGATGGTCTCGAAGAGGGCGTCCAGGGAGTCGGTGCGGGTACCCTCGTCCCGGGAGGCCCAGCCGTCCCGCCCGGAGGCGTACAGGAAGGGCGCGTCGAGCTGGGCGTCGTTGGCCTCGAGGTCCATGAAGAGCTCCAGGACCTCGTCGTGGACCTCGTGGGGCCGGGCGTCGGCCCGGTCGACCTTGTTGATCACGACCAGGGGCAGGAGGCCCAGCTCCAGCGCCTTCCGCGTCACGAAACGGGTCTGGGGCATGGGTCCCTCGGCGGCGTCCACCAGGAGGACGACCCCGTCCACCATGCGGAGGATGCGCTCCACCTCGCCCCCGAAGTCGGCGTGCCCGGGGGTGTCGACGATGTTGATCTTCACGTCGCCCCACTGCACGGCGGTGTTCTTGGCCAGGATCGTGATCCCCCGCTCCTTCTCGAGGGGGTTCGAATCCATGACCCGCTCTTCGATGGCCTGATGGGCCTCGAAGACGCCGGCCTGGCGGAACATCTGGTCGACCAGGGTCGTCTTCCCGTGATCGACGTGGGCGATGATGGCGATATTGCGAATGGACATGGGTCCCGTGTGTTGCGGATCGGTCGCGGGCCCCGGTCGGGGCGCAGCCAGATATGATAACGGATCGGGCCTGTTTTTCGGAGCCATCGAGGCGCTCGCCGATCGTTGCCCGGCCATCGGCGGGCACGGGTCGGACGTCGCGTTCGCCGGACGCCCGCCGGGCCACGCGGGGCGACGGGACTTGTGGCGGGCCTCGCGGGTAGCATCATGATCCGAGCGCCTTCGGATCGATCCTCCCGTCTCGTGAGAGCCATCTTCATGCATCGTCGTACCCGCCTCCTGCCGATCCCCGCCGCGGGCACCCTGCTCCTGGGCGCCCTTCTCCCCGGGGCCCTCCTCCCGGATGCCCTCCAGGCCCAGACCGTGGACGCCGAGATCGACGCCCAGGTCCGGGAGCTCGCCTCGAGTCCCGTGGTCGTCCAGGCCATGGAGCAGGTCGAGGCCCTGGACCCCTGGGCGATGGAGCGGCTGGTGGAGCTCACCGAGATCCCAGCGCCCCCCTTCATGGAGGAGGTACGGGCGGCCCGCTACGCCGAGCTCCTCCGGGAGGCCGGGGCGGATTCGGTGTGGATCGACGAGGAGGGGAACGTCCTGGCGCTGCGCAGGGGCCGGCAGGGCGGCCGCACCGTGGCCCTGGGCGGACACCTGGACACCGTCTTCCCCGAGGGCACCGACGTCACCGTGCGGATGCGGGGCGACACCCTCTACGCTCCCGGCGTGGGCGACGACACCCGGGGACTGGTCGTGGTCCTCACCGTCCTCCGGGCCCTCGAGGACGCCGGGGTCGAGACCCGGGACGACCTCCTCTTCATCGGAACGGTGGGCGAGGAGGGCCTCGGCGACCTGCGGGGCATGAAGCACCTGTTCCGGGACGGGGCCGACCCCATCGACGCCTGGATCGAGGTCGACGGCGGCGGCCTGGACCGCCTGGTCACCATGGGGCTCGGCTCGGTGCGCTACCGGGTCACCTTCAAGGGGCCCGGTGGCCACTCGTGGGGCGCCTTCGGGCTGGCGAACCCGGCCCACGCCATGGCGCGGGCGACCCGGGAGTTCCAGGAGGTGGCGGACACGCTCACGCGATCGGGCCCCCGGACCAGCTACAACGTGGGGGTGGTAGGAGGCGGTACCTCGGTGAACTCCATCCCCTTCGAGGCCTTCATGGAGGTGGACATGCGCTCCGAGAGCCCCGAGTCCCTGGCCCGCATCGAGCAGGCGTTCCTGGCGGCCATGGAGCGGGGACTCGCCGGGGAGAACGCGCTGCGCCGGGACGGCGAGGCCCTCACGCTGGAAGCCGACAAGATCGGCGACCGGCCGTCCGGGGAGCTTCCCGAGTCCACGCCCCTGATCCAGCGCGCCATCGTCGCCACCCAGGTCTTCGACGCCGACCCGGAGCTGGGCCGCTCGTCCACCAACAGCAACATCCCCATCTCCCTGGGGGTCCCGGCGGTCACCATCGGCCGGGGAGGCGAGGGGGGGAACGGGCACGCCCCGGACGAGTGGTGGATCAACCGGGACGGCCACCTCGCCATCCAGCGGGCCCTCCTCCTGACCGTGGCGGAGGCAGGGCTGGCGACGATCCTGCCGTGAGGCCCGGGTGAGCACCGTCCCGGACGCGGATCGCCCCCGGGCGCCGGACGATCGACGGCCTCCCGGCGCGGGCGAGGCCCACGCCCCTCCCCCCGACCCCACGCGGCTCCGACCCAGCCGCCGCATCCACCTGTCGGTCTCCCGGGAGGAGGCGATCGCCGCCGTGCGGGCCGCCGTGGATTCCGCCGCCTGCCGGGAGACCGCGTCCGGGACCGGCCGCTGGTGTGAGATCCACCTCCCCGAGGAGGAACAGCGGATCTGGACGCCCCACCTCTCGATCCGGGCGGATCACGAGCCGGAGGGGTCCAGCCTCTTCACACGCTTCGCACCCCGGACCGAGGTCTGGACCTTCTTCGTCTTCCTGTACGCCTCCATCGCCTTCCTCACCGTGTTCGGCGGCATCCTGGGCTACGTGCAGGCGGTGTCCGGCGAGCCGGCGTGGGGGTTCTGGGCGCTGTGGCTCGGAATCCCGGCGCTCCTGGCCCTCCACCTGGTGAGCTACGTGGGCCAACGCCTCGCCCGGGAGCAGTCCGCGGCGCTGCAGCGGCGGCTGGACGCGATCCTGGCGACCCTCCCGGTTCAGGGGGACGAGGACGCCTGATCGCCCCGTGCCGGGGCGGGCGGCCCCGGCAGCGGCGAACAGCGAGTCGGGCAGCACCGCGCCCAGGGCCAGGGTGGGGTAGCGCTCCACCACGTCCATCCGTCCCTGGGGGAAGTCCACCCCCTGTCGCCGCACCCGGGGCGCAGCCGCGCCCGGCCCGAAGACGAGCCGGAAGCTCCCGGAAGGGGTGCCCGCCACCGTGATCGTCCGGGCCAGGTCCGGGCCCGCCTCGACGGCCTCGGGAGCGGCGCCGGCGGTGTCCGGTGAGAGGACCACCCAGTCCCGCACGCCTCCCTCCACGTGATCCGGCGGCGCCCCCCCGGAGAGTCGGGCCAGGTTGTGGAGGATCCCCATGCGGGTGAGGCCGACGACGAGGGCGTCCCGGAGGCCGGGCGGAGCGGGCATGGGCGTGTCCTGGCCGGTCCAGGTCATCGCGGTCCCGTCGGAGACCAGGAGGACGTCCAGGGACCGGCCGGCGAACGTCCCCTCGGCCTGCAGGCGGGCCTCTCCTTCCGCTCCCAGGAAAAGATCGCCGGTCAGCTCCGCCTCCACGGCCCCGCCCGCCTCCACCGTGAACGGCAGGTGCACGGCCGTGGACGACTCGGTCAACGCGGCCTCGAAGACCTCCAGCGACACGCCCAGGGTCCTCGGCGCCGGCGGCTCTCCTCCGCAGGCTGCGATCCCCATCCCGAGCAGCGCGGCCCATCCCCATCGTCCGCGCATTTCCTACTCTCCTGGTCTGTCGGCGCCGTCGCGGCGCTCCCGATGGACCGCCCGGTCCGGGCCCGATGCCCGGCCGGCCGGCGTCCTGTGGCGGACCGGCGCCCGCCGGTCCGGGGCACCGGCGGGTCCGGGCCCAGGGGATCAAGGCTTGAACAGATGTTTCTTCGCGGCATCGATCTTGCTCCCCGGGCGGGCCCAACCCAAGTCCGAAAGGAGTTTCGACATGACCCGCCTCGGTGCCATGCCCCGGAATCTCTTCCTCCTCGCCCTCCTCGGGCTCACCGCCTGCGCCTCCGCCGAAAAGCGTCTGGAACAGGGTCGTGAGCTGGAGACGGCGGGCCGTTTCGAGGCCGCCGTGGGACGGTACGTCGAGGCCCTCCAGAAGGATCCGGAGCTGGTGGAGGCCCGGGAGCGCCTCGCCGCGGTGGGTGACTCCGCCGTGGTCCAGCGCCTGTCCAACGTCCGGGCCCTGCGTTCGCGCGGAGACTACGTGGGCGCCTCGGACCAGTACCGGGCCGTCGACGGCCTGGTGTCCCGCGCCCGCTCCGTGGGCGTCCGCCTCGCCGTGCCCGCGGACTACCGCCAGGCCCGCCGGCAGACGTTCGACGACGCCTTCGACGGCGTCATGGAGCGGGGATGGGCCGCCGTGGATCGCGGGCGCTGGGAGGACGGCGTCCAGGACTTCAGGGCCGCCCGGGAGCACTTCGAGCCCTCGGCGGAGCAGCACGCCGCCTCGGTGGAGGCCGAGTCGGGGGCCCTCCTGGGCTGGAGCAACGAGGCGCTGTCGGCCGGCCAGCTCCGCCTGGCCTTCGACGCCGCCAACCGGGTGCAGCACCTGGGACATGCGCCGCCGGACCATACCACCCAGGCGGTCGAGATCATGAACACCGCGCTGGCCCAGGGCGAAGTGGAGGTCATGGTGCTCCCCGTGGTGGCCCCCATGACCCGTCCCGGACGTGGCGGCGGAGAGCTCCTGCCCCTGGAGATCGAAGTCAACGACCAGTTGGACCGGACGGCCTGGCGGAGCCCGCCGCCGTTCGTGCGGCTCGCCGACCCGGTGCGGGTCCGGGAGATCGTCCGTCGGGCCGCAGTCCTGGGTGGCGGCCTCCGGGCGCCGGCCATGGGCCTCCTGCTCGAGCTGGTGGAGTCGGACTACGGCGTCTGGATGGAGCTCCTGAACACCGACGTGATGGAGTTCGACCTGGAGCAGCGGGTCCGGAACGCCCGGACCCGGGACGGCCGGGCGACGACCTTCACGGTGGAGTCGGGGCAGCGGCGGATCCGGGCCGAGGCCCGGGTCCTGGTGGTGGACCGCTCGGGCAACCCCCTCACCGATCTGGTGGTGGTGGGCACGGGCACCGGTCCCTTCGAGCGGGGCGTGTACGAGGGCAACCCCTCCGATCTGAACCTCGATCGCCGCCAGGTGGACTGGTTCGATCGTCTGGTCCTGGAGGCGCAGGACGCCGCCATCCGGAACGCCCTCGCCGCGAACCTGGCCGATCAGCTCGCAGGCGCGGTCTTCGACCCGGTGCTGGCCCGGATTCCCTAGGCAGGACGCCGCCGCCCGCCCAATAGCCTGGTCGACCAGGGCCGAGCCGGCGGAGCGCCGTCGCACAGAGGGACTCGCGGCGCCCTCCGGCAGGGAACGACGGCGAGGCGTGGTACCGCTACGGCGAGGAAGAGGAAACGCCGCCGGCGCGGATGCCGCGGCGCCCGACTGCAGCCGCCCCGCCGGGCCGGGACCCTAGTCGCCCAGCACGTACCCGAAGATCAACGGCGCCACGATCATCGCGTCCGAGTTGATGAAGAATTTCGGGGTCGCTGCGTCGAGCTTGCCCCACGTGATCTTCTCGTTCGGGGGAGCACCGGAGTAGCCCCCGTACGACGTCGTCGCGTCGGTGATCTGGGCGAAATAGCCCCAGAAGGGCACGTCCTCCTGCATGTCCTGGATGATGCACGGCACGGCGCAGATGGCGAAGTCGCCGGCGATGCCGCCGCCGATCTGGAAGAACCCCACCGAGGGCACCTCGCCCCCGCCGTGATTCGCCCGATACCACTGGATGAGGTCGGCGAACTGCTCGGTTCCGGACCAGACGCACTGGTGGTGGGGCACCTTCCCCGTGATCACCGACGCCGAGAAGATGTTCCCGGTGGTCGAGTCCTCCCACCCGGGGGCCCACACGGGGATGCCCGCCTCGGCCGCCGCGACCATCCACGAGTCCGCCGGATCGATCTGGTAGTGCCCTTCGAGCTCTCCGCTCCGCAGGAGGTCGAAGAGGAATTCCGCGGGGGGGTTCCGCTCCCCGGCCTCGGCGGCGGCCTTCCAGCGGGCCAGGAGGCGCCGCTCCAGGTGCCGCATCACGTCCTCGGGAATGCAGGTGTCCGTGACCCGGTTCATCCCCCGGTCGTAGAGGGCGACCTCGTCGGCGGCGGAGAGCGCCCGCCAGTCCGCGACGATCTCGTACTCGTCGTGGGCGACCAGGTTGAAGACATCCTCCTCCAGGTTGGCACCGGAGCAGGAGATGGCGTGGACCTTTCCCTCCCGGATCATGCGGGCCAGGATCCGGCCGATCTCTCCCGTGGACATGGCGCCGGCCAGGGTCACCATCATCTTGCCGCCCGCCGCCAGATGCGCCTCCCACGCCCGGGCCGCGGCAACGGTCTCGCGGGCGTTGAAATGCAGGTAGTGCCGGTCCATGAAGTCGCGGATGGCGCCCACGGTCCTCCTCCTCGCCAGTCTCGGATTCGTCTCGGGAAATCGTCGCACGGTGGCATGATCGGCGTTGACGGTCCAGGGGTGGGCGATGCGCCGGCGGGCAGCACCGGCCAGCGACCCGGATCCCGCCGCGTGGACCGCCTCCCGGGGGTCGCTCCCAAGAAGACTGTTGTTACCTGCCCGTGACTGGCCCTTATTCGGTGCACGGATGGCTCGCCGTTCGGGTGACCGTCCGGTCCCCCAGCGCAGGAGGCGACATGCGAGCATTCCTTGTTCTAAGCCTCTCCCTCCTGATCCTCGCCGGGCTGCTGCCCGGTATCGCACAGGGTCAGGCCCGGGAGGTCACCGGTGTGGTGGTCAACGAGTTCGGGCAGCCGCTCGAGACGGCGATCATCACCGAGACGAGCACCGGCGCGCAGGCGGTGAGCGATCGCGAGGGCAGGTTCACCATCTCCGTGCCCGGCGGCGAGGTGGAGCTCCGCTTCGAGAACTTCGGGTAC
>DATHRY010000296.1:0-12967 GCA_035464715.1 Longimicrobiales bacterium
GAGGGTTGGAGGTGGCCACCGCCGGAAACGGGCGCGAGGCCATGCGCATGGTCGAGGAGGACGCGCCCGACGTCGTGGTCACGGAGCTGACGCTGCCGATCATGGACGGAACGACCTTCCTCACGCGCCTTCGGCAGAATCCCTACTACACGGGGCTGCCGGCGGTGGTGCTCTCGGACCGGGACCTCACCCGCTCCGAGGAGGTCGTGCTCCAGGAGAAGGCCCACGCCATCCTCCGATCGGGCCCCGAGCAGGCCCGGGAGCTCCACCGGGCCCTGAGCTGGATCCTGCCCCTGGAGAGCGACGGCGGGAGCTAGGATGCCCGCGCGCTGCGGCCCTCCGCGTCGGCTCCTCCCGTAGCGACCGGGCCGCCGACTCGCCCCCCGCTGAAACGGCCTCGGGGAAGCCGGGTACGTGCGCCCATGCGACTTCCCGTGCCCGACCTCCGGATCCGTACCCTCGCCGACCACGACCCCGACGGGGACGGTGAATTCGTCCTGTACTGGATGATCGGCCAGCGCCGGCTCCACTGGAACTTCGCGCTGGACCGGGCCGTGTCCTGGGCCCTGGAGCTCGACCGGCCCCTGGTGGTGCTCGAGGCCCTCCGCATCGGCTATCCGTGGGCCTCGGCCCGCCACCACCGCTTCGTGCTGGACGGGATGGGCGACCACCGGGCCGCGCTCGCTTCGGGTCTCGTCCGGTACCTGGCCTACGTGGAGCCCGAGGCCGGAGCGGGGAAGGGGCTCCTGGAGGCCCTGGCGTCCCGGGCCGCGGTCGTGGTGACCGACGACATGCCCCACTTCTTCTATCCGGCCATGCTGGAGGCGGCCGCGGGGCAGGTCCCCGTCCGGTTCGAAGCCGTGGACAGCCACGGGCTTCTTCCGATCCGGGAGGCCGACCGGGACTTCACCGTCGCGCATTCCTTCCGGAGATACCTCCACAAGACCCTGCCGGAGCACCTCCCGGAGCGGCCGGCGGAGGATCCCGTGGCGGCCGCCCCCGGGCTGAAGAGCGCCTCGTCGCTGCAGCTGGACGGGATCCTGGAGCGCTGGCCCGAGGCCCCGGACGATTGGCTGGAGCGTGGCGCCGCCATGGACGACCTGCCCCTCGGTGGAGGAGTGGCCCCGGTGGCGTTCCCCGGGGGACGTCGGGCCGCCCTGGAGCGGCTGGACCGCTTCTTCGCCGACCGGCTTCCCCGGTACGGGGAGGATCGGAACGATCCGGACCACGAGGCCGCCAGCCGGCTGTCCCCCTATCTGCACTGGGGACACGTCTCCACCCACGAGATCTTCCACGCCCTGGTGCAGCGGGAGGACTGGACCCCAAACCGGCTCGCGCCGGAGCCTACGGGGAAGCGCGAGGGGTGGTGGGGCATGTCCCGGCCCGCCGAGGCCTTCCTGGACGAGCTGGTGACCTGGAGGGAACTGGGCTGGACCGCCTGGGCCCGGGGCGGGCCCGAGCTGGAGACCCTGGAGGTGCTCCCGGACTGGGCACGGGAAACGCTGGCCGACCACGCCGACGACGAGCGGGAGCACCTCTACGACCTGGCCGCCTTCGACGCCGCCGAGACCCACGACGCGCTGTGGAACGCCGCCCAGCGCGAGCTCGTCCGGGAGGGCACGATCCACAACTATCTGCGCATGCTCTGGGGGAAGAAGATCCTGGAGTGGACCCGCAGCCCGCAGGAGGCGTTGGACGTGATGTTCGAGCTCAACAACCGCTACGCGGTGGACGGCCGCGACCCGAACTCCACCAGCGGGATCATGTGGGTCCTCGGCCGCTACGACCGGGCGTGGACCGAGCGGCCCGTCTTCGGGAAGGTCCGCTACATGACCTCGGAGAACACGCGGCGGAAGGTCTCCCTGGACGCCTACCTCCGCCGACACGCCGAGTGACCCCGATGCACGAGAAGACCTACGAGACCACGCTACCCGTTCCTCCTACCGAAGCCTTCGCCTGGCACGAGCGGCCCGGGGCTTTCGAGCGCCTCGCCCCGCCCTGGGAGGACGTGACCGTCGTCTCCCGAACCGGGGGCATCGAGGACGGAGCCCAGATCCATCTGAGGGTCCAGAAGGGACCGGTGAACCTGGACTGGCACCTCCGCCACGTGGACCACGTCCCCGGCGAGCAGTTCGTGGACGAGCAGGTCTCCGGCCCGTTCGGGCACTACCGCCACGAGCACCGGTTCCTGCCCGGCGAGAAGCCGGGGAGCACGCTCCTGAAGGACCACCTCCGCTGGGACGTTCCCCTCGGGGCGGCAGGGGAGCTCCTCGGTGGCGCGCGGGTCGAGCGGGACCTGGACCGGGCCTTCCGGTTCAGGCACACGCGGCTGGCCCAGGATCTGGCCCTCCACGCGCGCTTCGCCGACGTACCCCGGAAGACGGTGGCCATCAGCGGGGCGTCTGGCCTCATGGGCCGTGCCCTCACCCACCTCCTCACCACCGGTGGCCACACCGTCGTCCCCCTCACCCGGAGCCGGGCCGAGGCCGACGCGGGGAAGGGGGTCTACTGGAACGTCCGGGACGAGGTGGTGGACGAGGACGGCCTGGTGGGAACCGACGCCCTGGTCCACCTGGCCGGGGAGCCCATCAACGCCGTGCGCTGGACCGAGGACAAGAAGAAGGCCATCCGCGAGAGCCGGGTACGGGGCACCCGCCTCCTGAGCCGGGTGGTGGCCCAGCTGCCCGGTGGCCCCGAGGCCCTGATCTGCTCCTCGGGGGTGAACTACTACGGCCATCGGCACGACGAGGTCGTGACCGAGGAGACCGGGCGCGGCAAGGGCTTCCTGGCCGAGACCGCGGAGGCGTGGGAGGCGGCTTCCCGGCGGGCCGAGGGCGCCGGCATCCGGGTGGCCCGCATCCGCTTCGGCCTCGTCCTCAGCCCCGCCGGCGGGGCCCTGCCCAAGATGCTGTGGGCCTTCAAGTCCGGCCTCGCGGGTCGGATCGGGAACGGGCGGCAGTACGTCCCCTGGATCGACCTGGACGACGTGGCGGGGCTGCTCTACCACGCCGTCATGGACCGCTCCGTGAAGGGAGTGCTGAACGGGACGGCCCCGAATCCGGTGACGAATGCCACCTTCACGGACATCCTGGGCCGCGTCCTGCATCGGCCCACCGTGGTCCCGGTACCCTCCCTGGCCGTGAAGGCCGCCCTCGGCGAGATGGGCGAGGAGCTGCTCCTGAAGGGCCAACGGGCCCGGCCGGTCCGCACCCTGAAGCTCGGGTACGAGTTCCGCTTCCGGGACCTGGAGGAGAGCCTCCGGCACCAGCTGGGACGGTACGAGGCGGGCTGACGGTACGAGGCCCGCCCCGACTCCGGGTCAATCCCCGGAGGTCGCCTCCGTGACCTCCGGCCCCCGCCTGCGCAGGGCCTCGTCGTGCTGCGGCCCGCGGCTCTCGTCGAAGCGGACGGTGCCTTTCGCCGCCCAGTCCCACTGGTCCGGGAGGTCCAGGTCCTTGGCGATGCACCCGTAGGTGGCCTCCGCGGACAGGAGAACGCCCGGGACCCCGGCGCCCGGATGGGTGCCCGCACCCACCAGGTAGAGTCCCCGCACGTCTTCGCTTCGGTTCTGGGGCCGCAGGTAGGCCGTCTGGCTCAGGCGCGGCTCCACGGCGAACGCGTTGCCGTGCATGGCGTTCAGCTCACTGGCGAAATCGTCCGGGGTGAAGAGGTGGCACACCTCCAGGTTCTCCCGAAGCCCGTCCAGGCCCCACTCCTCCAGGAAGGCCAGCACCGTATCGGCGAAGCGCTCCTTGCTCGCCGACCAGTCGATGCCCGAGCGGTTGTTCGCCACGGGGATCAGGACGTACATGCTCTCGCATCCCTCGGGGGCCATGCCGGGATCGGTCCGGGTGGGGGCGTGGACGTACATGCTGAAGTCGTCCGGCAGGATCTTCCGGTCGAAGATGTCCCGGATCAGCTCCCGGTACCGCTCCGACAGGATCAGCGTGTGGTGCTTCAGCTGCGGGTACTGCTTGCGGGTGCCCAGATACAGCAGGAAGCAGCTCATGGTGTAGCGAAGGCGGTCCACTCGGCGGTCCGTCCAACGGGTGCGGGCCTCGGCCGGGATCAGATGCTTGTAGGTGTGCCCCACGTCGCCGTTGGAGACAACGATGTCCGCCGGAAGGAACGCCTCCCCGACCTCGACGCCCGTGGCCCGACCGTGCTCGACCCGGATCGCCGTCACCTCGTGCCCGGTGCGGATCTCCCCGCCGAGCTCTTCGAAGAGCCGGCCCATGGCCTCCACCAGGCTGTACATCCCACCCCGGGTGAACCACACGCCCCCCTCCTTCTCGAGGTACGGGATCATCAGGTAGACGGCCGGGGCGCTGAACGGGTTCCCGCCCACGAAGAGGGGGTGGAACGAGTAGATGAAGCGGTGGCGGAAGTCCCGGAAGTACTTCGACACGAAGGAGTGGACCGGCCGCCAGGCGCCCAGTTTCAGGACCCGGGGCACGAACGCCGCCATGGAGCCGAGCGTGTCGAACGGCTTCGACCCCAGGCGATCCCCGATGACGGCATCGTAGATCGGCTCGATGGCGTCCAGGAAGTCGTCCAGCCGGGCGGCGTCCCGGGGGTCGAAACGGGCCATCTGGGCCTTCATCCGCTCGGGATCACCGACGTAGTCGAGGTGCGTCCCGTCGTGGAAGTGGATGCGGTAGTAGGGATCCAGGGGGATCATATCCACGTAATCGTCCAGCCGCCGGCCGGCGGCCTGGAACACCCCGTCCACGACCCCCGGGGAGGTGACCAGGGAAGGGCCCATGTCGAAGGTGTACCCCTTGTCCTTCAACTGGTACGCCCGCCCTCCGATCCGCTCGCGCTTCTCCAGGATCGTCACCTTCATCCCGGCGGCCTGCAGCCGGATCGCCAGGGCCAGGCCACCGAATCCGCTCCCGATCACCACCGCCCGCTCGGCGGGCCAGGCCGGATCGTGCCCCCGCACCCTCCTCACGCGACCGTCCCCTGACCGGCGTCCCGGGTCGCCGCCACACCGAGGGTCACCGCCTCGACCAGCCCGGACGCCGGCCGGGTCCTGCGGAGGTCCCGGAGGCCCCCCAGCCCGAGTCGGACCTTGCGGAGGAGCGTGGTGTGGGCACGCCGGGATCCGTTGTCGTACCCGTTCGCCCGGATCTCCTCGTGGATGCCCTGGTACACCCGGGCGGCCACGGCCACCGGCCGACGGTACCAGGCGGGGAGCAGGGGAGTGGCTTCGAAGGCCGCGCGGTAGTGGCGGTCGGCCACCGCCATGAGCTCCTCCACCACGGCGGGCCATCCCGGGGCGACCTCGCCCCGTTCCGCCAGAGCATCCAGCTCCTCGGCGCCGATGCCGTGGGCCGCCAGGCGATCCAGTGGAAGGTAGAGCCGCCCCCGCCGCCGGTCCTCGCCCACGTCCCGGAGGATGTTGGTGAGCTGCATGGCGTGCCCCAGGGAGTAGGCACGTCGGAGAAGCGCCGGGTCGTGGAGCCCGAAGAGCTCCGTGAGCCATCCCCCCACGACGCCCGCCACGCGATAGGTGTAGCCCTCCAGGGCGTCCAGCGTCGGATACTCGGTGGGCGACAGATCCATGCCCACGCCGGTGAGGAGGTCATCGGCGTAGTGGAAGGGCGCGCCCCCCTCCGCCATCCGCGCCATCACCACGTCCGCCAACGGCACGCCCGTCGGGGTCCCGTCGTAGGCGGCCCCAGCCAGGCTCCGCCAGGCCTCCAGGCGACGCCGGGCCTCCGCGACGGGGACGCGGGCCTCGTCCACCAGGTCGTCCGTGAATCGGCAGAAGGCGTAGACCCCCTCCACGTCCGATCGGGCCTGGCCCGGAAAGAGCCGGGCCGCGAAGCGGAAGGACTTGCTGTGGTGCCCGAAATAGGCGCCCCAGGCCTCCGGCCCGCCCAGGCTCCGGGCCGCCTCGGCCACCGAGGCCTCCGGCGTAGGGGCACCGTCCTCGCGAGGCCGTAGGGGCGGGGACGCCGCGACCCGAGGCGCCGGGGTGGGGGACGCCGTGACGAGGCCGTGTGCCGCCAGGCCCGCCCGGGCCTCCTGGAGCCACCCCTCCAGGACGCCGTCGAGGGCATCGTGTCCGAAGAGGCCGAGGGCCCGTTCTGCCAGCCCGGCGCGCTCCTCCTCCAGTCGCCCGAGGGCCCGGGCCATGGGCGAGCGACCGCCACCTCCGAACAACCGGGCTTCCAGCTCCTCCGGCTCGGCGTCGAAGTCCTCGACCCCGGCCTCCGCCAGGACGAAGGTGTGCTTGCGCTGCCGATAGTCCTGGAAGGCGGGCTTTCCGGTGTCGGCGCCGGGGCAGTAGTCCAGGAAGTCGTCCACCATCTGGTAGAGGGCTCCCGCATCCCGCCCCAGCTCCCGGGCGGCCTCGACGGCCACGCCGGTCTGGAGACCCGCCAGGACCGCCGCGGCCCCGAAGAGCTCTCCGGACTTTCCGCGGATCACCGCCCGGTAGGCCGCGGGGTCGAGGGGGCGGCCGGCGGACCGGGCCTGGGCGGACTCTCCCGCCACGGTCCGCTCCACCGCCTCGATGAACGGCTCCAGGAAGTCGGGCCCGGCGCCGGCGGCGGCGCGGTACGCGGCCGTGAGCCACTGGTCCCCCAGGATCAGCGCGTACCCCGCACCTCGTTCCGCCACGACCGTCGGCTTCCCGCGCCGGACCGGCGCCCCATCGACGATGTCGTCGTGGAGCAGGGAGGCCTCGTGGACCATCTGGATGGCCAGGGCTCCCTTGCCGAAGCCGGGGCCCACGCGATCCCGCACCCCGGGAGGCAGGAGGACCCATGCGAACGCGGGTCGCAGGAGCTTCCCCCGAAGCGGTGGCACCGCCACGTCCGTCCGTTCGAGGGAGTCCCGGGCCGCCTCGAGCGTCTCCAACAGGCTCCGGCTTCCCGTGAGCCCCGACGTCGTCCCGGTCATGGGCGCCCCTCCACGAGCCCGGGAGCCGGCCTGGGTCGGGGCACCCGCCCCTGCGCCCCGTCGGCGCCGAAGAGGGCGTGCACGCCGAAAGCGAGGGCCAGGGCCCCGATCGTGGTGGCGGTGGCCCCCCACAGGCCGGCCACCGTAACCATCCCGAGAGGCATCAGGAGGACGACCAGGTAGTAGGCGCCCGCCCAGCGCCAGGAGACGGTGCCCGCCCAGTCGAGCCGCCGATCCAGGAGCTCCAGGGTCACCATGAGGATCAGTCCCGTGGCGGCCCAACCCAGCAGGTTCACCCAGGGCATGCCGTAGAAGGGACCGGCGTTCTCCCAGACCCAGTACGGCGTCAGGAAGCTCATGGCGGGATCGAGAGCCAGGTCCCACAGGACCAGGAGGAAGGTGGCCTGAAGGATGCGGGGCAGGGCCTGACCCGGCCCCGGAAAGGTCCGCCGAGCCAGGATCCACGCCGGTGCGGACATGAGAAACCAGCTCAGGGGGATCACCAGAGGGACCCGATCCAGGAGCCGGGCGCCCAGGAGCCCCGTGTACTCGTAGCCGGAGAACGGGATGCCGTATCCGGTCCCGATGTGCTCCGACGCGAAGCTCAGCGCGTAGACGGCGACCAGCGCGGGAACCCACCGGAAGCCGGCGTTGCGCGTGAACACGAAGAAGAGGACCGCGGCGGAGATCAGGATGTGGGCCCGGGCGAACCAGGGGAACGACACCTGGTAGATGCGGATCGCCCAGTCGGTGGCCGGGAGGCGTCCCGGGTTGAGGCCGAAGTTCCAGAACCCCAGGATCGCCACGACCGTGAAGGCGAGAAACGCGCCCAGGGCCACGGACTCGGCCGCCCGTCCGGGCATCTCGACCCGGCTCGATTCGGTGTCCGCTTCGGGGCGCATCACGCCTTCCCTCCGGACGTGCCGAACCCGGCGAGGAGCGCCTCGTGGAAGGCCGTGACCGACTCGAAGGTGCCGAGGTCGGCGAAGGGCGTCTCGTCCAGGGTCGCCGAACCCATCTCGCCGGCCGCCTGCCCGCCCAGCGCCAGCGCGAAGGGAGAGCTCTCCTGGTAGAACTCCGTCAGGATCCGCACACAGCGGTGCATGTCGGCGCCGGTCCTCGGCGGTGCGAAGGAGATGCACACCAGCCCCGCCTCCCGGGCTCGCTGCATGGCGGAGAAATCCTCCACGGGGACGTCGGCGCCAAGGTAGTGGACCAGCCACCCCATGCGCTCCAGCTCGAGGCGGACGCACAGAGCCCCGAGCGCGTGCCGGTCCCCCTCCATGGAGCCCACCACCGCGACGCGCCGCGGGCTCGCCCCGTTCAACTGGGCCGCCGGATGGGGGAGCAGCTCGAGGCGAAGGCGCAACAAGGCCTCGATGAGCGTTTCGGTGACCATGTGCTCCTCGCCCACCCGGAGCCGCCCGGACCGCCACGCATCCCCCACGTCGGTCATGAAGCCACGGATCCCGTCGTCGCAGAACCGCTCGAAGGCGACGTCCGGACGGCGTCCCACCTCCAGGAAGAGGTCCAGCACCCGATCCGTCCGCCCCCGGAGTAGCCACCCCATGGCCAGGGCGTGGATCCGGCCGAAATCGCCCGACTCCACGACTCCGCTCACGGCGGTCCACACGTGCCCTTCGTAGGGAGTAAAGGGTTCCAGGAAGGTCTGTATGTCGCGACTCCGGGCGAGGGTGAGGACCTCGGAGAGATGAATGCGACGGTGCCCCCCGTCGGTCCTCGAGAACGACAGATCCCCGTCGTTGCACCACCGTTTGACGGTCGATGGGTGCACGGCGAGCAGCTCCGCCACCTGGGAGGTCGTGAGGTCGAGGTCGGAGTTGAAGTGCTGGGATGGCATTTGCTTCGAAGTCTCGCCCGGTCCCGTCCAAGGGGACCCATTCGGGTGGGTCACGGTATCTCGGGTCGCCGTCCCAAGGCCCTCGGGCCACCGCGGCTCCCTCGACGTCGATCCGCGCATTTCACCCTCATGCACGTTTTGGGTTCCCTCCTCGAATTGTCCGACGCCGGACTGTGGTGTCCCCCGGGGAGATTCCACGTGGATCCCTGGTCTCCCGTCCCCCGTGCGGTGGCCACGCACGGGCACGCGGACCACGCCCGGCAGGGCTCCGGCGCCCACCTGTCGTCCCGGGAAGGACTGGACGTTCTCAGGATCCGGCTCGGGGAGGCCGAGTCTTCGTCCCGGGCGGGGATCAGGTGCTCGAGATCCCCTCGGCCCAGCTGCCGTCCTCGGACAGGGCGGGGTAGGGCTCCGCTCGCTCCCGGAAGATCCGGGCCTCCCGTGGGTAGGTCCACTCGAAGAGGAGCTTGTCGAACGTCTCCTGCGGCAGGCGGGAGGCGTCGTACATCCCGGCCTCGCTCCGTTGCCGATGGGCCTCGAAGAGGAGGAGCGCCGTGGCCACCGAGACGTTCAGCGATCGGACGAAGCCCCGCATGGGGACCACCACGTGCTGGTCTGCGGCGGCCAGCCCTTCGTCGCTGATCCCGTAGAGCTCCGCCCCCATCATGAGAGCGGTGGGCCGCTTATAGTCGATGTCGCGATAGTCCACGGCGCCGTCGGACACGTGGGCGGCGAGGATGGTGAAGCCGTCCTCGCGCAGGGCCTCCACTGCGGAAGCGGTGTCGGCGTGGGTGCGTACCTGCACCCACTGCGCCGTGCCCGCGGAGGTGGCGTGATGCAGGTCGATTCCCTTGTCCGGCACCACGGCGTGGGCCCTGAGGATGCCCACGGCGTCACAGTTCCGTAGGATCGCCGAAAAGTTGTGGGTCTTGTTCACCCGCTCCATGAGGACCGTCAGGTCTGGCTGACGGGCGGTCAGGACCTCGCGAATGCGCTCGAAGCGTTCTGGTGTCATGGCAACAGAGATAACGGCTTTGAAGGATTTCCGCATTCCCCGCGTGAACAGTCCGGGAACAGGGGCGCGTGCAGGCCCTCGGGGTCCCGCGCCTCCGTCGCCGCACCCTATCCGCTCCTACCCGAGGATGCCACCGTGCGCCGCTCCTCCTCCGTCCTGAAACTGGCCGCCGAAGTGGTGTCCGTCGTGTTCGCGGTCCTCGTGGCCCTGGGGATCGACCAGTGGTGGGAGAGCCGTGAGAACGCCGACCTGGCGCGGGTGAGCCTCGAGGCCATCACCCGCGAGATCCGGGAGAACCGGAATCAGCTGGTGGACTATGGCGAGATGCCCCCCGTCGATGAGATGATCGCGGGCCTGGACTCGGTCATCGCCGACTTCAGCCGAGGGGACGACCCCCGGAACGCCTCGGTCAACTACGACCTGGCCCTCCTGTCGTCGGCCGCGTGGGAGACCGCCCAGCTCAACCGGGCGACCCAGTACATGACCCTGGACCAGGTGGTGAGCCTGGCCCGCCTGTACGAGTTCCAGCGGTACTACGAGCGTGCCCAGGACGAGGTCTTCGACGCCATCACGGGCATCCGGGCCTCCGGCGACGAGGCCGCCGGGGAGATGCGAGCGCTCCGCTCGAAGCTGGCCACCGCCGTCGGCTTCCGGGAGACCCTGGCCCACACCTACGCCTGCAACCTGGTGGCGATCGAGGGGCCCGACGCCCCGGAGTCCGAGGCCTGCCCGGAATCCGGGTCGGGCTCCACACCAGGCGGCTGACCTCCGCCCCGGGTCACAGCGGGGGGGTGGCCGGATCCTTGCTGCAGACGAGGCGAGGGCGTTGGATCGCCCCGGTTCGACCGGGACCGCAGCGAGCCTGTGCGGGTACCCCGTTCCTTCTCCACACCAGATCCGAAAGGCGGTGCGACATGCGGTGGCGAGACAGCAGGCGGAGCCAGAACGTGGAGGACCGGAGAGGCCAGCGGGTGGGCGCACCCATGAAGATCGGCGGGGGCTTCGGCCTGGTCGTCATCCTCGTCGTGGTCCTGCTGGGAGGGAACCCTCTCGACCTGCTGAGCCTCCTCATGGGCGGCGGCTCGTCGTCCGTGCAGCCCGCTCCGGCGCCGGCCACCGCCCCCGGCGACACCCCCGACGACGAGATGGGGGATTTCATGTCGGCCGTTCTGGGGATGACCGAAGACGTATGGTCGCAGATCTTCGCCGAAGGGGGTGCCCAGTACCGGCCGCCCCGCCTGGTCCTCTTCTCGGACATGGTGCAGTCCGCCTGCGGATTCAACTCCGCGGCGACGGGCCCCTTCTACTGTCCCCCCGATCAGCGGGTCTACATCGACACCGGCTTCTTCCGGGAGCTCGCCCGCATGGGCGGCCCCGGTGACTTCGCGCAGGCCTACGTGCTGGGTCACGAGGTGGGTCATCACGTACAGAATCTCCTGGGCACCTCGGAACAGGTCCGGCGCCTTCAAGGCAACGCCAGGGACCAGGCCGAAGCGAACCAGCTGTCGGTGCTTCTCGAGCTGCAGGCGGACTGTTACGCCGGCGTCTGGGCGCATCACGCCAACGCGCAGCAGCAGGTCCTCGAGCCCGGTGACGTGCAGGAGGGGATGGCGGCCGCGGCGGCCATCGGCGACGACCGGCTCATGCGGAACTCCGGCCGCGCAGTATCGCCGGAGTCCTTCACCCACGGCACCTCCGAGCAGCGCCAGCAGTGGCTGTCCCGGGGGCTCCAGACCGGCGACGTCGAGTCCTGCGACACCTTCGGCGCGGCGGGGATGTAGCCGTCCCCCGCCGGCATCGGGTCGGTCGGGCCGTGGGTCCTCGAGGCGTGCCGTCCTCCGCGACGGCCACGGAGGCCGGAACGGGGGGCCGGCTGGCTCACTCCTCCCGACGCACGATCGCGGGGTCGACGCGAGCCCCTTGGCGGGCGGGCGCGTCCGACGCGCTCGCCTCCTGGGACAGACCTTCCGGTCGGACCGTTACCCGCCGGGGCCGATCTCCAGCGCGTACGCCTCCCGCAACGCCTCGTGGTAACGGTCCAGGAGCCCCGAGAGGACGGCGTGCTCCTCCCGGACCGCATCCCGGAGGTCGGGGCGGGTCAGGAAGTCGTAGAGGATGGCGGTCAGCACCTCGGCGCTGATCCGGAAGCCCGTGTGCCCCACCTCGTCGAAGGTGTCCTCCAGCATGCCCCGGGTGTGGTTCGCCCCCCGGGAGCTGAAGATCGACACGCCCACGCCCGGGATGTCCTCGGTCACCACGCCCGTCTCCTCGTACCCCGACGGACGGGTGGGCTCCGGCACCCGGTTCGGGGCGTCGAAGGCGGTCGCGTAGGCGAAGGCCAGCTCCTGGAGGGTGCCCAGCGAGATGCCGTCCCGGTACTCGCCGTAGCGGTCGATCTCGACCCGGGTCCCGGTGGCCATCGCCGCCCCCCGGGCCGCATCGTCCATCATCCGGTTGACGTGCTCCAGGTACACGGGATCGGGGTAGCGGATGTAGTAGTCCACCACGGCCCGCTGGGGCACCACGTTAGGCGCCTCGCCCCCCTCGGGGATCACGCCCTGGATCGAGGCCTCGGGCCGGAGCGTCGAGCGGAGTCCGTCCACCATGGTGTAGAAGTGGACCGCGGCCTCCAGGGCATTGCGCCCGTACCAGGACGCCATCTGGTGGGAGGGCGTGCCCAGGAAGGTGTACTTCACCTCGTTGATGTTCAGGCAGCACGACCCGAAGCCCGCCGCGGCCCGGGACGTCCGGGTGACCCCGTGGCTCCGGACCAGGATGTCCGCGCCGTCGAAGACGCCGGCCTCGTGCATGATCACCTTGGCCGGCGGGCCCACCTCCTCGGCCGGAGTCCCGTAGATGCGGAGCTGCCCGGGCACCCCTTCCGCCTCCATGTGCTCCGCCAGGGCGAAGGCCGTGGCCATGACGATGGGCGTCTGGGCGTTGTGCTGATCGCCGTGGAAGGGGCCGTCCGCGTCCCGCAGGGCGTCGTACTCCCCGATCAGTCCCAGAACCAGCTCACCGGGACCCGCGGGGGAGGTCCAGGTCGCCACGAAGGCCGTCTCGAGCCCGGCCACCCCCACGTCCACCTGCCAGCCCTCGCTCCGGAGCACCGCGGTGAGGGTGTCCACCGCCGCGTCCTCCTCCCAGCCCACCTCGGGGTTGCGGCCGATCCAGTCGCT
>DATHRY010000297.1:0-14583 GCA_035464715.1 Longimicrobiales bacterium
GCGCAGGGCGGCGGCGCCAGGACGATCCGGCGCGTAGCCCCTACCCCCCGACCCGCTCCAGCCCGGCTCGGGCCTCCTCGGCCAGCTCCACCCAGGCCCCTTCGGCGTCCGTCAGCAGCCCCGCCGCCCGCCGGTACGCCGCCGCCGCCTCGTCGGGCCGGTCGAGGGCCTCCAGCGCCCGCCCCCGTCCCACCATCCCCGCGGCCAGGTACACGAGATCCAGGTCCATCTGGTCGGCGAAGGAATTGTACCAGCCGGCGGCCTCCTCCATCCGGCCCGCGGCCTCCAGGGCCTGGGCCCGGCGGAAGCGGCCCCGTGGATAGGAATAGAAGACCGACTGGAGGGCCTCGACGTACCAGACGTGGCCGGGGTCGGCGTCGAACACCGCCGCCGCCGTGTCGAGGTCGCCCGCCGTCCAGGCCCGCTCCGCCTCGATCTCGGTGATGAAGCCCCGGATCTGCCGCTCGGGCCCCCCGGCCGCGATGCGCTCCTGGAGGGTCGCGACCCGCCCCGCGGCCTCGTCGTCCATCCCGAGCTGCGCCTCCACGAGCCCGAGGAGGTACAGCCGCACCACGGGCCGGATGCAGCTCCCGGGCTCGTACGTCCGCACGGGGTGGGAGGAGGTGCAGCCCGCCGGCGGATCCCAGGCCAGCAGCTCCCGGCGGCGGGCCTCCAGGGTGCTCGCGTCGGCCAGGGCGAAGGGGAGGAGATCGAAGAAGGCGCCGTAGCTCAGGGCCAGTCCGGGATCCAGGCGGGCCACCCGGGCCAGGGACGCGGTGCTCGACGCGACCCGGCCCAAGGCCAGGGCGTAGGAGGCCTGCAGGAGATGCCCCGTGGCCCGGACCTCGGGCCCCCGGTCCGCCTCGGTCATGGCCGCGGCCGCCTGGTGGGCCCGGGCGATCTCCCCGCCGAAGGCCGCCACGTTCCAGGCGGTGGCGCGGCGGGTGATGTCCTGGGCGTCCATCAACCGGTCCATCGTGGCCTGCCAGGTGGCCGAGTCGCCCCGGGCCGCCAGCGTGGCGCTGAGCTCCAGGGTCCGGTCGCCCTCGGGGGACAGGGCTTCGATGCGGCGGACCACGTCGGCGGCGGCCTCGAGCCGGCCCTCCACGACCTCGATCCGGGCCAGGTGCCAGAGGGACAGGAGGTGGTCGGGCTCGTAGCGGAGCACCCGCTCGAAAGGCTCCCGGGATGCCAGGATGGACTCGCCCCTGAGCGGACCCCCGTGGTTCAGGACCTCGGCGAGCTGGAGCCAGGCCTCCACGTCGTCGGGCCAGATCCCCAGCATGGTCCGGTACATCCCCTCGGCGGTCTCGGCGTCCCCTTCTCGCCAGGCCAGCCCCGCCAGCACGAGCTGCCGGTCCCGGTCCGAAAGGTCGTCGCTCCAGGCCGCGGCCTTCCGGGCCGCCTCCGTGGCGCCGTTCTGGGTGCTCCACTCCCGGGCGACGCTCTCCCGGTAGTAGGCCAGGGCGAAGGTCGTGTCGATGGCGCTCGCCTCCTGGAAGGCGGCCAGGGCGGCGGTGAACTGCCCGTCCCGCAGGAGGTTCTGGCCCCGGAGATAGGCCTTGAGCGCCGAGAGGGAGTCGGTGGTCAGGGCGGCGGTCTGGGTCAGGCGGGCGCCCGGGGTGCCGGCCAGGTCCGCCACGAGCCGGAGGGTCAGGTTGTCCACCATGGTGAAGAGCTCGGCCTCGCTCCCCTCCACGGTGGTCGAGGCCATGGCGTCCCCGGTCTCGATGTCGATCAGGGACACGGAGATGCTCAGCCGGCCTCCGGCCTCCACCACCGAGCCGTCGATGTACTGGCCGGCCCCGAGCTGGCCCGCGATCCGGCGCTTCTCCTGGGGGGAGGGGGTCTCGTCGCCGCTCTGCTCCACGAGACCCATGACCGCCCGGGCCGGGACGGGGGTGGCTCGGCCCGTGCCCTCGATCCGGGTGGTGACGAGGTCGACGAGCCCGGAGCCCAGGTACTGGAAGTCCGGGTGCCCCCGGACCTCGAAGGGGAGGACGGCCACGGTGAGGGCCCGGGCCTCCGCCGACACCGCAGGAGACGCCCCCCGCCGTTGGAAGGCCATCCAGGCCCCGGTGAACAGGACGGCGGTTCCGGCCACCGCGGCGATACCGACCAGCCAACGCCCCCTCGACGAGCCGACCCCCGAGTGTACGTCCCCGCCGTCCGGCCGCGGCTGGGCCACCGACGCCCCCTCGGGCCGCACGTTGTAGAACCAGGCGAAGGCCAGGGCCAGGGGGAAGCCCGCCAGCGCCGCCCACACCACGAGGGTCACGACGTCGTCCCCGAGCCCGACCCGGGGCAGGACGATCTCGGAGCCCTCCATGACCACGAAGGCCGCGGCCCCGTAGGCGGCGGCCAGCTGGAGGACGCCGCGGCGTTTGAGCTCGGCGATGAGGCGGGAAAGACGGTTCATGAAGACGGGTGGGAGGGGCGCGTCCGCCGGGGAGACGTCTCTTCTGAGCGGAAGAATACGCAGACCGGGTTGATCTCGCCCCCCACTTCGCCGGGCCCGGGTCGATGCCGTCGTCCCGACGGAGATGCCGGCGGCGGAGCGGGGGGGGTGGGGGAGAGCCTCGAGGACGCCTTGCCTGGCCGCTACCGACGTGTACCGTGCGGGGCGCGCCTCGCTCCCCGGTTCCCGCTGTCACAGGATTCGGGTAATCTTCGGTCGCCTGTACCGGCCCCGGGCCGGTGACGGGCCGTGCCCGTCCTGCGACCCTCCCGACGACCGCCCCACATGCCCGCCTCAAAGACCCAGCGCTGGCTCGATCTCCTGGCCTACCTCACGCCCCGGCACTACGGTGCCACCCGGGCCCAGATCATGGAGCAGGTGCCGGCCTACGCGGTGATGGTGGAGAGCGGGACGGCGCCGGAGGCCCTGCGTCGGACCTTCGAGCGGGACAAGAGCGAGCTGATCGCCCTGGGCCTCCCCCTAGAGACCGTGCACGTGCCGGGCGAGGAGGGCGAGGACCAGGCCCTGTACCGCCTCCGCTCCCGGGACTTCTACCTGCCCTACCTGCGGATCGTCCGCGGGGACGACCCGGTGTCGGAGGCCGAGGCGCACCGGGGGCTCACGCTCCCCAGGGTCGAGGTCGACCTGGACGACCTGCGCCGGTTGGCCGAGGCCGCCCGGGCGGTGCGGGCCCTCCCGGATGCGCCCTTCGCTCCCGAGGCGGAGTCGGCCTTCCGGAAGCTGACCTTCGATCTGGGGCCCGGTTGGCTGGACGCCGACGGGGCGGAGCTGGTGGCCCGGGGCGAGGATGCCCCGGTGCTGGAGCGGACCCGCCTCCTGCACCGGGCCATGGCCGCCGGCAAGACGGTGCGCTTCGACTACACCGGGGCCTACCGCCCCGGGACCGAGGCCCGCACCGTCCACCCCTACGGCCTCCTCTTCCGCTTCAACCGCTGGTACCTGGTGGGGCACGACGTGGACCGGGACGGACTGCGTCTCTTCCGGCTCGGCCGGATGGACGCCCTCGTCATGAACACGAAGGCCCCCGGAACCCCCGACTTCACGCGGCCCGCGGACTTCACCCTGGAGCCGTGGCGGACCGCCGACCCCTGGTCGCTTCCCGCCGACGACGTGGAGGTCACCGACGTGACGGCGCGCTTCGACTTCCCCCGCTCCCTCCTGGTGGAGCGGGCCGGGCTGGGCGAGAAGGTCGGGGAGGAGCCGGGCGGCGTGCAGCTCCGGCGCTTCCGGGTGCACCAGACCGACGCCTTCCTCCGGTGGCTGTTGAGCCTGCGAGGCGACGGCCGGATCGTGGACCCTCCCGAGCTGGACGAGGCGTTCCGCCGTCTCGCCGGGGAGGTGGCCGCCCTCTACCGCGCGGAGGGCGCATGACGCCGGCCCGGGACACGGCGCAGGACCAGTTGCAACGCCTCCTCTGGCTGATTCCCGCCGCCGGGCGTCGGGAGGGCGTGGGGCTCCCGGAGGCGGCGGAGCGCCTGGGCGTGGAGGTCGAGCAGATCCAGAAGGACCTCCACGCCCTCACCACCCGGGAGTTCTACCATCCCGGCGGCACCGCCGAGCACCTCACCGTCGAGATCACGGACCGGATCCGGATCCACACCACGGGGCAGTTCGCCCGGCCGCCCCGCCTCACCGCCGCGGAGCTGGTGTGCGTCCTCCTCGGGCTCCGCAGGCAGCGGGGAGACCACGCGGAGCTGGTGGCTCGGCTCGAGGCGAAGCTCGCCATGCCGGCGGTGGGGGGATCGGTGGGCGGGGAGGGGGCGGGGGACTCCGCCTCCCCCGAGGTGGCGGTGCCCGACCTGGAGGACGGCGGTCGCGCCGACGCCGCCCTGGCGGTCCTGCGCCGGCTCCGGGCTCAGCGCCGGCCCTGCGTGTTCGGGTACCTGAAGCCCGGGGCCGAGGCCCCGGAGATCCGTCGGCTCCACTGCTACGCCCTGGTCCACGCCGAAGGGCGCTGGTACGCCGCCGGCCACGACCCCGACGCGGACGGACACCGGAACTTCCGGCTGGACCGGATCCTGGGGGTGACCGGGGAGGGCGAGCCCGGTGCGTACGAGGTGCCGGAGGACTTCGATGCAGGGGCGCTCCTGGAGGGGGCGCGGCTGTTCCGCCTGCCCCCTGCGGGAGAGGCCGTGGAGGTGGAGGTCCGCTACGGTCCCCGGGCGGCTCCCTGGGCCCGGGAGCAGTGGGTCGGGACGGGCGACGCCGACGGCGGTTACCGGGTCCGGCACGCGGTGGGCGACCCGGACTGGCTCGTCGGCCACGTGCTGGGGCACGGCGTGGATGCCGAGATCCTGAGACCCCCGGAGCTCCGGGACCTGGTGCTCCGGGCGGCGGAGGGGATGGCGGGGTAGGGGGCGGCGCCCCCGATGTCGCAGGGGCGGGACGGATGTCCGCCCCGCCATGCCTGAGGCCGGATCGGGACGGGGTGCCCCGGGAGCCGGAGGTCGCCGGCTACCCCTCGGGCGCCACCCGGAAGTACATCAGCCCCAGCTCGTTGATGCGCCGGACGTAGCGCACCGGCTCGTGGCCCCGGACGTAGCCGTGGGGGACCGTCCGGTAGACGTCGGGATCCGAGAGGGACAGCATGGCCTGCTCCACGTTCCCGGACCAGCGGTCCGGGTCCAGCCCCTGGCGCTCCGCCACCCGGCGGGCGTCGGTGAGGTGCCCGAAGCCGGCATTGTAGGCGGCGAAGGTGAAGGCCATGCGGTCGTCCAGCGTCAGGCTGGAGGGGAGCCGGTCGTAGAGCCAGCGGAGGTACCGTACCCCGGCCTCGATCTGGGCCTCCGGATCCTCGATGTCCTCCACCCCGAGCTCCCGGGCGGTGGCGGGCATCATCTGCATGAGCCCATAGGCCCCGGCCGCGGAGCGGGCCTCGGGATCGAACCGGGACTCGACGAACATCTGGGCCGTCAGGAGGCGCCAATCCAGCCCCCGGGGCTCGGCGTGCTCCCGGACCAGGTCGTCCCAGGGGGAGAGGCTGCCGTCGGGCCGGGGCTCCGGGGGAGGGACCCTGCGGGTCTCGGGGTTGAAGTACTTCCGGATGAGGACGGCGTGGGTGAGGCCTCCCACCTCCCGGTCCAGGTAGGCGTTCAGGGCCGCCAGCAGCTCCGGCTGGTCCCCCCGGGTCGCCCACTGGCGGCCGGTCCCGTCGTCCCAGGTGTGGACCACCCGGACGCTGTCCCGATCCGCGAGCTCCGGCTCGGCCAGGTGGCTCTCCAGGATGGTCATGTCCGCCTCACCCCGCTCCAGCCGGTCCAGGAGCTGCCCCGTGGACTCGGCGTCCCGGGCGATCCGGAGCTCGAACCCCAGGGAGTCCTGACGGCTCTCCACCACCGGGAGGAAGGGGTTGTTCCAGCCCACGACCCCCACGTGCCCCGCCACGTCCTCCAGGCCCTCGACGCCGGACCCGGTCCGGGCCACCAGGAGGGCCTGCACGTCCTGGTAGGACCGGGTGAACGCCACCCCCGCGGTGTCGGTGAGCGCCCGAGGATAGATCCCGACGCCGATCACGTCCCCGACCCCGTCCCGGAGCCAGGGGATGAGCTGGTCGGTGGAGGGCACCACGATCATCTGGGGGATGAGCCCCTGCTCCTCGGCGAAGGCCCGGATCAGCTCCAGATCGAACCCCACGAGCTCGCCCTTGTGGACGTAGTAGCTCGAGGGGCCGTTCAGGGTGAGGACCCGGAGCACCCGACGCTCCCGGATCTCCGGCAGGTCGCCGAAGAGCGGGGGGGCGTCGAGGCCCACCGGGAGGGAGACGAAGGCGAAGTCGTTGAGGGCCCGGAGAAGGTCCGGATTCGAGCGCCGGACGGCGGCCGTGTAGGTGACCTCCCCGAACTCCGCCCCCAGCTCCAGCCCCGGCTCCACCTCCACCAGCGCCTCCCCCACCCAGCGCTCCACCAGCGTCACGTCGATGTCGCCCCGGACCAGCATCCCCAGGGCATCCTCCACCGAGGCGAGCTCCTCCAGGGTGTCGATGGCGATCCCGGGCGCCGCGGCCACCAGCTCGGGGGCGAACCCCGCCATGTCGTCCAGGGTGCCGAAGCTCACGGTCCGCCCTTCGAGCTCCTCCAGGGACCCGGGGGCGGCCCCGGTCCGGGCCAGGAACACCCCGGGCTCGATCCGGAAGGGTCGGGAGAGGGCGACCTCCTCGGAGTGGATCCCGATCCCCGGACCGTGGCGACCGGCGATCCCGTCCACCCGTCCCTCCAGGAGGCCCTCGGTGGCGGCCGCCTCGTCGGGGAAATCCACCACCTCCAGCTCGAGTCCGAGTCGCGCCGAGAAGGCCCGGGCGACGGCGCCGCTGGAGGGAGCGCCCCACTCCAGGGCCGGCGCTTCCTCAAGCCGGGCCCGGCCGACCCTCCCGACCCGGAGCGTGCCTCTGGCCCGGAGCCGCTCGATGTCCCCGGTCTCGACGTAGGCGTTCCCGGCGTCCTCCCCGCCGCCGCAGGCGAGGTGTGCGCCCACCACCAGAGCCCCCCACAGAAGGGCCCCGGCCGGGTGGGTCCACCGGAGTCGTGGGGCATGGGCCATCGAGGCTGGCTCCGAAGAGGGTCGGGTTCCGGGTGGGGGCGGGGGGGGGGCGCCCCTTCCGCGAGAAGGTTGCCTCGCCGCACCCTTTCCGGTCAATCCGCGGGGGACCCGGTGAGGATCCCCTGGCCCCTCCGGGGCCGCCGAAGCTGCCGTCGGCCCGGACGCGTGATAGACTCCCCCATGCCCTACATCCGCCCGATTTCCCACGACGAGTCCACCGGCCTCCTCCGCAGGGTCCTGGACGCTGCGGTGGCCCGGGCCGGGCGCATCTGGAACATCGTGGGGATCATGAGCCCGAATCCCCGGGTGATGGACGCCTCGATGAAGCTCTACGGGGCCGTCCTCTTCGGCCCGTCACCCCTGAGTCGGGTACAGCGGGAGACGCTGGCGGTCGTCACCTCCGCCGCCAACGACTGCTTCTACTGAATCCAGGCACACGCCCACGACCTCCGTGAAGAGGTCTCGGATCGGTTCGCCTCCGGACGAGGCGCTGGCCCGGGTGGTCTCCCATGCCGCCGCCCGGGGTGACCAGGTGGTGGAGGGGTGCGTGAACCGGGTGGGGGTCGAGGTGAACACGGCCTCGGCGCCCCTCCTCTCGTACGTGGCGGGAATCGGGCCGACGCTGGCCCCCCGTGGGAGCGCCCGCACCTGGACCGGGTGCCGGAGGACGAGATCGCTGAGCACTATCCGAAGCAGTACGGGGGGGTGGCCTACGCCATCAAGGAGACCACGAAGCACTTCTGGGTGAAGGACTCCGAGCACCCCTACGTGGAGGCTCCGGGGACCCGGTACGACTGGCTTCGGGGGTACCACACCGGCGGCCGCTCGATCATGTGGAGCCGGCAGGCGTATCGCCTCGGGCCCCAGGACTTCGAGGCGAACCTGCGGGAGGGCGTCGGTGTCGACTGGCCCGTCCGGTACGACGACATCGCGCCCTGGTACGACCACGTGGAGCGCTTCGCCGGGATCGCCGGGAACGCCGACGGCCTGTCCCAGCTCCCAGACGGGGTCTTCCAGCCCGCCTTCGCCCTCACCTGTGCGGAGGAGCGGTTCAAGACGAGGGTCGAGGCGGCCTTCCCGGGGCGAAACGTGATCGCCGCCCGGGTGGCCCACATCACCCGGGCCACCGAGGAGCAGCGGGCCCTGGGTCGAGGCCGGTGCCGGGTCCGGAACCGGTGCGAGCACGGGTGCGTGTTCAAGGCCTACTTCTCCTCCCTCAACGCCACCCTCCCGGCGGCTCAGCGGACCGGGAACCTCACGATGGTCCACAACGCCATCGTCCAGTCCCTCGACTACGACGACGCCACGGGCCGGGTCACGGGGGTCCGGGTGATCGACGCCGAGACCCGGGAGCGGCGGACGTACACCGCCCGGGTGGTCTTCCTGAACGCCTCCACCATCGCCTCGGCGATGATCCTGCTCCAGTCGACCTCCGAGGCCTTCCCCAACGGGCTGGCCAACCGCTCGGACCAGGTCGGCCGCAACCTCATGGACCACGTGAGCGGGGCCGGGGCCTCGGGGCTCATGGCCGGCTTCGAGGACAAGACCGTCTTCGGCCGACGCCCGGGGGGCATCTACATCCCCCGGTACGCCAACGTCACCGAGAACGACAAGCCCTACCTCCGGGGCTTCGGCTTCCAGGGAGGCGGGACACCCGTCAGAGGCGGCGGCGGGTCGACGCCCGGGATCGGCCGGGCGTTAAAGGAGGCCCACGGAAATCCCGGGCCCTGGCGCATCGGCATCGGCGCCTTCGGGGAGCAGCTCCCGGATCCCGACAACCGGGTCACCCTGCACCCGAGCCAGCGGGACCGGTGGGGCAATCCGGTGGCGGTGTTCGACGTCACCTACGGGGAGAACGAGCGCATCATGCTCGAGGAGGCCCGCAAGGATGCCGTCGCCATGCTCGAGGCCGCGGGCTGCACCGACATCCAGTCGTCCCCGGTTCGGCTGACCCGGCCGGGGAACCGGATCCACGAGATGGGGAGCGCCCGCATGGGTCGGGACCCGGCGACCTCCGTCCTGAACGGGTGGTGCCAGGCCCACGACGTGGAGAACCTCTTCGTGACCGACGGCTCCTTCATGGCCTCCGCCGCGTGCCAGAATCCGTCGCTGACCTACATGGCGTTCAGCGCCCGGGCGGCGAACTATGCGGCGGACCGGATGGCGGAGGGATCGCTGTAGGCGGCCTGGTGGGACGTCGTGGGTCCAGGTCGACTCCCCGCGTCGGGGGTGGGGCGAGCCCCTCGCGCGCCCTCCGGCCGTAGCCGGAGGGCGCGTCCTGCATCGAAGAGGGCGTGGTCCGGCGGCTCAGCTATCCATCGCCAGGTATCGTGAGGCCGCGATGAACGGGTTGGCCAGGTTGAACGTCCGCAGGTTGAGGACGTCCGACCGGAGGGCCTCGGCCTCTGGGTCCCGATCGAGCTCGTCCAGGGCCTCGGCCATCACCGCCTGGACCATGGGGTTGGTCCCGTCGGCGTCCCGGAGCACTTCCATCGCCCCCTGTGGATCGCCGTCCTCCACCAGGGACAGGGCGCGTGCGGAACGGCCCACGTCCGTCCAGAACGCATTGCCCTCGGGGATATGGCTCGCAGCCTCCCGGGCCTCGTCGCCGTGCCCCGCAGCCGCGTGCGCCATCGCGCTCATGCCGTGGAATCCCGGGTTGTCCCCTCCGCCCAGCGTGGCGGCCTGGGCCAGGTGTCCCGCCACGTCGCCGCCCCGGCCCATCATCCCGGCGGTCAGAGCCATCTGCAGGTGGGCGAAGCCGGCCGCACCGTCATCCGTGGCGGCCTCGGCCGCCGCCGCCAGAGCCTCCATCGCCGCGGAGCGATCCCCGCCCAGCATGTAGGCGCTGGCCGCCCCCCGGAGGTCGTTCACGCGAGTCGCGGGGCTCTCCGTGATCTCGGCGGCCGCCTCCATGTGTCGGGCCGCTTCCTCGTACTCACCCATGAGCACGTAGGTCTCCGCCATCCCGGTGTGGGCGGCGTCGTAGTCCTCGGCTCGCTCCGCCGCGTGCCCATAATGGGTGAGGGCATCCGCATACCGACCGCTGGCCTGGAGCATCTCGGCGTAGGAGTCGTGGGCGTTGGGATGGTCCGAAGCGTGCCTCAGGTAATCCTGCACGGCCTCCATCGCCCCCGATCGGTCGTCCATCCCGAGCCGGGCGTAGGCCAGCATGTTGTACGACGGCGCATAGTCCGGGAAGTCCTCGATCACCCGCTCCCACATGGCGCCGGGGTTCATCTGGCTACCCCGGGCGGCGGCGGTCTGAGCGGCCCAGAAGGTCGCGTAGGGATCCCCCGGGTTGTTCCGCCGGAGGGTCTCGATCATCCGGGAGGCCTCCGCCCCGTTTCCCGTCCGGAACGCCCGGACCGCGGCCGCCATCAGCAGCTCGTCATCCGTGGCGTCGCCCATCTGGGCGATTCCCCGTCCGATCTCCTCCAACCGCTCGTCGTTGGGCATGACGGCGATCTGCGCCCGCATGACGTGGGCGATGCCCCACCCGGGATCGGCCGCGATGGCCTGCTCGAAGTGTCTCACGGCCCCGGGCCCGTAGACGTTGTGAGCATCCTCCATCCCGGCCCAGAAATGCATCTTCGCCGCGTCGGAGGACGTGGACAGCTCGATCGTCTCTCCGTCCTCCTGCGCGATGGCGCCCTGGGGCAGAGTGAGAGCGAGACAGAGCGAAGCAGGTAGGATGAGACTCTGCGCGGTGGCTCGGCTGAGCCTGGACATGCTCCAACGGATCATCGGTACCTCCCTCGGGGGTGAACGCGTTCCGCCGACCTTCTCGGTGCCGCAAAGTCGTCGCCCGGGGCCTAACAGGCAAACCGCACCCGGGGTCTGCGTCCTTCCCGTCCGCTGGCCGACGGCGCGGGTGGGGGGGCGGAGGAGAGGCCGGAGCCCCCTCGGTGCCCCCTACCGGATCAGGTAGAAGTCCGTCTGTCGCCCGTCGATCCAGCTCCAGCCGTCCTCCAGGATCGCCGCGTCCTCTTCCAGGGCGAACCGGACCTCCTGCCCGTCCCACTCGGGGACGGGGTGCCGGACGTTGAGCTCGATGGAGTGCCACGTGTTCGGCCGGAACACGTAGTCCCCCCGGACGGGGACGCCCTCCTGGTAGTCGCTCATTCCGATGGGCGGGCCGGCGGCATGGCCGTGATAGCCGATGGCATGGCAGTAGATGGAGGGGGTCAGACCCTCCGCTCGGGCCTGGGCCAGCGCCGCGGCGAGCGCGTCGTTGCCGGTGCCGCCCAGCACCGCGAACTCCATGGTCAGATCCTGGAGCCGGTTCGCCGCCGCGAGCCCCGCTTTGAGCCCCTCGGGAGCGTCGGTCTCTCCGGGGCGGAGCACGTAGGCGTTATGCTGGGTGTCGGTGGAATAGCCCAGCATCACGATGCCGAAGTCGGTGTGGAGCATGTCGCCCCGTTGGATCACCGTCCCGTGGGGATCGGGCTCCGCCGGGAGCCCTCCTCGGCGCTGGATGTTGATGCTGGGGTGGAACCACTGGCCCAGCCCCAGCTCCGCCACCCGCTGCCGCATCCACCACTCCACGTCGGTGTCGGTGGTGACCCCCGGCACGATCACCGCGTTGCTGAAGGCGTCGGCGATGACCTGGTGGGCGATGCGCATGACGGAGCGGTAGTGGGCCGTCTCGGAAGGGAGCTTCGACTCGAGCCAGCCGACGGCCAGCATCTCGGCGGAGGTCAGCCGATCGGCGTACGGCCCCAGGGCCTCCTCGAGGCGCAGATATTCGTTATGGGTCAGGCCGTCGGCGTGGTTCCAGGCGTTGGACGTGTTGATGCCGATCCGGCGGGGATCCCTCTCCTGCACGAGCTCCCGCAGCCCCACGTACTGGGAGTCGTTGTGGGTCCGGTGGACCTCGAAGAGGCCGTCGTAGTCGAAGCGCCCCACGCTGATCCGCGCCACCCCCCGGGACTCGCCCCGGTCGTGGAAGACCAGGACGGTGCGCCGGCGGGACGAGTAGGTGGTCAGGGGGGCCATGGACCGGAACACGGGATCGTCGTTGTACTCCCGGCTGATCACGATCCACATGTCGATCCCCTCCCGGCGCATGAGCTCGGGAAGGAGGGTCTCGAAGCGGTCGTCGATGCGGGCCCGGACCAGGGGGGCCTGCTCCCGGTGGGTCAGGACGCGGGTCTCCGGCGGGGAGGACTCCGTGCGGGGGAGCTGGGCCTCGACCCCCCCGGGGGCGACGGCGCCGAGGGTGAGGGCGATCAGGAGGATCCGCGCGAGTCCATGGCCGTGGGGGACCGTGGCATCGGGACGGGAGGACGGGGCGGGGGCGTACGGTGACGGCATGAGGCGGCTCGGGAGAGGAGTCGGGCACGGCCTCCGCCAGGGAGGCGGAGTACACGGCGAATCTGGGCGCGGGACGCGTTGGAGGCCACTGCGGGCCCGGGGTCGTTCGCCTGGCCTCCCTTCGCCTCTCACCCGGGTCGCCTCGCGTCCTTCGCCTCCCCGGCACCCGCAGGCCCCGGGCGCCAGTCCGGCCCACCGGGATGCCCAGGGACGGTGCGCGGGAGCCACAGGGGCTGCGGTGCCGCGACACTGGCGCTGGAGGGGCCCTGGGCTACGTTCCCGGTTCACTCTTGCAGGATACCCATGAACCACGGACCCCCTCATGAAGCGACCGTTATCCGCCGGATTCACCGCCTCCGCCGCACTTCTGGCGCTGGTGGCCTGTACCTCTGACAGCCCCACCGCCGTCAACGAGCTGAGCGTCGGCGCGCCCATGCTCTCCACCGTGGACGGGGCGTTCTGCACCCGGACCGCGGGGTACTGGAAGACGCACAACCCGAGCGGAACGGCGGCACGGGAGCCCGATGCCACCTGGGAGCTGATCCAACCCTCGGCAGAGACGTCTCAGTTCTTCCTCTCCGGGCAGACCTGGGTCGATGTGCTCGGGACGCCGGCACGGGGCAACCCGTACTACATCCTGGCGCAGCAGTACATCGCCGCCTATCTCAACCGCAACAATGTGAACTTCGACCTTCCGGCGGCGCCCCCCGAGGTCGACGCCGCGCTCGCGGCGGCGCAGGGGTTGTTCGCCGTCTACACGCCGGCCGCCATCGGCGGCCTCACGGGGAATGATCCGCTCCGCGGGCAGTTCCTCGGCCTCGCCGACATCCTGGGGTCGTACAACGAGGGGGAGAGCGGCCCCGGCCGCTGCCCGGCGTAGCGACCGGACACCGGCTTCGCGATCGCCTGGACCGACCGGAAGCACTCGAAGCCCCGGGCCTCGGCCCGGGGCTTCGTGCGTGCTCCCACCGTTGGCGCCTCGTGCCGCCGGCCTGCATCCTGTCCGCCATGAACCGACACCTGCTTCGGGACGGCGCCCTCGTCGCCCTCGCCCTCGCATGCTTCGCCCCGCTCCCCGGCGTCCTCGCCGCCCAGGACTATCGGGACGCGTACCCGAGGAACCCGGGCATCGACGTGCTGGGATACGTCTTCGAGCTGACCCTGTCGGACGAGACGGACGAGATCTCCGGTGTGGCCATGGCGACGGCCCGCTACCTCACCGGTGGCCAGCGGGAGCTGCGCCTCGACCTCGTCCAGCCCTCGGACACGTTGAACGGGGGTGGGATGACGGTGTCCCGGGTCGAGACGGAGGGGCGGGAGCTCGCCTTCCGGCACGAGGGCCACCAGCTGTTCATCGACCTCGGTCGCGTGGTCGAGCCCGGGGAGCGGGTCCGGGTCCGGGTGCACTATGCAGGGCGTCCCGCCGGGGGCCTCGTCATCGGCCCGAACACGTACGGGGACCGCACCTTCTTCAGCGACAACTGGTCGTCCCGGGTGCGTCACTGGCTCCCGGTGGTGGACCACCCCTACGACAAGGCCACCACCGAGATGATCGTGGTGGCGCCCAGCCACTATCAGATCGCCTCCAACGGAACGGTGGTGGAGGAGTCGGATCTGGGAGACGGCACCCGCCGGACCCACTACGTGAACCCGGTGCCCACGGCGACCTGGCTGTACTTCGTCGGCGTGGCCCGCTTCGCCGTGCAGCAGGTGGATCGTTGGGAGGACGTCCCCATCGAGACCTGGGTGTACTGGCAGGACCGGGACGCGGGCTTCCACGACTTCGCCGAGCCGTCGAAGAAGGTGCTGGCCTATTACGCCGACCTGGTGGGGCCGTACGTCTACGATCGCCTGGCGAACGTCGTGTCCACCGCCACCGGCGGCGGGATGGAGGCGGCGTCGACGCCGGCCTATTCGGAGGCGTCGGTGTCCGGCACCCGTGAGCGCCGCTGGCAGAACGTCATCATCCACGAGATCGCCCACCAGTGGTTCGGCAACGCCGTCACCGAGGCCGACTGGAACGACGTGTGGCTGAGCGAGGGCTTCGCCACCTACTACACGCTCCTCTTCCGGCGCCACCTCTACGGCCACGACGACTTCGTGGCCGGACTCCGGGACTCCCGCACCACCGTGCGGGACTTCTACCGGGACCAGGACTACGACTTCCGGCTGGTGCGGGACTACGTGGCGGACCTGAACGACGTCTCGGGCCGGATGATGTACGACAAGGGCGCTTGGATCCTCCACATGAT
>DATHRY010000298.1:0-10139 GCA_035464715.1 Longimicrobiales bacterium
GGCAGAGAAGGAGTGAGCCCACACGTCCACCGCATCGTGGGTGATCCACAGGGTGGGCGGAGACTCGACCCCGGCCCTCCGGCAGAGCTCGCCGAAGCGGGCGTGGATTCGGGGAAACTGGGTGGGGGACGTCTTCACCGACCCGCCCCGGACCCGGGCGAGGCGAATGTTGCGGGCCGAGACCAGGAGGGGCGGAGCCAGGACGGCGGCCAGGGCGATGGCCCGGATCTCGCTCTCGAACCGGGCCATGAAGGGGACGATCTCGAAGAGCCACACCCCGCCCCGGAAGACGAAGACGATGGCCCCGACGCAGATGGCCAGGTTGAGTATGGCCGACACGAGGAAGACGGGTCGCTCCAACGGGTGCCGGAGTTCGGCCAGGGGGAGGTCGGTCTTCATGACGCCGTGGTCGCCGGGGGAGTGGAGACTCGGCGCCTCCACGCCAGGTAGACGCCGGTGACGATCACGCTCACGATCAGATAGAGGAGGGCCCCGGGGAGGACGCCCTGCGCGTCGGGGACGACCGCCAGGGCCACGGCGGCGGTCACCCCCGGATGTCGGCTGGCGGTGGAGACGGCGAGAACGGTGCGATTGTTCGCTTCGGGGCCCCCGAGCACGTGCCCGACCACCACGCCGACCACGGCGAAGAGGAGGAAGGCCAGCAGCGTGCCCCCTCCCAAGAGGCGCCATTGAGCCGGCGCCGTCTGGACGAGCACGGGGAGCGCGGCGAGGACCAGGAGCAGGCCGGCCAGCTTCGCCACCGGGTCGGCCAGCCGCTCCGCCGCCCGGGGAGCCAGCCCGCTGACGACCAGCCCGGCCAGGACCGGCAACAGCACGGTGGCGACCACGATCCGGGCCGTGGGGCCCGCCGGCACGTCCACCGCGATCCCGAACCAGCTGGCCATCCACTCTGCCCCGAACGGCACGATCACGATGGCCAGGAGACCGGCCGCCACCATCAGCCCCACCGCTTCCCGAGCCCCGGCCCCCGCCTTCATCTCCTTGTTCGGCAGGATCGGGGGAATCGGGGAGAGGGCGGTGGCCATCAGGATCAGCCCCGTGGGCGCATCCGGCCGGAGGCCGACGTACAGGAGGGCCGCCACCAGGGGCATGATCACGAACATGGCCAGTGCACCCAGGATCAGCGCCCGGGGGTGCCGGAGGACCCAGGTGGCCTCGTCCCGGCTGAGTCGCAGGCCGATCGCGAAGACCATCCCGAAGATGCTCGCCTTCAGGAGCAGGGGAATCAGCTGGGCCATGGACGAGGGGTTCGAGAGGCGGGAGGACCGGGGCCGAACGGGGTCAGGCCACCATCAGGAGGGCAGCATACAACGCGGCCCCCAGGGCGAACATCCCGAACCGTCCTTCCTTCTCGGAGGGAAGCTCCATGACGGTCGTGTTCATGATGAGCATCCCCCCCAGGAAGCCAAGGAGGAGGACTTCGGCGCCGATCGAGAGCTCCATCATGAGGCCGAGCGCCGCACCCGCCACGCAGAGCCCCGCCATGATCCACCGCCCGCTCCGCATGTACGGCTCCGGAAACTCGTACCGGAGGCCGTGCCGCGTGGCGACGAAGTGGAAGGCCATGGCGATCACGTAGGCCACAAGCCCCTCCTCGCTCCCTTCCCGGATCCCCGCCGTCATCAGGTAGAGGATCAGGCACGCATAGGCGCCCAGGCCTACGAGCTTGATGCGATAGTCGATCCGTTCCTCGGCTCCGTCGGCCCCCTCCTCGATGGGGGGCGCACCTAACCCTTCACCCACCACCGCGGCCCGGACCTCGTCCTTCGCTCCCGTCCGATCCCGCTTCGCCTCCGGGTGGTGCCACCGCACCAGGCGCTCGAGCCCGTAGAAGAGGACGAACCCGAAGAGGGCGGCCATGTAGACGACGTACTCCGGGAAGGGGAGGGCCACCGCCTCTTCCAGGAGCAGCTCGTCCCCCATGCCGCTCAACTCCGGCAGCAGATCGATGAAGACGTAGGCCAGGGAGATCCCGGCGGCGAAGGACACGAAGCTGCGAAACCCCGGCATCCGCTCGCCGATGACCTCCCGGGGCCAGGGCTGGGCGAAGACGCCGGCCAGGACGAGGGTCGCCACCAGCGACGTGGTCAGCGTTTCGTTCATGGGCGGGCCCCACGTTCGGGGCGGTTCATGAGGGTCAGACTACGCGCCTGTCTCGCGGGGGTGCAATGCGAATCCTGCTTGCCTGGGTGGCGACGGACCGTTTCCATAGGGGAAGGCCCGGACGAACGCCCCGACCGGACGGCCGGGGCGCCCTGCACGGCCCGAGGGTCAGTCGTGCCCCTTCTTCATGAACTCGTCCACCACGCTGGCGATATCGAACGTCTTCCCGCCCTGCACGGGCGGATAGTCCACCAGCGTCTGGAGGTGCTCCCCCATCAGCTCGCCCATGGGGCCGGTGAGCCAGGAGACCTTCTGGAGCAGGTGGCCGTAGGAGTCCGTGGAGTCCCAGGACTCGAAGGGGTCCATGCGGATGTTGAAGATCAGCGGCTTGCTGCGAGGGCTGATGTTGCCGTAGTAGTCCTCGGTGGTGGCGAAATGCCACTTCCAGGGCCCCATCCGCATCGAGGCGAGCTTGCTCTCGTTGTAGTGGAAGATGTGACGCCGGGCGGAGGTGTCTCTCTCCCCGGTCCAGTACTCGACGTTGTTCACCCCGTCGATGTACTGCTTCTTCTGCTCCATCATGCGGTCCGCCACGTCGGGGACCCCGGCGGCGGCGGCGAGGGACGTGAACATGTCCTGGTGCCCCTGGATCCCGTTGAGGATCGTGCCCGGCTTCACCTTCCCGGGCCAGCGGAGCATGGAGGGCACCCGGATCCCGCCCTCGTAGGTCGTCATCTTCTCGCCCCGGAAGGGCGTCGTGGCGCCGTGGGGCCAGCTGGAGTGCTCCGGGCCGTTGTCCGTGGAGTACCAGACGATGGTGTCGTCGGAGAGGCCCTGCTCGTCGAGCCAGTCCAGGATCACGCCGATGTCGTGGTCGTGCTGGAGCATGCCGGAGCCGTGGTAGTCGGCCTCGGACGTGTGGTGCTCCGCCGCGTACCGCCACTTCTCGTTGAGCCGCGTATACAGGTGCATGCGGCTGGTGCTGATCCACACGAAGAACGGCTTGTCGTCCGCCTTGGCCCGCTCCATGAAGTCCATGGCCTTGGGGGCCACCTCGGAGTGGTCGAAGTCCTTCATCCGCTCCTGGGTCAGGGGGCCCGTGTCGGTGATCTTCTGCTTGCCCACCCGCCCGAAGCGGGGGTGCTCGGTGGGGTCGTCCTCATCGGTGGCGAAGGAGTGGATCACGCCCCGGGTACCGAACTTCTCCTCGTAGGCCTCGAGGCTCCCGGAGTAGGCCTTGGCGAAGTTCTGGTAGTCCCGCTGCTCCGACTCCTCCTGGGTGTTCAGGTGGTAGAGGTTCCCGAAGAACTCGTCGAAGCCGTGGTTGGTCGGCAGGTGCTCGTTCCGGTCTCCCAGGTGGTTCTTGCCGAAGTGCCCCGTGGCGTACCCCTCGGCCTTGAGGACCTCCGCCAGGCACGGGGACTCCTTCTTGAGGCCCAGCTTGTCCCCGGGCTGGCCCACCGTGGTCATCCCCGAGCGGATGGGATACTGGCCGGTGATGAAGGCGGCCCGTCCGGCGGTACAGGACGGCTGAGCGTAGTGATCGGTGAAGCGGACGCCTTCGTGGCCGATCCGGTCGATGTTCGGGGTGGTGTAGCCCATGGTGCCCATGCCGTAGGCACTCAGGTTCTGCCATCCGATGTCATCACCCCAGATGACCAGGATGTTCGGCTTCTTCTTCGCCACGTGGCTGCTCCTATGCGATGTGGGAGGGCGACCGCTCCCACTGGGCGGTCGATCGGTTCGGGGGGCGCTTACGCGCAACGGCCTCCCATGTTCCGGATGATGTGTGGCCCACCGTGGTCGGTCTCTCTCGCCAAGCGGAGTGTGCCCCTGATCGGGATGGCTGTGACCGGGGAGTGAACGGCGCGTCCGCCCCCGGACCGGGTGGGTGAGGAGGCGCGCGCACTGCGGTGGAAACAGGTCCCTGGTCCTGCGGGGCGAGGAGGACCCGAGTGGTCGATGGTGTGACTAGGACGGCCCTGCCGGCCGCACCACGCACCGGAAGCCGATGTGGCTCATCCCCGTGTCGACCATCTGGGGCTGCCGGGCCGCGGGCCGGTACCGCAGGCAGTAGTTCGGGGCGCACAGGTGGGAGCCTCCCTTCACCACCTTCCGGGGGATCCGGAAGTCCGGCTGGCGCAGGTCGTAGCTCCCGTCGGGAGAGGTGATCTGCGGATTCACCGTGATCGAGAGCCCGCAGCACGACGGCTTCGGCTCGGTGGGCGTGGCACCCTCCAGGCGATGCACGTACCAGTCGCTCGTCCATTCCCACACGTTCCCGGCCATGTCGTGGAGGCCGTACCCGTTGGCCGGAAACGAGCCCACCGGCGCCGTCCCGGCATACCCGTCCTGGAGCAGGTTCTGCCAGGGGAACTCTCCCTGCCAGCTGTTGGCCATGGCCTTCCCGTCGGGGAAGTGCTCGTCCCCCCAGGTGAAGGCGGCCCCCTCGAGCCCGCCGCGGGCGGCGTACTCCCACTCGGCCTCGGTGGGCAGCGACTTGCCCGCCCATCCGGCGTAGGCCTCCACGTCCTCCAGGGCCACGTGGACCACCGGATGATCCGCCAGGTTCTCCAGGTCGGAGTCGGGCCCGGCGGGGTGCCGCCAGCTCGTTCCCGGCACCCACGCCCACCAGTTGCTGTAGTCCCGGAGGTCCACCGGCCCCTCCGTGGGCTGGAAGAGCATCGACCCCGGCACCAGGTTCTCCGCCGGCGCCCCCGGGAAGTCCGCGGCGTCCAGGGGGCGCTCCGCCACGGTGACGTAGCCCGTCTCATCCACGAATCGGGCGAAGTCCCGGTTGGTGACCTGAAAGCGGTCGATCCAGAAGCCGTCCACCCGCACGTCGTGCACCGGCGCCTCCTCCGGATAGTGGTCCTCGGAGCCCATACGGAACGCGCCTCCCGCGATCCAGGCCATGCGGTCGTCGGGGGCGGGCCCGGGGGGCGTCGGATCCGGGCGGGCGGGGCTTCCCGGCAGGGGTGTCGCGTCAGGGGTCATGAGAGGGTGGCCTCGGAGGTGGATCGAGAATGCTGTTGGTGTGCCCGCGTCATCGCAACCGGCGTCAGCCGCCCGTCGCCGCCGGGTCCGGGATCAGGACCGTCTCCCAGTCCCGGGCCATGTCCACCACGACCCAGCCCCGTTCCGGGGCCTCGGCCAGCGCCTCCACGAGCTTGCCGGTGCTCCTCGGCTCCGCGTCGTAGGCATACTCCCGCTCGGCGTCGGTGTGATGGAGGATCAGCCCCAGGGAAGGGTGGGGGTTGCCCAAAGTGGTGTACTCCAGCATCGCCTTGTCTCCGTCGCTGTTCCCGAAGGCAAGGACCGGGCGTCGGCCGATGAACTGGTGGATGCCTACCGGTTTGCCCTCCCGGTCGTCCACGAAGATCCCATCCATGGACTTGTGGAAGATCGCTTCGCCGTCCCGGACCTCGAAGCTCACCTTGCCGTGAGACCCCACCACCTGCTCCGGCGGAATCCCGTAGACCCGCTCCGACCAAACCCGGATGAAATCGGCCCCGCCTCCGGACACGATGAACGTTTTGAAGCCGTGGGCGCGGAGGTACCGGAGAAGCTCCAGCATCGGCTGGAAGATGCAGGCGTCGTAAGGGCGGTTCCAACGTGGGTGCCGGGCCGTATGCATCCAGCGATTCACCCGGTCCGTGAAGGCCTCGGTCGTCATCCCCGAATGGGTCAAAGCGACCAGACGGAGGAGCCCCCGGTGGCCATCCGCCACGAGGGCCGGGATGTCCATCTTGATGGCCGACTGGACCGCGGGCTCCAGCAGCCACCCCGGGTGCTCCCGAATGCCCTCCTTCAGCCGGTCCTTGATGAAGGCGGCCTGGAACGGGATCGGGTTCTCGGGCCAGAGCGTCCCGTCGTTGTCGAAGACCGCGATCCGCTCCGGCGGTGGGATGAAGTCCGGTGCGTCGACGGCGGTGACCCGGGCCACGTAGGCGAGGATCGCCGTCTTCACGGGGCCCTCCACCCAGGAGGGAAGGGGCTTCGAGGTGGGGGTATCGGTCATGGGATGGGAGGACGACGGGGAAGGTCGGGTCGGGGCCGGGTGCCGACCCGATCAGGGGGTGGGTGGGGGTGGGTCGCCGCGGATTTCCTCCGATGGCGGTAAGCGGATATGCCAGCATGACAGGATGAGCGCCACGATCATACGAAGGGGTTCTTCCGGCGGCTATCCGATTCGTGTCACCTTCCGGTGACGGTGCCGGACCCGGGGTCCGGGGGAGGCTCCGATGGGCTCGCGGTCGTGGGCTCCTCCGGGTGTCGGAGGGGCTCCGAGAGGATCGCTACCGGAGCGCCCACCCCAGCATGAAGAGCCCGGTGGCCGCCATCCAGCTTCCGGCCACCCGGACGGCGATCCGGGTCCACCCCTCCCGCCACATGACGCCGAGGGCACCGGCCAGCGCCAGGACGACGAAGGCGGTGCACGCGATCCCGGCGAGGGCGGGAAGGCCCAGGGCCGAAGCGCTCATGGCGGTGCCGTTCAGGAAGCCGTGGAAGAGGGCGACGCCCACGCCGAGGATCGTGATGCCGGTGGTCCCCAGTCGTCGGTCGGCCGCCAGCAATCCACCGACCGCCAGCACGCTGAGGCTCACCACGACGGGCAGGTCCAACTCGCGGGGCGAGGTCAGCCCCGCCAGGCCGCCGAGGAACCACGCTGACGGGACCCCGAAGAGCATCCGCCGCGCGGCCTCGGGCCCGCCCAGCCCGCCCAGCAGGGCGAGCCCCACCAGCGGCAGCAGGTCCTGGGGCGTGATCAGCAGATGCCCGATGCCGTCGTACAGGGGACCGAGCCCCGTGGTCACGAGATGGGCGTGGAGGGGGGAGGGGACCGCCAGCCCCCCGACCGCGAAACCCGCGACCAGGGCCGGGACGGGGAGGAAGGCCCGGCCGGACCTTCGCGTCGGAGGTGCGCCCATGCGGCTGATCGAGGCCCGGAGAGCCTGCATCCCGTCGCTCACCCGTCGCCCCACCCCAGGGCCCGGGCGAGGAACGCCACCCCGGCGGCAGCCACCCCCGCGCCCGCCACCCGCACCGCCTTCTGCCCTGCGGGCCACCGGTGCACCAGACCGATGGCGATCCCTACGGCGTGGAGCGTTCCGGTGGCCACGACGAACCCCAGGCTGTAGGTGACCCCGCTGGCGCCTTCGGGGAGCTCCGCCCCGTGGGCGTGGCCGTGGAAGACCGCGAAGAGCCCGACGATCAGGGCAGTCACCGTGACGGGCGGCTTGACCTCCCCCAGGACCACAACGCCCAGGACCACGGCGCTCAGGGCGATCCCGATCTCGACCCCCGGGATGGGGATGCCCAGGAGCCCGAGCATCCCCCCCAGGGCCATAACCATGGGGAAGACGACGGGGAGCACCCACACCGCGGGCTGCCCGAGCTGGGCGCCCCACAGGCCGACCGCGACCATGGCGAGGACGTGATCCACGCCCGACACCGGGTGCTTCAGACCGTTGAAGAGCCCCACGGCGGCGCCGCCCTCGTGAGCCGCCAGGGCGTCGGGAAGCAGCCAGATCAGGGCCACGGCGAGCATCGCCGCACCCAGGCGGGTGAGCGGGGGCTCGGCGACCCGGCCAGGAAGGGTCTCAACGGCGGGTCGGGCGGTGGGAGTCGGGCTCACAACACGGCCTCCAGGAGGGCGACGGTACGGTCGATGGTCCACATGGCGCCAAGGCCGCCGATGGCGTAGGCGGGCGCCGCCAGCGTCCAACGGGGCCACCGGATCTCCAGCGTCCGGAAGGCCCGGACCAGGAGGAGCACCATCCCCACGAAGGCCAGCTGCCCGATCTCGACCCCCACGTTGAAGGTGAACAGCGCCAGGGGGATCTCCGCGGGCGGCAGCCCCATCTCGGTGAGCCCCGTGGCGTACCCGAAGCCGTGGAGGAGGCCGAAGGCGAAGGCCACGACCCAGGGGTGCCGGATGGTCAGGCTGGTCTCCCCCCGTTGGGCCCGGACGATCTCCGGCCCCAGGAAGAGGATCGACAGCGCGATCACGGCGTTCAGCGGAAGGCTCGGGACCTCCGCGTACCCCAGGGTGGCGATGGCCAGGGTGACGCTGTGGGCCACCGTGAACGAGGTGATCGTCTTCAGGAGCATGCTCGTGCTCTGGACGATGAGGAGGAGCCCCAGGACGAAGAGGAGGTGGTCCACCCCCTGGACGATGTGCTGGATGCCCAGGCGGATGTAGGCCAGGGCCCGCCGGCCCGCGCCGGCGGCCTGGCCGATCTCCACGCCGGTCGATGAGGGGCGCAGCAGGTGCGTCTCGCTGGCTCCGTCCAGGTAGTAGACCCGGAGCATGACGTCGGTGATGGTGGTCTCCAGGCCGTCGATGGCCACCCACTGCCCCACCAGTCCCTCGTCGCAGGCCAGCTCCCCCCGGACAAGCAGCGTGCTCCCGTCCTCCTCGCCCTGGGCGGCGCCGACCAGGCGGCAGCTCTCGGGGAAGAGCGGGGAGATGCGGATCTCGACCTCGCCGTTCACCGGCCGCTTCCAGAGCACCCGCCAGGTGCCGGCCTCGGTCTCCGTCAGCTCCAGATACCCGGGCCGGGACTCGTGCCCCCCGGCGGGGCGGGGGAGGGCGGCCAGCGCGACCAGCGAGAGGGAGGCGACGATTCCAGCGCGAAGCGTCCGGGGGCGGTCAGTCGTTCCCATCGGCCTCGGTATCGGCTCGGGGGGCCGCGGCCTCCGCCTCCCGCACGCCCCTGTCGTCGTCCCGGCCGGTCCATCGCTCCTCGGTGCCGTCCGGGCGCTCCACCACCACCGTGTACTGGTCCAGCATCCGCTGATAGACGGCGTCGTTCACCTCGTCCCGCCTGGCCGCGGTCCAATCCCGGAGGACGAAGGGGCGGACCTCGTCCAGCGTAGGGCGCCGTCCTTCGATCCGCTCGCCGACGTAGACGAGGTGCATTCCGTAGCCCGACTCCACCGGTCCCGACCACCGCCCCACGGGCAGGTCCGCGATGCCCTCCAGGAACTGCTCCCCGAAGACCCGGGCCACCTCCCGGGACGGCACGTCGTCCAGCCGGGGCGGGAGCATGGATCCGTCCCCGCGGGGCGGCCGTGTGGGATCGGAGGGGTCCGAGAGGGCCGCGACGGCCTCCTGGGCCTCCAGGCCCGCGTCTCCGGTGCGCTCCCCCCGGAAGTACTCCTGGGAGAGGGTGTACCGGGGCGGGATCCGGTAGTCGTCCACGTGCTCGTCGAGGTAGGCCTGAAGCTCCTCCTCGGTGGGCTCCACGGCGTCGGCCAGATCCTGGGTCAGGAACTCCATCTTCTGGCGGAGCCGCCGGCGGATGATGATGTCACCCCGGTCCAGTCCCAGGGCCAGGGACTCCCGGAAGTAGACCTCTTCCCGGATGTGGTCCTCCACGAGGCCCCGGAGCTCGTTCTCGGTGGGGGGGCGCTGCCAGGTGGCCGCGAAGCCCGACGCCAGCTGCTCGATCTGCCCCGGACTGACGACGATCCGGGACCCCATGGGCCCGGTCTCGTCCCCCGTGGCCCGGCCGATGAGGAAGAGGACGGCGCCCAGCGCCAGGAAATGGACCAGGGGCTCCTTCAGGAGGGCCCGGACGCGGGGTGACAACGATACTCCCCCGTCAGCCGCCGGTGGGCGCGAGAAGGGTCACCCCGAACACGATCTTGGACTCGAAGGTCCCGGCCCGGTCCCGGACGTTCCACATGGGGTTCACGGAGAAGCGCATGGGCTGGCCGAACAGCGGCTTCACGAGTCCCAGCTGGAAGCCCAGGGGGACCTGGGTCCAGGCGCCGGCGTCCCAGTCGTAGACGAACTGGAGATCCCCGGCGGCCAGGGACCAGCCGTTGCCGAGCTGATAGGCGATGATCGGCTGGAACTGGGTGACCGCGAAGTCGCTCCCGATGAGGTTCTGGTTGAAGATCCCGAGCTGCACTACGGGGCTGTACTGATAGACGGCCCCGACGGCGGGGCCGATCGCGAACTGAGGCCCGTTCTCGGATACGCCTTCCGCCAGGGTCATGACCGG
>DATHRY010000299.1:0-37287 GCA_035464715.1 Longimicrobiales bacterium
GGTGAGGGGCCGGGGCCGGTGGGACAGCGCGCCCAGCCCATGGAGCGTATCCGGATCGACGCCGGTGACCAGGAGGAAGATCCGCTCGAGATCGACCTCGAAGTTCCACGCGAGCACCTTGTCGAAGCCCACCATGTCGGCCGCTTCCCGGACGTCTTCCGACAGGATGTTCCGGGCCCGGACCGAGGGGCTCACCGGCTGCATCCCCATGATGTCCAGCAGCGTCTTCGCCAGGTCGCTACCCTGGCCCACCCGGGGAACGTACCGGCCCACGCTGTCCCACCACCCCCGGATGCCCTTCAGGAGCGGCAGGAGGCGTGACTCGATCCGGTCGGTGGCCCGGCGACCGCGTTCCCCGCCCTCGGGGACGGTGACGGGCAGGAAGCCGTAGGGCTGGTGTCCCACCCGGAGGTTGGGGAGGGGCCCGCGACCCCGGACGTGGTCCCGGAAGAAGTCCCGCACCGCCTGCTCGGTGGCGTCGGAGATGGCCGCGTTCGTGCCCGACCGGTCCGGCTCGGTCAGACGGTCGATGTACGTCCCCCACGTGGTGGGCCACAGGGCAGCGTTCATCGCTCCGGCCAGGTCGTGCTCCGCCTCGTCGGCGTGGTCGAGCCCGTGCAACGCATCCGGAGCGATGCCCAGGGCCCGGGCCAGGACCGAGGCGTTCGTCCGTCCGTCGGCCGCGCCGTCCAGGAGGTGGAGGGGCGGCTCCGGCTCCGGGGCCACGGACCACTCGGAACGGCTCTTCACCGTGTTGTTCGTGGGCGAGCCCTGGGGCACGAAGGCGAGGCCCCGGGTGCACCGGTGGCCCGTCAGGAGCGATTCCAACTCGGTGCGGGTCCGGTCGGCGTCCAGGCTCCGGCGCACCCCGACGACGTAGAGGCGGTCCACGGCACCGGCGACCTTCAGCGGAAGGTCGACGGCGAGCCCGACCTGCTTGGCGGCCTCGTAGTCCACCATCCACTCGCCGCCCTCGGGGACCTTCACGCCCCCCACGTCCACCAACCCGGTACCGTCCTCCGTGAGCAGGCCCGCCACCACCTCGGGGGCCACCGCGGAGGTCGTCGCCCGGGACGTCTGGGCGCCCTGGCGGGCGACCACCACGAAGCGATCCGGCAGCAGGCGGGCCACGGCCACGGACCGCTCCCGGGGCCCGGGTTCCGGGAACAGGGGCGCCGCGCCCTGGAGCCAGGCCTCCCGGTTGGTGGGCGTCATCCCCAGCGCCACCCAGGGGGCCCGCCGCCGTCCCGCCTTCGTGACGAGCTCGGTCCAGACATCGTCCAGCATCTCATCGTCTCCGCCCGCCTCCACGGCGGCGAGCCAGTAGGCGCGGCCTGCCTGGACCTCGTCCTCGGTCATGCCCCGGTCGAGCTGGTCGACGTGGATGGCGTCGGGGAAGATGCGGACGCGCAGGGTCGAGCGGTCGGAGGTGTAGCGGGTCTCGATCCGGACCGGGAGGAGCAGCAGGGGCCGGCTGGAGTCCGCGTCGCAGGGATCGATCTCCCGGAGCCCGTCCACCACGTCCCGGAGCCGATCCCGGATGCCCCGGACCTCCTCGAGGGTGCGCCGCCGCTCGTCGGTGGCCTCGTCGAGCCTGGCCCGGATCCGCTCCGCCTCGTCGACGTCGCCCGCGGCTTCGAGGGCCGAGAGGTCAACCTCCAGCCTCTGGATCTCGGCGGTGCGTCCAGCGGCGACCTTCCGCAGCTCGTCCCGCTGCTTCAGGAGCGCGTCGGACTCCCTCTGGGCATCCCTGATCTTCCGGAGCTCTCGTGGGTCGGGCATGGTCGGCGCTCGTCAGATGTCCTGCAGGAGGCCGGCGCCTTCGTAGGCCGCACGGATCGGGCTCTGCAGCAGGATCCGGGCGAGCACGGCCGAGGACGCCGGGGGCCACGTCACGCTGGGCGGCGGCGGGTCCGGGGTCTGCTCGTTGATGGTCAGCACGGGGCTCGCGGGGGAGCCCCCGGGGTCGATGAAACCGCCCCCGCCCCGGACGCTCCCGTGGGACCTGGGGAGGTCCGCCCAGTCCAGGTCGTTCCGGTCCACGATCGAGGGGCCCGGCGAGCCCTCGGTGTCGAGCCCGAAACGAGGTGCCGTCGGGTGCTCGGCGATGAAGAACCACCAGTCCTGGCTCGCCACTTCCTGGGGGGTGAGGTCGAAGCCCACCAGCAGGATGTCCGGCGACAGGTTGGCGTGGAAGAGGACCTTCGCCTCGAACCCGTCCTGGCTCGGATCTCCGAAGACCGGCTCCACCGCGTTCGCAGGGCTGATGTCCCGGAGCGCGAACATGACCGCGTCGGGATAGCGCTTGACCAGCGCCCCTCGCACCACGAAGACCACCCGTCCGTCGCTTCCGCCGACGATGTGATGCCCTAGCGGCGCCTTGGAGAAGCGGTGGATCTCGTCCGTCAGCTCCTCCTGGTCGTCGTCCCAGAAGTACTTGAAGTAGGTGCCGCGCTGATCGGTGGGATACTCCCGCCAGAGCAACTCCCGTCCCATCTCGTCGCTCAACCCCACCAGGAAGGCCTCCGTGAAGGCGGCGTTGGTCTGGAGGAGCGTGACGAAATCGGTGGCCTCGATCAGGCCCAGCCCGGGGACCAGCCAGTCCCGGTCGTAAGCGTCCAGCGCCTCGTACATGGGTCGTCTGAACTCCGGTGCCGCCATGATGGGCCAGACCATCCCGTTGGCGAACCAGTCCGCGGGAAGCCACCCCGGCTTCGCCGCGAGTCGGCCCTCGGCGTACCGCGTCACCGTGAGGGCCGGCTCCAGCTGGGCCAGAAGGGTCGCCTTGGTGACGGTGGGCCCGGTTAGCTCCGGGAGGTCGGGGAGCTCGAAGATCCCGGTGCTCGTCACCACCTCCGCGAGGCTGGTGGCCACCGTCATCTTCGGCGTCCGCCGCAGGCGGTTCAGCTCGATCGCCAGGGCCACGGACTCGGGGGTGACCAGGGGCTCCCGGGCGTCCGCCACCGGTCGCCCGAAGACGGACGGCCCTCCGAGCGTGGGGCGCTCGATCGGCACACCCGTCGAGGGCACGGAGATCCCCGGCAGGCGGCCCGAGGTGGGAAGGCGACCCACCGTCGGGATCCGTCCCGAGGTCGGAAGGCCGGTGGGTCGCGGGAGAGGGCGTGTCTCACGCCCGGGGTGGATGACCGGGCCGATGACCGGGCCCGTCCGCTCCGGGATCCGGCTCAGCTGCGGAAGCTCGTCCCGGATCCGGGTCTCCAGCTCGAGGGCGGGCTCCCGGACCGCGGCCATGTCGCTGTCCGCCAGGCCCTTGAGCACGCTGCCGATGGCCTCGGCCCGGCCCGGGTCCCGCGCGATACGGGGTGGGAGGGCGCTCCTGAGGATGTCGACGGCCCGAAGACCTCCCAGGTCCCTGGGATCGAGGATTCCCGGGTCCACGTTCCAGGTCGTGACGGGCTGCGTCATGAGGTCCGCAACGGCGGCGTCGGCCTGGAAGGTCTCGAGACGCCGGCGCAGCGTGCCGATTGCGTTCCGCTCGGAGACGCCCAGGGCCCTGGCCACCACGTCCCGGGGCAGGGCGTCCAACGTCTCCTCCCGCACCCCGGTGACCCCGTCGGGTTGGACGTAGGGCTCCCGGAAGTCCCGCAGGCCCCCGTCCGGCAACAGGGCCTGCTCCAGGAGGGCGTCCGGGGCCACGTTCTGCGTGAGTCGCGCCAGGGCCCCCCTGGGCCGGAAGGCCCGGCGGAAGGGGAGATCCGCCGCGGTGGGCGCAACGTAGCTCCGCTCCAGGTCCCCCCGGATCGTCAGCGCGGCGCCTCCCAGACGGAGCTTGCCCTGGGCGGCCCGGGTGACCTGGATGGCGGCCGTGAAGCTCAGGCGGGCGAGGTAGCGGGTGTGGAGCGAGGCCCCCAGGTACCGGGCGTACTGGGCGCGGACCAGGGCGGCGTTGGCCCGCTGGATCTCCCCGACCTGCGCCCAGGCCGCCTCCATGAGCGGCTCCTGGTCCTTGCGCACGACCCGGGTTCCGAGCCCCGCCACGATGCGGTGGACCGGCGAGGTGTTGAGCTGACCGAACCAGTCGCTGTCCGTGACGGCGTCGACACGGTTCCTCCCTCGCTGGAAGCGCGCGTAGATGCGCGGGCCCACCCGGGGCAGATCCGGCACGGGCTGTTCCGGGGTGGGGGTGGTGAGCGCTACGGCGTCCGGCCCGTTGATCTCGGTTCGGAGCTCCTCCCGCTTGTCCGTGGACCAGGCCTCGTCCGGGGGGCTGTCCAGAGGCGCCGCGGCCGCGGAGAAGAGGGCGCACTTGAGGATCTGCACGCGGCCCGGGTCCTCCTCCTCCAGCTCCCCGACGCCCGCCCGGGGCAGGTGGGCGTCGATGAAGCGACGACCGACCTTCCACGGCGCCGGGATCGGGATCAGGCGGCGGGCGAGCTCCTCGAAGTCGCCGCCGGGGGCCGTGCTGAAGCGCCAGTGGTCGTAGACGGGCAGGACGATCTCCTGGTCGTCGTCCCCGCTGGTCCGGGTCCACGCCGGCGCCAGCGTTCCGCCCGGCAGCCCCATCGCGACCCTCACCCCGCAGTCGAAGGCCGGCACGACGCAGGCCACGTAGTCCACGCCGTCGTCGAGGCGTCGGGGGCAGATCAGTCGGGACAGGTTCACGTCGGCGTGGTCGTTCGAGAGCCGGTCCCGGACCCTCGGCGACGAGGTGTCCGGCCCGACCCCGGGGGCGCCGTCCGCCCGCACGCTCACCCCCGGCGTCCCCCCGGTGTCCCCGGCTACCTGGGCGTGGGCGAAGGCCCACGAATGGACGAGCGGCTGGAGCTCGTGCATGCGGGTGCGCACCCGCGGCGGTAGCGGGGGCGTGGTGGCCGGAGGGGGCTCGAACGAGGCGTGCCGGGCCTCGAGGACCACCAGGGCCATCCAGGGGGCCAGTCGCTCCTGGGCGGGCCCGGAGGGGGCGAAAGGCGTGAAGAGCCAGGGCAGCTCCGGCCGGTCGAACTCCACGTAGGCCAGGAAGGTGTCCTGGGCGTCCGGTGTGTTCGGCGCGGGATAGCGTCGGATGATCTGCCCGGGCTTGAGGCCCAGCACGTCGCCCGGACCCCGCAGCGTCAGGGTCTTGCTCACCGGCGTCGATCCGCCCTTGTCGTCCTCGACGTCCACGCTGACCGAGACGGTGGCCCGGATCTGGCCCGCCGCGGGGTTCTGGACGATGGAGGAGAGGCCCGTGCGGGTCCACGGCAGGAAGGTGTAGACGCCCAGCCGCACGTCTTCCGGCTCGTAGGCGACCACCGGGGCGAGGGCGAACGCGTCGAGGACGAAGTGCGGGTGGCTCGACAGCGAACCGCTCATGGCGCCACCCCCACCGCCAGGAGCTCGTACTCGATCCGCTCGGCTCCGGGATCGAAGGCCTGATCCGGCTCCGCGAGATCCGCGATCCGCTCCACGGCGTGGGTGTAGGTCACGGCGGTGGCCGGGCCCGCGGCGGTGAGGTCGTCGGCCCGGTGGACGCGGCGCTCGGCGGCATCCCCGAGCACCACCGGGTCCGGTGCCGTGACGTACGGGTTCCCTCGCAGCCGGGCGGCCTTCGCCACCGGGCTGGCCTTCATCGTGGACTTGATCATGGCCTTGGTCATCAGGAAGGCCTCGAAACGGTTGGGGATCTCAGCCCGGGGGAAGGCCGTCTCCCACTCGTAGGCGGCGGCGCAGGTCGGACCGAAGCAGTGGGCCTCGGTAGCCGCGACCTTCATCCCTGCCGGCATCGTCTCGAACGAGGGCCGGGACATCTGCTGGTCGTCGGAGAGCTTGAGGAACTGCCCGGGCGCGAAACGGTCGTTCGAGTGGGACACCACGCTGGCCGCCACGCCCGAGACCGCGGGAGAGCCCAGGTTGACGCGGTTCTCCGAGACGTTGGCCTTCCCCAGGCGCTCGAGCTTCGTCTCCAGGGGCACCTTGAGCTGCTTGACCTCGAGGCCCCCGAGGGGATGGACCAGGAGGGGCGTCGTGGTGTCGGGCAGCAGGTACACCATCTCGTCGGCACCGTCCGGGACCTGGGGCAGCCAGGCACCGTCCTCCAGGAGGGCTTCCGCCACCAGCGCCCGGGGGGACACGGTGGGCAGCGTGGACGTGTCCTCTTCGCCCCAGGTGAAGGGCCCCAGGTCGAACTCGATGTCCCAGAAGAGGACCGAGATGGACGCGTAGCCCTGGATGGTCCAGGGGGTGGGGCCCTTCAGCGTGCCCCGGAACTCCACCCCGAAGAGGTCGAGTCCGAAGGCGGAGATCTCCAGGCCTGCGCTGATGCGGACCTCGAAATAGAAGCGCGGCGACCACTTGAAGAGGGCGTCGAGGCCCAGCCAGGCCTTGCCCCGGACCGGCCCCAGCTTGGCGTTGAGCCGCACCATTGCTCCGAACTGCAGGGAGTTCGTGGTGATGGCGAAGTAGCCCTCGGCCCGGAGTGAGAGCCAGCTGGCCGGAGACAGGTCGATGGTCAGGCGCCGGAGGCCCGCCAGGGCCTTGGGAGGCTCGTAGTCCGGGAAGAACCCACCCACGCTCAGGGCGAAGTCACCGCCTCCCGCCCACTGGATGTAGAGCCCGATGTCCCCGCTGATGGAGATCCCGGCGACCTTCGAGTTGACCAGCCCGACGATGAACAGGATGTGGTCCGGGGTGAACTCCCCGTAGACCTCGGCCTTCAGGTCCACGATCCGGGGCTTCACCTTGGGCGACGGCACGCCCACCTTCACCGATCCCAGAAGGATCAGGAGGGGGTCGGGGAGGCTCAGGACGATGCCGATCTTGGCCACGACGAAGCCGGCTTCGCCGCCCCATCCCAGCTCGCCGATGGGCCCGACGGCGAAGGCCCCTTCCTGGGGCTGGAAGATGTCCCGGACCTTGTCCAGGATCGTGGGCCCGGCGGCGATCGGGTCCTCCGGGAAGAGGAGCTGGTCGGCCTGCCCGCTCTTGATCCCCTCCCGCAGGGGGTCGGTGGCCACCCGGCGCTCCACCGCCAGGATGCCTCCGAGCCCGTTGAGGGTGAAGCCGAACCCCAGCTGGATCGCCGGCGAGAACCGGATCGCCAGGATGACCACGAACGAGAACGGGTCGGTGACCAGGAGTCCGATGGCCGTGATGCGGAACTCGCCGATCTTCAGGTCGAGGATGCCGCCGTACTCCTTGTCGTCGCGGAGGATGAAGCCGCCCCCGGCGACGATGCCCGCATCGATGCGGATGCCCAGGCCGGTGGGCAGCCTCGGCGTCACGTCCAGGCCGTCGGCCCAGTTGACCTTGACGCCCGTGCCCTCCACCACCAGCCCCATGGCGGACCCGAACTTCACCGCCACGGTGGCCATGATCTCCACCGAGTCGTCGGCGCCGGGGTCGTCCTGCTTGGGGAGCTGGATCATGAACTCCCGGAGCTCGACCCCCGGAAGCGAGAAGCTGACGGGGAGGGTGAGGCGGCGGCTCTTGGCGTCTCCGAAGGTCAGCCCGTCGCTGGAGTCGAGCTGGATGGCCGTGGTCTCGGCGCTGGGGTCGTTCCCCCCGGGGATGGTCTTCTCCAGCAGCTTGTCCGAGCGCAGACCCGCCTCGAGCTTCGTCCGGATCCGGATCCCCACCGTCGCGACGGTCTTGTAGTTGACGAAGCCCACCAGGGCCACGTCCTCGACCGCCAGCGCCCCGAGCTCCCGCCGTCCGGATCGGGTGAACTCCAGGCGCAGCTCCTTCTCGTTCCGATGGAAGGAGACGATGTCCGCGAAGTCGTCCGAGGCGTCGTCGATCCCGAGCAGCTGATTCGCCACGGTGTCGAAGGCCTGGACCACCCCGGCGCCCATGTCCCGGAAGGGTTGCTTCCAGGGCTCCGTGATCCCTTCGATGGCCGTCTTGATTGCGGGCTGTACGTTCCCGCCGGAGTCCTTGGAGACCTCTTCGGCCAGGATCATGTGGGCCTGGTCCACCGCGTCCAGCACGAAGGCCAGCTCCGTGGCGGCCCGGGCGGCGGCCTCGAGGGTGAACGGCGAGGTCTGAAGCTCCGTCGCCATGTTCTGGGCAGCGGTAGCGGCGGCCTGGATCTTGGGCTCGATGGCGTCGACGATGGGCTGGACCGCGCCGACCCCGTTCTCGATGTCGTTCTTCAGCTCGTCGAAGCGCTGCTTGACGTTGGGCGTGATGGACCCGTCTTCGGCCAGGGCCCCGACGAAGGAGCCGGTGTCGCTGAACGTGTCCCCCACGAGGTCGGCCACCCGGGTCTCCCCGAAGGCCAGGATGCCTTCGACGAGGGCGGTCCAGACATCGGCCATCGAGCCTCCCTGCGACCGGTGTACCGGTCACGAACCCAGCGGCGAGCGCGGCGAGGGGATTGCGGGTAAGTCGCGCTAGTGCCCACGATAGACGACCGGCCCGGGGGATCGCAAGGGTCACCATCCGGCGCCGGTGATTGCCGCCCCGATCAGATGCGGGTAGGCTGTGGCACCGGGGGGAGGTGGCGTTGCCCGGGAGGAGGGCGTCCGTACCGGGCGGCCCACGGGTCGACGGGTGGATCGGGTGGAGGGCGTCTAGGTCCGCCGTGCGCGCCGGGGGATCGCCCCTGGCAAGAGCGGTGGAGACGCATTAGTACCTTCAATTGACAAAATGATCCGGCGACCTTCGCGGCCATCCCGGCCGCATTCCTCGCCCACCCCACAGGAGTCAGCACCGATGCCGTACAAGGGCACCCTTGCCATCCTCACCGGGGGCGGCGACGTCCCTGGCCTCAACCCCGCCATCCGGGCGGTCACGATCCGAGCCAGCCGCGAGGGATACCGTGTGCTGGGGATCCGCCGGGGCTGGCGGGGCCTGGTGGACATCGTCCCGGAGGCCGGGGCCGACAACAGCAACTGCGTCGTGGAGCTGTCGGAGCCGCTCGTGAACCGTGTGGGCCGCACGGGCGGGACCTTCCTCCACACCAGTCGTACCCGTGCGAGCCATCTGCCCAGGGCCTTCGTACCGGACCACCTCAAGGACACCTACACCGACGACATCAACGACATCACCCCGGAGATCCTCACGAACCTCGAGTTCCTGGGTGTGGACACGCTGATCCCCATCGGAGGGGACGACACCCTCTCCTACGGGCACCGCCTCCACAAGGAAGGGGTGAAGGTCGTGGCCATCCCCAAGACGATGGACAACGACGTCGGCGGAACCGAGTACTGCATCGGTTTCAGCACCTGTGTGACGCGCACGATCGAGCTGACCCATCGGCTCCGGACCACGACGGGATCCCACGAGCGCATCCTGGTCATCGAGGTCTTCGGCCGGTACGCCGGCTTCACCGCCCTCATGCCCACCATGGCCGGCGCCGCGGACCGCTGCGTCATCCCCGAGCACACCGTCGATCCGGAGCACCTCACCCGGCTCCTGGTGGAGGACCGCAGGAAGAACCCGTCCCACTACTCGGTGGTGCTGGTCTCCGAGGGCGCGATCCTGTCGGGTCACGACGACATGAGCTTCTCCAGCCACGAGACCGACCAGTTCGGTCACAAGAAGCTGGGGGGCATCGGCGATCAGGTCTCGGAGTACATCAAGATCCACTCTCCGACCTGGAACGACGGGAAGGAGGTCCACGTGGTGAATCAGCGCCTCGGCTACCTGGTGCGCTCCGGCGACCCCGATGCGCTGGACTCCATCGCGCCCATGGCCTTCGGCAACCTCGCCCTCGACCTGATCCTCCAGGGCAAGAGCGGACTCCTGGTCGCGGTCCGTGAGGGGAGGTACACCTCGGTGGGGCTCGACCGCGTCATGGACAAGAAGACGGTGGACGTCGAGCAGTTCTACAACACGGAGCGGCTCCGTCCGAAGTACGACTTCCTGTCCCGACCGCTCCTGATCATGACGAACGAGCGATGACAGTCATCCCGCATCGGTCCGCCCGGAGATTGTCGAAGCATAGTCGGAAGGGGCGCCGGCGGCCCCGCGAGACCGCATCCTCCCTTTCCCTACAGTCGGAACGGGAGGACTCCCCACGCGAACTGCTTGCCATGTCATCTCCGGTAGGCAATGTTCAGCCCCCTGTTCAATTGTGGTTCAGGCCTGGGCCGAGCCATGTGAGATCTGTTTTGTCGGATCAATTGACGAATGCGCGACGACGGGTTCGGCCTCGCGATCTGGACGGGCCGCGCGAGTGGGGCCTGGAACGACCCGCCCCCGCGCTCCCGACGGCAGTGCCGTCCCTCTTCCTTCCCACCCGGAGGCGAATGACATGACTAGGGTTCGTACGAGCCTGCTCACTCTGTTGGTGGCCCTCTCCTGGGCGGTACCGACGCAGGCGCAGGCCCAGACCGGAACGGTCGCGGGTCGGATCTTCGACGACGCCACGCTGCGTCCGATCGAGGGGGTGACCCTCACCGTCCTCGGCACGGGGCGCACCGGCCTCAGCAACGCCGACGGGCGGTTCGTCATCACCGCCGTGCCGGTGGGCATCCACACTCTGACCGCCGAAGTGCTCGGCTATGCGGACGCCACCCGGGAGATCACCGTCTCTGAGGGTGAGACCGTCGTGATCGACATCCAGATGATCAGCCAGGCCCTGCAGATGCAGGAGATCGTCGTCACCGGGTACGGCCAACAGGTCGAGCGGGACGTGACCGGGGTGATCAACTCGGTGGGTGCGGAGGAGTTCAACCAGGGCGTGATCACCGCTCCGGAGGAGCTGATCCAGGGGAAGGTGGCCGGCGTCCAGGTCATCACCCCCGGATTCCGCGGCGGCGTCAACATCCGCATCCGCGGTGGGACGTCGATCAACGCTTCGAACGAGCCCCTCTTCGTGATCGACGGGCAGCCGGTGGCGCCCGGCGGCGGTCTCGGTGCGGGCTCGAATCCCCTCAACTTCCTGAACCCCGACGACATCCTCTCGGTGACCGTGCTGAAGGACGCGTCGGCCGCGGCCATCTACGGGTCCCGTGGCGCGAACGGGGTCATCCTGATCGAGACCAAGGAGGGCCGGGAGGGCTCGTTCATCCAGTACACCGGTTCGGTGAACATGTCGAACGGGGTGGGTGAGCTGGACATGGTCCGGGCCGCGGACTTCCGGGCCGCGGTGGCGGAGTACGCGCCCCAGAGCTCGGGCCTCCTGCTGAACGCCGACACCGACTGGCGGGACGAGATCATGAGGTCCGCCTACGGACAGGAGCACAACCTGACGGTCGACGGCGGCTCGGAGACGAGCAACTACAGGGCCTCGATGGGCTACTACGGCCGCGACGGGATCGTGCGGGGATCCGACACGGAGCGCCTGACCGCATCCCTGAACTTCAGCCAGCTCCTGTTCGAGAACTCCCTGAGCGTCGAAGCGAACATCCGAGGCGCCCGGATCCTCGACAACTTCTCCGGGAGCAGCATCGGCAACGCCACGGGCTTCGCGCCGACGCAGCCGGTGATGCTCGACGGCCAGTACTACGAGTGGGACGCGGCGGCGGGGCTCTCCCCGGAGAACCCTTTCCCCGAGATCGAGAACATCGTCGACGAGGGGACCGCCTACCGGAGCCTCGGGACCCTCGAGGTCGAGTGGGACATCCCCGGGGTCCGGGGGCTCACGGCCACCTCGCACGTGGGGTACGACATCGCCAAGACCGAGAACGTCTACTTCGCTCCGTCCTTCCTCAAGGCGCAGGCAGGGGGATCGAACCCCGGAACGCTGAGCCGCTCGAACAACGAGCAGCTGAACACTCTCTTCGACGGGTACCTGACGTACACCCGCCCCTTCGGCGAGAACCACGACCTCTCCCTCACCGGCGGGTACTCCTACGAGAACTCGCGCTCTGAATTCCCCTCCTTCTTCGCCAGCGGCCTGAGTGCCGACTTCCTGGGCCCCAACGGAATCCCGGACGCGAACGAGGTGGGGGCCAGCCTCTTCGTCGAGGAGAGCCGGCTGATCTCCTTCTTCGGCCGGGTCAACTACTCCTACGCGGACAAGTACCTCTTCACCGGCTCGCTCCGGCGGGACGGCTCCTCCCGCTTCGGCCCCGACGAGCAGTGGGGGATCTTCCCCTCCGCCGCCTTCGCGTGGCGGATCGCCGGCGAGGACTTCATGTCCGACAGCGATCTCTTCTCCGAGCTGAAGCTCCGGGTGTCGTGGGGGGTGACGGGGAACCAGGAGTTCGCGAACTACCAGCAGTACTCCAGCTACCTGATCAGCGACCCGTTCGCCCGGGTGCAGTTCGGTGACCGGTTCGTGCCGACGATCCGGCCCTCCGCGGCGGACCCCGGGATCAAGTGGGAGGAGACCACCTCCTGGAACGCCGGGCTGGACTACGGCCTCTGGAACGACCGGGTGACGGGTGCCGTCGACGTCTACTTCAAGAAGACGGAGGACCTGATCTTCACCGTCCCGGTGGCGGCGGGGACGAACCTCTCGGACTTCGTCACCACGAACGTCGGCAGCGTGGAGAACAAGGGAATCGAGTTCTCGCTGGCCGCGGCCATCGTGGAGCCCCGGGACGACCGGGCGTTCAGCTGGGACGCCGGCATCACCTTCGCCTACAACAAGAACGAGCTGACGCAGATCAACGCCGTCGGCGCCGGCGACGAGCAGATCCTGGTGGGTGGGATCGCCGGGGGCGTGGGGAACACCATCCAGGTGCTCCAGCCCGGCCACCCGGTGAACTCGTTCCACACCTACGAGCACATCCGGGACGCGAGCGGCAATCCGATCTACGAGGACGTGAACGGGGACGGCCTGATCAACGAACAGGACCTGTACGTGGACCGGAACGGGGACGGGACGGTGAACCAGGACGACCGCTTCCCCAACGAGCAGCCGGCGGCCCCGATCAACATCGGGCACTCCTCCCGCTTCTCCTTCGGCGGCTTCGACCTGAGCTACGGGATGCGGGTGCAGCTGGGGAACCACGTCTACAACAACATCGCGTCGGACGGGGGCAACTATAACCGGCTCAACGGCCCGATCCCCTACAGCCTGCACGGCACGGTGCTGGAGTACGGGTTCCAGGACCCCCAGTACTTCTCCGACATCTACGTCGAGGACGCGTCCTTCCTGAGGCTGGACAACATCACCCTCGGGTACACCGTCGACGGGCTGGGCGTGCTGGACGGCGCCCGGATCTTCGGGACGGTGCAGAACGTGTTCACCATCACCGGGTACAGCGGGCTCGATCCCGAGGCCCTGATCGGCGGAATCGACAACAACCTCTACCCCCGGGCCCGGACCTTCTCGGTCGGGCTGACGCTGGGCTTCTGAGGTAGGGGGATGAGAACGATGCACAACTTGGAGGCTAGAGCCATGAGCAGGAAGACCCTCACGACCCTCCTGGTGGCGTCCGCGGTATCGCTGGGCGCCATCGGGTGCACCGACCTGGTGATCGAGCCGGAGAGCACGGTCACCTCCAGCAACATCTTCACGGACGAGAGCTCGTACGAGAGCTTCCTCGCCAAGATCTACGCGGGCCTCGCGGTCACCGGACAGGAAGGCCCCGACGGGGCCCGGGACATCCAGCGGATCACCGATGAGGGCTTCTCGAACTACCTCCGTCTCCTCTGGGTGATCAACACGCTGCCCACGGACGAGGCGGTCATCGGGTGGGGGGACCCCGGGCTGCCCGAGATGAACTACCAGGGCTGGGGCGCGGACAACCAGTGGCCCGGCGGGATGTACTCCCGGATCTTCTTCCAGATCGCCATGGCGAACCAGTTCCTCCGGGAGACCACCGACGAGAAGCTGGACGAGCGGAACGTCAGCGCCGAGACCCGGGCGGATATCGCCCAGTTCCAGGCCGAGGCGCGGTTCCTCCGGGCGTATTCCTACTGGCACGGCGTCGACATCTTCGGCCCCATTCCGCTTGTCGACGAGACTTTCGACCTGGGAGTGACCCCTCCCGAACAGGCCACCCGGGCCGAGATCTACGACTTCATCGTCAATGAGCTGAACGACATCCGGGCGGCGCTGCCCGCCCCCGGCGCGGGCGAATACGGGCGTGCGGACCAGGGTGCCGTGGCGATGCTCCTGGCGAAGGTCTACCTGAATGCGGAGGTCTACGCGGGGACCGGCGCCTACGCCCAGGCGCTGTCGGAGGCGGAGTTCGTGATCAACTCGGGCGCGTACTCGCTCAACGACACCTACACGGGGAACTTCCTGGCCGACAACCATACGTCGCCGGAGCTGATCTTCGTGGTGCCCCAGGACGGGGAGAACACCCGGACCTGGGGAGGCACGACCTTCCTGGCCCACGCCTCCGTCGGTGGCAACATGGACGCGAGCGCGTACGGGCTCGACTTCGCCTGGTGGGGTCTCCGGATCCAGCCCGAGATCGTGAACCTGTTCCCGGCGTCCGGTGACGGACGGGCGGACGACGTCTTCTTCACCGACGGACAGTCCCTGACGATCTCCAACGTCTCCGACTTCTTCCAGGGCTACGCGGCGCCGAAGTTCCAGAACGTGACCTCCGACGGGACGCCGGGGTCGCACCTGACCTTCCCCGACACGGACTATCCGGTCTTCCGTTTGGCGGACGCCTACCTGATGTATGCCGAGGCGCACCTCAGGGGTGGGGGCGGCGACGTCGGCACGGCGGTCGGACTCGTGAACGAGCTCCGGGAGCGGGCCTACGGCGATACGAGCGGGAACATCTCCGCCGGCGAGCTGACCCTCGACTTCATCCTGGACGAGCGTGCCCGTGAGCTCTACTGGGAGGGCCATCGGCGCACCGACCTGGTCCGCTTCGGGCTGTTCACCGGTGGCGACTACCTCTGGACCTTCAAGGGCGGCACGCCGGCCGGTCAGGCCACCGCCGCGTTCCGGGACCTGTATCCGCTCCCGGCGTCGGAGCTGCTGGCCAACCCGAACCTGACCCAGAACGAGGGCTATTGACCCGAGGGTGAGCGGGGCCCGGGCGGGCCCCGCGTCTCCCCGGGGTGAGCGAGGTCGACGGCCCGGCTGCCTCCAGGCGGTCGGGCCGTTCGTCGCTTCCAGACCCAAAGGCATCCTCCGTGTCGTATCGCTCCCTTCCGTCCCCGGCCCCTCGCGGGCCCGCCGCCTGCCCGGCTCCTCGACGGGGCCGCCGGGCGCTCCCGGTCCTTACCGTCCTCCTCCTGGGTCTCCCGGCCTGCGGGGACCCGGGGCCCTCGGGCGTCGTGGTGGGCGGGCCGGGGGTGCGGCCGAGCCTCCCGGCCACCTACCGTCCCACGGGGCTTGCGGCCGAGGGGGCCGTCTTCGTCCACCTCTTCGAGTGGCGCTGGTCCGACGTGGCGACCGAGTGCGAGACGGTCCTGGGTCCCGCCGGGGTGGAAGCGGTCCAGGTGTCCCCGCCCCAGGAGCACGCCCTGGTCCTCGGGGCGCCCTGGTGGCAGCGTTACCAGCCCGTGAGCTACGCGCTGGAGGGCCGGTCCGGGTCCCCGGAGGCCTTCGCGGACATGGTGGCCCGGTGCGCTGCGGCGGGGGTCGGCATCTACGTGGACGCCGTCCTCAACCACATGACCGCGGGGGGAGGCACCGGAAGCGCCGGGACGGCCTACACCAAGTACGACTACACCGGCGTATGGGGCCCCGGGGACTTCCACCCCGCCTGCGCGGTCACGAACTACCAGAGCGCCGCCAACGTCCAGGACTGCGAGCTGCTGGGTCTGGCGGACCTGGACACGGGAAGCCCCGCGGTTCGTGCCGGCCTGGCCGACTACCTGGTGCGGCTGGTGGAGCTGGGGGTGGCGGGCTTCCGGCTGGACGCGGCCAAGCACGTCCAGCCGGTGGAGCTGGACTCCATCGTCGGCGAGATGAACCGCCGGGTCGGCGCACCGGCGCCCTACGTCTTCGGCGAGGTCATCGACTTCGGCGGCGAGGCCGTCGGGACCGACGACTACCTGGGCCTGGGCTACGCTTCGGGCGGGGCGGCGGACCTGACCGAGTTCCGGTTCACGGGCGTGCGCAACGCGTTCACGGGGGCGCAGGGGGGTGAGCCGGCCGACCTTCTGGACGTCGACCCCGGGACGTGGGGACTCCTGCCGTCGGACAAGGCCGTGGTCTTCATCGAGAACCACGACACGCAGCGGGAGCCGGGTGCCCTCACCGTCGACGACGGGGCGGCCTACCGACTGGCCCAGGTGTGGCTGCTGGCCCAGCCCTACGGGTATCCCAAGGTGATGTCGAGCTACGTCTTCACCACCCGGGACCAGGGACCGCCCAACGACGCTGGGGGCGGCACCCTTCCCGTATCCTGTCCCATGATGCCCGGCGAGGTCGGGCCCACCGGCTGGGTCTGCGAGCACCGGGACCCGGCGATCCTGGGCATGGTGGGGTTCCGGCGGGCCACCGCGGGAGCGGACGTCGGTGAGACCTGGACCGACGGCGGGGGTGCGGTGGCCTTCACCCGGGGCGCCCGGGGCTTCGCGGCCTTCAACCTCGGGCCGGACGTCGTCCTGGTCGAGCTGGCCACCGGGCTGCCCGAAGGCACCTACTGCGACGTGATCGCGGGTCCGCCGCGCCCCGGCGGGTGTGCCGGGGGCAGCGTGAGCGTCGGAGCCGACGGAGCCGTGTCGGTAGAGGTGCCGGCGGGCTCCGCCGTGGCCTTCCACGTAGAGGGGCCGGCCTGACCCTGGATTCCTTCGACGGAGACGACCGATGCACCGAAGCCCGACGTTCGCCGCACCCCTCGGGGGCCGTGCCCGCCGGTTGATGCGCCGCCGCGCTCGCCGCGCCCTCCGCGCCGCCGTCGCGAGCCTCCTCGTGGGGACCGGTTGTGTCCAGGCCCAGGAGCCGGCGGTCTCGTCCCCGGACGGCCGCACCCGGGTCATCGTGGCCCTGACCCCCGGGGGCGAGGTGACCTGGCGTCTACAGCGGGACGGCGAGGCGCTGGTGATGCCCTCCCGTCTGGGCTTCGCGCTCCAGGGCGCACCCCCCCTGGCCGAGGGTCTGCGGATCACCGGCACCGCCGAGCGTGCCGTGGACGAGACCTGGGAGCAGCCCTGGGGCCAGCTCCGGGAGGTCCGGGACCACTACAACGAGCTCACCGTGTCCGTGGAGGAGGCCGCGGCTCCGGGGCGCCGGTTCGACCTGGTGTTCCGGGTGTTCGACGACGGCGTGGGCTTCCGCTACGACATCCCGGAGCAGCCGGGGCTGGCCGAGCTCGTCATCGCCGAGGAGCTCACCGAGTTCGCCTTCGCCGACAACGCCAGGGCCTGGTGGATCCCCTCGGACCGGCCCCGGATGGACCGGTCGGAGATGCTCTACTCCCAGTCCCCGGTGAGCGTCCTGGACAGCGTGCAGACGCCCCTGACCCTGGAGACCCGGGACGGCGGGACCGTCATGGTCGTCCACGAGGCCGACCTGGTGGACTATCCCCGGATGTTCCTGGCGGGGGCCGCCCTCGAGGACCGGACGCTGCGGGCGGCGCTGGCGCCCATGGCCGACGGCGTGAAGGCCCGGGGCTCGACCCCCTTCCGAACGCCCTGGCGCACGCTCCAGGTGGCGGACCGGGTCGAGGATCTGGTGCCCTCGGTCCTGGCGCTGAACCTGAACCCCCCGAGCCGGATCGACGACACCAGCTGGATCGAGCCCATGCGCTACGTGGGGATCTGGTGGGGGATGCACATCAACACCTACACCTGGGGCTCGGGGCCGGACCACGGTGCCACGACCGAGAACACCCGCCGCTACATCGACTTCGCCGCGGAGAACGGCTTCGGCGGGGTGCTGGTGGAAGGTTGGAACGTGGGATGGGACGGGGACTGGGTCGCGAACTCGGAGCTCTTCTCGTTCACCGAGCCCTATCCGGACTACGACCTGCCGGGACTGGCGGCCTACGCCCGGGAGCGGGGGGTGGATCTCATTGCCCACAACGAGACCTCCGGCGGCCTGGAGAACTACGAGGCGCAGCTGGAGGACGCCTACGCCCTCTACCGCTCCCTGGGGATCCGGGCCATCAAGTCGGGCTACGTGGCGGACGACGTCCTGGACGGCGATTCCCACTACTCCCAGCCGGCCGTCCGCCATCACCGCCACGTCCTGGAGACGGCGGCCCGGTACGGGATCATGATGAACGTCCACGAGCCGATCCACGACACCGGGGAGCGGCGGACCTGGCCGAACATGATGACCCGGGAGGGGAGCCGGGGGCAGGAGTACAACGCCTGGTCCGGCGACGGCGGGAATCCCCCGGAGCACGAGACGATCCTCTTCTTCACCCGGTTGATCCCGGGCCCGATGGACTTCACGCCGGGGGTCCTGGACATCCTGCGCGCCACCCCCGACGGTGATCCGCCCGCGAACCACGAGCCCCGGATCCGGACGACCCTCGCCAAGCAGCTCGCGCTGTACGTGGTCCTGTGGTCGCCCTTCCAGATGGCGGCGGACCTGCCGGAGAACTACGAGGGACACCCCGCGCTTCCCTTCATCCGGGACGTTCCCGTGGACTGGGAGGAGACCCGTGTCCTCACGGGTCGCATCGGCGACCACGTGGTGGTGGCCCGCCGGGAGCGGGGCGGGGATGCCTGGTACCTGGGCGCCATCACCGACGAGGAGGCCCGGACGTTCGAGATCCCCCTGGACTTCCTGGGGCCCGGCTCCTGGACCGCCGGGATCTGGGCCGACGGGCCCGGCGCCGACTGGAAGGACAACCCCCTGGCCCTGGACGTCCGGGAAGAGACCGTGAGCGCAGGAAGCACCCTCACGATCGAACTGGCGCCCGGGGGCGGTCAGGCCGTTCGTCTCCGTCCGGCGGGCTGAGGGCGGCCGGCCGGGCAGGGCGGAGCGCGGGGCGGTCGTGACCCGAGGCGGGGAGCGGGCCGGGGTGTGAACGCGTCGCAGGGTATCCGCTGGATGGCCCGATCGTTGCAACGATGCGCAGGCGAGCCTGCTGTCACCCGAACCCGAGAGAGACCCATGGAGCTCCTGAAGCGCGTGTTCGACGACCATCCCGCCCCTGCCAGCGACGCCGGCCGGCAGGCCCTGGCCCTGGTCCACTCCGCTGCGGAGTGCGCGGCCGCCTGCACGGCGTGCGCCGACGCCTGCCTTTCGGAGGAGGAAGTGACTCGGATGCGCGGGTGCGTCCGGTCCTGCCTGGACTGCGCCGACCTCTGTACGGTGACGGGACGGCTCGTCTCGCGCCCCGGCGAGCAGGACGCGGACACGCTGCGGGCGCTCCTGGCGGCGTGCGCGACGGCGTGCCGTGCGTGTGCCGAGGTCTGCGCCCGTCACGACGACATGGAGCACTGCGCCGCCTGCGCCGAGTCGTGCCGCGGGTGTGCCGAGGCCTGCGAGGCGATGCGGGCGGCCATCGTCGGCTGATCGCCGGCTCGACACATCCCCGCGCACCGGTCGATCCGACCCGGATCGACCGGTGGCTCGAGTGACTCCGGTCTGCTTCCTGCCGCTCAGCCCCCGTCCGGGACGATCCTGAGGACGGCGGTCCCGTGGGGCGGCAGCGACGGGATCGCCCCCAGGTCCGTGTCGGCCTCGTCGACGTTCCAGGGCGCCGGGTCGAGCCCTGCGGGCGTGAAGCCCTCGACCCCTTCGTATCGGAAGACGCCGGCGGGCAGGATGCCCGGAGGCGCCGCCGGGGCCAGAAGCTCGCTGGCGGTGTCCCGGAGGTTCACCGCCACCAGGACCGCCTCGGTGGTCGTGCCCCGGAGGTAGGCCGCCACACCCTCGACCCCGGGGTCCACGGGCACCCAGACCCCGGTGCCCAGGGCGGGCTCCGCGGTGCGAAGGTGGATCAGCCGCCGGTAGTGGGCCAGGAGGGAGGCCGGGTCGCCGGCCTGCGCGGCGACGTTGGCGGAGGCCGAATCCGTCTGCAGGGGCTCCCAGGGCACACCCGTGGTGAATCCGGCGGCCCGGCCCGGTTCCCAGTGCATGGGCGTCCGCAGCCGGGGGTCCGGCTTGGTGCCGCTCATCCCGATCTCCTCCCCGTAGTACACGAAGGGGACCCCGGGGAGGGTGAGGAGGAGCGAGGCCGCCACCTTCGCCCGCCCAACGTCGCCGCCCAGCTCGGTCATGGCCCGGACCTGATCGTGGTTCCGGATGAAGGTGGACCACCGGTGACCGGGAAGGGTCTCCTGGGCCTCCGCCACGGCGGCCATCAGCCGGGCCGGAGAGCCGGTCCGGGCGGCGTCCACGATCCCGTTGGCCACCTGGAAGGCGAAGAAGGAGTCGAACTGGTCCGGGTAGTACGGGACGAGGGCCGCCGTGCTGTCGAAGACCTCCCCCACCGTGAAGGCCCCGGGGGCCGTCTCCCGGATGTGGCCCCCCAGCTCGGCCAGCATGTCGTGGGTCCGAGGCACGTTCGTGGAGACCCCGGCGTCGTCCTCCATGAGGTGGCGGACCGCGTCGAGGCGGAACCCGTCCACGCCAACCTCGAGGAGCCAGAAGTCCGAGATCCGCTTCATCTCCTCGCGGACGGCGGGGCTCTCCCAGTCCAGGTCCGGCATGCGGCCCGAGAAGAAGCCGTAATAGTAACCGTCCCCGCCGGGGACCGGCCGCCAGTTGTTGTCGCCGTACTCGTTGTCCGGCCCCGGGGCGTCGGCGAACCGGTACCAGTCCCGGTGCTCGGCGTCGGGCCCCGAAGCCGCGTCCACGAACCACGGATGGCGATCCGAGCTGTGGTTGATCACCAGGTCCAGGAGCACCCGGATCCCCCGGGCGTGGGCGGCGGCCAGGAAGGCCTGGAGGTCCTCCATGGTGCCCAGCTCGGGGTTCACGCCCCGGTAGTCGGTGACGTCGTAGCCGTGGTAGCTCTCGGTGGGGAAGGTGGGCATGAGCCAGATGCAGTCGGCGCCCAGGTCGTCGCCGCCGTCCGGATCCCCGTCGTTCACGTAGTCCAGTCGCTCCGTCAGCCCCCGGAAGTCCCCGATGCCGTCGCCGTCGGAGTCCTGGAAGGAGCGCACGAAGATCTCGTAGCAGACCGTGTTGCCGTCCCAGCCCTCCGCCAGCGCGACGCGGGTGTCGGGGCCGGAGGCATCCTGCGCCGCAGGGTCCGGCGGCGGCCCGAACCCTCCCGATCGGGAGGGCGGGGGGTCCAGGAGCAGGAGCGCCGTGGCCAGGACGCCGATGAGCCCCATGGCCCCCAGGATCAGCGCGTACCGCGCCCGGGGGTTCACCGGAGCGTCCTGGGGCCGCCGTCGCTGGCGTATCCGGTGGCCAGGGCCGCGGCGCAGCCCACCAACCCGGGATGGTCGGCCGCGATCCATGCGACCCCCACGTCGGCACAGAATCCGGAGAAGCGGCCCTTGGCCTCGAAGCGGGCCCGGAACCGCTCCGGCTTGAGGAAGCCCATGAGCTTGCGGAGGGCTCCGCCGGAGAGATAGACGCCCCCGGTGGCCCAGTTCGCCAGCGCCATGTCTCCCGCGAAGGTCGCCAGCAGGTCCAGGAGGTCGTTCACACTCCGGAGCGCGCGCTCGTCGCCGGCCTCAGCCAGGGCGGACACGTCCTGGGCGGAGACCGTCGGGGCCGACCCGGCTGCCGGGTCGCCGTCCAGGCGACTCCGGGCCCAGTAGAGGTTCTCCAGCCCGGGCCCCGAGACCAGCCGCTCGATGGAGACCCGGCCGAACCGCTCGAGGAGCACGCGGAGGAGCTCGATCTCGTGGGTGTTGGTCGGAGCGAAGCCCACGTGTCCCCCCTCGGACGGCACGACTTCCCCGCTGGGGAGCCGGACCGCCACGCCGAGGCCGGTTCCCGGGCCGATGACGACCTGGATCCCATCGGGCCGGGGACGGGGCGCTCCGATCCAGGAGAGCTCCCCCGGGTGGAGGAGCTGCACACAGAGCGCCTGGGCGGTGAAGTCGTTGATCACCGTGAGGGGCGCGCCCAGGGTGGCCTCGAGCTCCTTCCTGCTGAACCGCCACCCGTTGTTGGGCAGACGCACCACGTCGGCGTCCACCGGCCCCGCCACGGCGAGGCACACCCGCTCCACCTCCGTGATCTCGTGCCGGTCCAGATAGGCCCGGATCGTGTCGTGGATGTGGGGATAGTCGGCGCAGGCCAGGACGGTGATCCGTTCGAGGGCGTCGTCCGTGTCTCCGAGGGTCGCCAGGCGGGCGTTGGTCCCGCCGAAATCGCCCACGATGCGGGCGCCAGGCCCGGTCCTGGGGGTCATGCCGCCACCTCCCGCATCATCACCCGCCATCCCCAGGCGTCCAGGGAGAGGCGGGAGTCGCCGTCCAGGTCACGGGGCGCGCCGCTGAACGCGTCCTGCCAGCTCCCATGGTGTGCCGAGTCCTCGAAGACGACGTCCCGGGGCGCGTCGGAGAAGTTGAAGACGGCGAAGACCCCGTCCCGCTCGTTCTCCCGCAGGAAGCTCAGGACCTGGGCCTCGGCGTCGTTCGGCACCCGGAGCATCGGAGCGCCCCACGCCCCGTTCGCCAGGGCGGACACCTGGCCCTTGAGGGCCAGGAGCCGACGATACAGGTCACCCACCCGGTGCTCCCGCCATTCGATGACGTCCTTGTCGAAGAAGGCCAGGCGCCGGGGATTGCCCGCCTCCTGGCCGTTGTAGACCAGGGGCAGCCCGTCCCCCACCACGGAGAGGACGATGGCCGCCTCCAGTGCGTCGCCGAACTGCTCGAACTGGGTGCCCTCCCAGGCGTTCTTGTCGTGGTTGCTGACGAAGGTCAGGCGCATGGCCCCGTCCGGCCAGGCCTTCTCGTTGCCGGCGTAGTACTCGCGTAGACGCTCCAGATCGGCGCCCTCCCTGGCGACCCGGTGCACGGCGTCGTACCAGCTCCAGGCGTAGCTCGCGTCGAAGGCGGCGTGGAGGTCACGCGCCTCCCACTCGGCGAGCAGGAACACGGGCTTGATGGCGTCCAGCTCCCGGCGCACCTGGCTCCACAGGTCCATCGGGACGAAGCCGGCCACGTCGCAGCGGAAGCCGTCCACGTCCATCTCCCGGACCCACCACGCCATGGCGTCGGTCATGTAGCGCCACAGGCCGGGCCGTGCGTAGTCGAGGTCGACCACGTCCGTCCAGTCGAACCACGGGGTCGTCCGGGGTTCGCCCGACGGGTCCCGGACGAACCACTCGGGGTGCGCCTCGGAGATGACGTGGTCCGGGGCCACGTGGTTGGCGACCCAGTCGAGGATCACCTTGAGCCCCAGGTCGTGGGCACGGTCGACGAACGCCCGCAGGTCCTCCGGGGTACCCAGCTCCCCATTCACGCCGTAGTGATCCCGGACCGCGTAGGGACTGCCCAGTGTTCCCTTCCGGCCGACCCGGCCGATGGGGTGGACGGGCATGAGCCAGACGACGGCCACGCCCAGGTCCCGCACCCTTGGAAGGTGTTCCATGGCGGCCCGGAAGGTACCCTCCGGGGTGAATTGCCGGGTATTGAGCTGGTACACGGCGGCGGTGCGCATCCAGTCCGGATGGGTGAGGGTCACGTACTCGCTCGACGACTCGGGGTTGTCGTGCGCCTCGGACGCCCGGTGGACAGTGCCTGGATCGATCCTTCGATCACGGCCCTTCCTCGTGGTTCGGGGTGTAGGGTGGATCCTGCCGACCGGGCCCGCGGTGCGAAAGAAGAAAGCTTCATCGGGCCGCGAAAGCCTCCCACATTGTACGTTCAAGTGACAAATTCGTCGAATCCCCTTCTGCCTCTCCTCCACCCGACCGGACCCCATGCCTGACAACGGAAAGATCCCCTATCTCCCCAGCCGCATCGAGGGCCTCGCCGACCTGGCCCTGAATCTCTGGTGGCGCTGGGATCGTGGGGCTCGGGGCCTGCTCCGTACGGTCGATCCCGCCCTCTGGTCGGCCACCCGCCACAACCCGGTGGCGATGCTGCGCGCCGTTGAGCCGGCCCGCCTCGCCGAGCTGTCCCGGGACCCCGGGTTCCTGGAGGCCTACGACCGGGTGATGGAGGACTTCCGGACGGTGGCGGCCGCCGAGGCCGGGTGGTTCCGGGAGCGCTACCCCGACCTGGCCGACCGGCCGGTGGCCTACTTCTGTGCGGAGTTCGGGCTTCATAACTCCATCCCCATCTATTCGGGCGGGCTGGGCGTTCTGGCGGGGGACCACTGCAAGTCCGCTTCGGATCTGGGCGTGCCCTTCGTGGGGGTCGGCCTCCTGTATTCCCGGGGGTACTTCGATCAGAAGGTGAACCTGGACGGGTGGCAGGAGAACTCGGAAGAGGTCTTCGACCACGAGATCATGCCCCTGGTCCGCCTCAAGGGACCCGACGGCTCCCACCGGCTCACCGTGCTGGAGACGGCCGGGCGGGAGGTGAGCATCGGGGCCTGGCGCCTGGATGCCGGTGGCGTGCGCCTGTACCTCCTGGACACCGACCTCGAGGAGAACGACCCCGAGGACAGGCAGCTGACCTACACCCTCTACGGCGGAGGCGAGGAGTACCGCCTCAAGCAGGAGTGGATCCTGGGCGTGGGCGGGGTCCGGGTGCTCCGGGCGCTGGGCGTGGATCCGGGGGCCTGGCACGCCAACGAGGGGCATGCGGCCTTCATGATGGTGGAGCGGCTCCGGGAGGAGCTGGCCGGCGGGACCGAGTGGAACGAGGCCATCGACCGGGTCCGCAGCCGGTCGGTGTTCACCACCCACACCCCGGTTCCGGCGGGACACGACATCTTCTCGCCGGAGCTCGTCTACAACGTCTGCAACAGCTACTACGCGACCATGGGCGTGGACGAGGCGACGTTCATGGGACTCGGGAGCCACCCCGACGAGCGGGACGGGCGCTTCCACATGACGGCGGCGGCCATCCGGCTGGCCACCCACGTGAACGGCGTGTCCCGCCGACACGGCGAGGTGACGCGGGAGATCTGGCACGGCATGTGGCCCGGGCTGGACGTGGACCAGGTCCCCATCGGCTCGGTGACCAACGGGGTGCACCTGGGGTCCTGGATGTCCCACCACGTCATGAGCCTCCTGGACGAGGTGATGGGCGGAGAGTGGGAGAAGGAGCTTCCGGCGGACGAGATGTGGGATCGGGTGCTCGAGCTGGACGATGCCCGGCTGTGGGAGGTGCACCAGCAGCTCAAGAAGGAGCTCCTTGGGTTCTGTCGCGAGCAGGCTCGCCACCGCTGGAAGACGCTGTGGAAGGAGGCGGCCCACCTGGTGGGCTCCGGGACGCTCCTCACTTCCGAGCCCCTCACCATCGGCTTCGCCCGGCGCTTCGCCACCTACAAGCGCGGCGCCCTGCTCTTCCGTGATCCCGACCGCCTGGCGGAGCTCCTGACCGACCTGCGCCGCCCGGTACAGCTCGTCTTCGCCGGGAAGGCGCATCCCGCCGACGACCTGGGCAAGGAGGTCCTGCAGCAGGTCTGGAGGGCCACCCGGGACCCCCTCTTCGAGGGCCGGATCGCCTTCGTGGAGGACTACGACCTCCACGTGGCCCATCGCCTGGTTCAGGGCGTCGACCTGTGGCTCAACCTGCCCCGGGTGCCCAAGGAGGCGTCGGGGACCAGCGGGATGAAGGCGGCGCTGAACGGCGTCCCGCAGCTCAGCACCGTGGACGGCTGGTGGGCCGAGGGCTTCAACGGACAGAACGGGTGGGCGCTGCCCCTGGCCGACGGCTCCGAGGAGGAGGTCGACGAGGTGGACTACCAGGCGACCTTCGACCTCCTGGAGCGGGAGATCGTGCCCCTCTACTACGACCGCGGCCCCGAGGGCGTCCCCCACGGCTGGGTCCGGTGCATGAAGGAGTCGATCGTCGTGGCCGGCAAGGCCTTCACCACGGGACGCATGGTGAAGGACTACGCCGAGCGGTACTACGCCACGGCGCTCCAGGGGAAGCTGGACCGGGATGAGCGGCCGGTCTTCGACGAGCCCACCTTCCTCAACGGGGTCCCGGCCGGCGACGGGTAGGGGCAGGGGACCGTGTCCACCGCACGGGGTGACCGGGGCCGGGGGGTGCGTCCACCCGCGAACGGGACCCGTGCGGTCCAGCTTTCCATGCCGCGCCCGGGCGCACCCCCGGCGGCGACGGATGCGGTCCCGTCAGCCCGGGTCCCGAGCCAGGACCACGAGGGACAACCCGGGGAGCCGGAAGGTCACCCGGTGCTCCCTGTCCCTCAGGGGCTCGGGCCGACTGTCCACGACGGGCTCCACCACCGCGCCGGAGCCCCCGTACTCCGGGGCGTCGGTGTTAAGGATGACGCGCCAACGGCCGGCAGCCGGAACCGGCAGGTCGTAGCGATCCCGGGTCACCGGGGTGAAGTTGGCGGCCACCAGGATCGGCTCGGTGTGGTCGGGCGCCCATCGGACGAAGGCCAGCGTCGTGGTGGCGGGGTCCTGGTGGTCGAGCCATTCGAACCCCTCGGGGCGGAAGTCCAGGGCGTGGAGGGAGGGCTCCTGGGCGTAGAACCGGTTCAGGTCCCGGAGGAGGGTCCGGACGCCGGCGTGGTGCTCGTAGGCCTCCAGGCCCCACTCCACGCTTCCTTCCACGTTCCACTCCGCCCACGGCCCCAGCTCCTGCCCCATGAAGAGGAGCTTCTTCCCGGGGTGCAGCCACTGGTAGGCCAGGAGGAGGCGCAGGTTGGCGAACTTCTGCGGCTCGCGCCCCGGCATCCGCGACAGGAGGGTGCCCTTGCCGTGGACCACCTCGTCGTGGGAGAAGGGCAGGATGAACCGCTCGCTGAAGGCGTAGATCAGCGAGAAGGTGAGCTTGTCGAAGTGGTGTTTCCGGTAGACCGGGTCCTGGGACATGAACGAGAGGGTGTCGTTCATCCATCCCATGTTCCACTTCTGGTCGAAGCCCAGCCCGCCCAGGTCGGTGCCCCTGGAGACGCCCGGCCAGGCGGTCGACTCCTCGGCCACCGTCAGCACGCCGGGCGCTTCCTGGTGGACCGCATCGTTGAGGGCCCGCAGGAAGTCCACCGCGTCGAGGTCGGTGTTGCCCCCCTCGCGGTTCGGCGTCCACTGGCCCGGTTCCCGGGAGTAGTCCAGGTAGAGCATCGACGCCACTGCGTCGACCCGGAGCCCGTCCACGTGGAACTCCTCGATCCAGTAGAGCGCCGACGAGATGAGGAAGGAGCGGACCGCCGGCCGCCCATAAGCGAAGGTCAGGGTCCCCCAGTCCGGGTGGTAGGCCTGACGTCGGTCGGCCGGCTCGAAGAGCGGCGTTCCGTCGAAGAGCTGGAGGCCGTAGGCGTCGGTGGCGAAGTGGCCCGGCACCCAGTCCAGGATGACGCCGAGGCCGTGTCGATGGGCCTGGTCCACGAAGTAGCGGAAGTCGTCCGGGTTCCCGTAGCGGCTGGTGGGGGCGAAGAAGCCCACCGGCTGGTACCCCCAGCTCTGGTCCAGGGGGTGCTCGGTGACCGGGAGGAGCTCCAGGTGCGTGAAGCCCAGGGAGGCCACGTAGGGGATGAGGGTGTCGGCGAGCTGCCGGTAGCCGAGCCACGTGCCGTCGTCGTTGCGGCGCCACGAGCCCAGGTGGACCTCGTAGACCGTGATGGGGGCGTCCCCGGCCTGCCGCTCCGCCCGGGACGCGAGCCACGCCTCGTCCTCCCAGGGATGTCCCGAGCCGTGGACCACCACCGACGCGGAGTAGGGGCGGACCTCGGAGAACCGGCCGAAGGGATCCACCTTCTCGAGGCGTCGTCCCCCCGGGGTCACGATCTGGTACTTGTACAGGGCACCGTCCTCGATGCCGGGCACGAAGAGCTCCCAGACCCCGGTGGCGCCCCGGGGCCGCATGGGGTGGCAGCGGCCGTCCCACCCGTTCATTGTCCCGCTCAGCAGGACCGTGTGGGCGTGGGGCGCCCAGACGGCGAACCGGGTCCCTTCAACGGCTCCCTCGGACCACGGGTGGGCGCCCAGGACTTCGTGGGCCCGCCGATCCCGGCCCTCGAGGAAGGCCTGGACCCTGGCTTCGTCCAGGGTGGGGGGGAAGCGGTAGGGATCCTGGAGGGTCCATTCCCGACCGTCGGCGTCCACCACGCCCAGGTGATAGGCGGGAGGGGCGTCGAGGCCGGGGGAGCGGGGCAGACGTCCCTCCCACCCCCCGTCGTCGCCCACCCGGGACATGTCCACCCGGGTGCGGCCGGCCCGGAGCTGCACCGACGTCGCCCAGGGCAGAAAGACCCGGACGACCCAGCCGTCCTCCTCGGAGGGGTGGATGCCCAGGACGGAGAAGGGCTCGCGGGCCCGACCCTGTGCCAGATCTTCGAAGAATTCCATGGGTTCAGGGAGGGTTCGGAGGAGCTGCGCGCCCCGGGGAAGATGTCGCCCGTGGCGACAACATCACCACCCGGCCCGGTGGTCACCAGTGGAGGGGGGTCGACGTTCCCGGTCGGGATACCGCCGCGCGCCGGTGTTGGTCCGCCCCCGCGCGGCGGTGGGCCGGAAGGCCTCGGAGCCCCACCGTCGCGCGCGTCGCGCCGCGCTCCGGGAGCGCCCCCGGGCCGCGGCGGGTCGATGGCGCCGGGACGCTCGTTTCACGGCTTCGGAGGACCCCTCCCACCCCCGGATTCGCGGCTTGCGCGCCGCCTGGGGCCGGAGCATTCTCCCTCCCCCCTCCGGCACCCTTCTGGGCCCCCTTCATGAGCGACATCGACGCCCTTCACACGCTGGCCCGGACCCTGGGAGTCCATACCGGCTACGCCGATGGGCTCCACCGGCCGGTGAGCCCGGGACCCGAGACGCTGGTGCGCGTCTGCGCCGCCCTCGGGGCACCCCTGGACGGGCCGGAGAGCGCCGCTGATGCCCTGGACGCCGTCGAGGCGCGCCGGAAGGCCGAGCCCCTCCCGCCGGTGGTGGTGGCCTGGGACGGCGTGCTGCCCGAGATCCCGGTCGGCCTGCAGCTCGGGAGCACGGGCGAGGCCGTCCTGGAGCTCGAGGGCGGGGGCGAGGCGACCCTGGAGGTCGGGAACGGCGTCGTGCGGGCTGCGGGGCCGCTGCCCCCGGGGTATCACCGGCTGACCGTCCGGACGGCGGGGGTGGAAGCGGGGTGCTCGGTCATCTCCGCGCCCACGAAGGCGTATCGGCGGCCGGGCCCGGACCGGAGCTGGGGGGTGGGGACGCACCTGGCCGCTCTCCGGGCCGAACGGAGCCGCTCGCTCGCGGATCTCCGGGACCTGGAGGCGGTGTGCCGGTGGGTGGGGAAGCAGGGAGGCGACCTGGTGACGGTCCTTCCCATCCTCCCCACCTTCAACGAGCGGGAGGACCCGGAGCCGAGCCCCTACTCCCCCGTGAGCCGCCTCTTCTGGTCGGAGCTGGTTCTGGACCTGGGGGAGGCCCATCGGCCGGCCCCGCCCACGGCCCGCCTGGACGTGACCCGGGCCGATGCCGAGGTCCGGAGGGCGCTGGCCGGCGCGGGGCTCCCGGAAGGGATCGCCCCCGACGAGGAGCTCCGGCGCTACGCCCGCTTCCGGGGCGCCCAGGCACGATTGGGACGGAACTGGCGGGCCTGGCCCACTGACGCCCGCATGGGCCACCTGGGCCCCGAGGACGTGGACGCCGACGAGGAACGTTTCCACCTGGTGGCCCAGCTACGGGTGCGGGAGCAGCTGGCGGGGCTCCGGGGCCGGCTCGACGAGCGGGGCGTGCGCCTGGGCCTCGACCTGGCGGTGGGCGCGCACCCCGACGGCTACGACACCTGGTCCCGGCCCTCCCTCTTCGCCACGGGGATGTCCGTGGGAGCGCCGCCGGACCCGGGCTTCCCCAGCGGCCAGGACTGGGGGTTCTCCCCCGTGCTTCCCTGGGCGTCCCGACGGGAGGGCCACCGCTACCTGGCGGCCTCCATCGCCCACCAGGCGTCCCTCTCCGGCGTCCTGCGGGTGGACCACGTCATGGCCTTCACACGTCTCTACTGGATTCCCCAGGGGATGGGGCTCCACGAGGGGACGTACGTGGACTATCCCGCCGAGGAGCTGTTCGCCCTCCTCACCCTGGAGTCCCACCGCCACCGGTGCGAGGTCGTCGGCGAGAACCTGGGCACGGTCCCGCCGGAGATCGGCGAAGCGCTCCCGCGGCACCGGATCTGGGGCATGTACCTGGCCCTCTTCGAGGCGGACGCGCCCGACCCCGGACCTCCGACGGAGCGCGACGTGGCCCTGATCGGGACCCACGACACGCCCACCCTGGCCGGATGGGTGGCCGGGGTGGACATCGACGAGAGGGTCCGCTGCGGGCTCCTGGACGCCGAGGCCGCCCCCGAGGCCCGGGAGGCCCGGGAGGCGGCCGCCCGGCGCCTGGCCGAGGTCCTCGACGGCAGCCTGGACGACCTTCCGGATCTGCTCGATCGCCTGTTGGACTGGCTGGGCCGGTCGGACAGTCCGCTGGTGATCCCCTGGCTCGAGGACCTCTGGCTGGAGGGGGACCAGGTCAACCTGCCCGGCACCCGGTCCTCCGAGAGACCAAACTGGCAACGCCCCATGCGTCGTCTGCTGGACGACGTCCTCTCCGATCCCGTCGTCGAAAGCCGGGTCCGGCGGCTGGCCGAAGCCCGACGGACCGGCGCGGACGTCGCCGAACCCTGACCCCCCGGGCCTCCGGGACGGCTCCCGGCGGCCCACACCCGTGGAGACATCCCGACATGGACGCACCTTCCCCGACCGGCGCGCCGAAGACCAAGCCACGGCTCTCGTTCTGGGAGATCTGGAACATGAGCTTCGGCTTCATGGGCATCCAGTTCGGATTCGCCCTGCAGAACGCCAACGTGAGCCGGATCTTCGAGACCCTGGGCGCCGAGGTGGACGCGATCCCGATCCTGTGGATCGCGGCTCCGGTGACGGGGCTCCTCGTGCAGCCCATCGTCGGGTACTTCAGCGACCGCACCTGGAACCGGCTCGGCCGGCGGCGGCCCTACTTCCTGGGAGGCGCGATCCTGGCCTCCCTGGCCCTCGTCCTGATGCCCAACTCGCCGACCCTGTGGATCGCGGCGGGGATGCTCTGGATCATGGACGCCTCAATCAACATCTCCATGGAGCCGTTCCGGGCGTTCGTGGGGGACAACCTGCCGTCGGAGCAGCGGACCACCGGGTTCGCGATGCAGAGCTTCTTCATCGGCACGGGGGCCGTGGTGGCGTCGATGCTGCCCTGGATGCTCACGAACTGGCTCGGCGTCTCGAACCAGGCCCCGGAGGGCTCGATCCCCGAGTCCGTGCGGTACTCGTTCTACCTGGGGGCGGCCGTGTTCTTCCTGGCGGTCCTCTGGACGGTGGTCCGGGCCCGGGAGTACTCGCCGGAGGAGATGGCCTCCTTCGAGGAGAACCAGGAGCGGGAGCAGTTCGTGAAGCAGGAGCGGACCCCGGCGGACTACGCGGAGAACGGGGCCCGCCACACGACCTTCGGGGGGGTGCTCGTCGTCGTGGGGGTGGTGGCCTCGTGGTTCCTGTACCAGCGAGGGCTCCGGGAGGTGATGATCCTGTCGGTGGGGCTGGCCGTGGTCGGGCTCCTGGCGGTGCTGTCCGGACGGATGCAGCGGGGCGGCAGCTACCGGAACGGGTTCGTGACGATCATGAACGACTTCCAGGACATGCCCCGGACCATGAAGCAGCTGGCCCTGGTGCAGTTCTTCTCCTGGTTCGCGCTCTTCGCCATGTGGATCTACACGACGGCGGCGGTGACCAGTCACCTGTACGGGACCACCGACACCACCTCGGCGGCCTACAACGACGGCGCGGACTGGGTGGGCGTCTGCTTCGCGGTCTACAATGGGGTCGCAGCGCTGGTGGCCTTCGGGATCCCGATCCTGGCACGGAGAACCAGCCGCAAGACGGCCCACGCCATCTGCCTGGTGGTCGGCGCGGTGGGCTTCCTGTCGATCTTCGTCATGACCGAACCCTGGCAGCTCCTGATCGCCATGGTGGGCGTGGGCATCGCCTGGGCCAGCATCCTCTCCATGCCCTACGCCATCCTCACCGGGGCGCTGCCGCCGTCGAAGATGGGCTACTACATGGGGGTGTTCAATTTCTTCATCGTGATTCCCCAGATCGTCGCCGCGGCCCTCCTGGGCTTCTTCGTGGGGACCTTCTTCGGAGGTCAGGCGATCTATGCCCTCCTGGTCGGGGGGCTCTCGCTGGTGCTGGCGGCGCTGCTGACCCTGCGGGTGGAGGACCGGGACGACGTGGCGGTCCTGGCCGAGGACGCGGTGCTGGACGACGGCCTGGCCGCGGCGGGAGCATGATGGGGCGTCGGGGGGATGCACCCGCGTCGGCCCCCGTGAGGGGCGGCCCCCGCCGGGGGGCGGGCGTCGGGATCCTCGCCCTGGGACTCGCCCTCGCCGGCTGTGGCGGAGAGGCGCCCCGGGACGACGCGGCCGAGGCGGCCGCCCAGGCGGCGCAGGCGGCGGCGGACCAGACCCCGGATCCCGAGATCGCCTGGAACAGCGGGACCATCTACTTCCTGTTGATCGACCGTTTCCACAACGGAAACCCCTCCAACGACGGTGCCCTGGGACGCCGGAAGGACGGGGCCGTCCTCCGGAGCTTCGAGGGGGGTGATCTCCAGGGCGTGCTCCAACGGCTCCGGGAGGGCTGGTTCGACGAGCTGGGCGTGACGGCCATCTGGATGACCCCCTTCGTGGAGCAGGTCGCGGGGACCGTCGACGAGGGCACGGGGACCACGTACGGCTACCACGGCTACTGGGCCCGGGATTGGACCCGGGTGGATCCGGCCCTGGGCACCGAGGCGGACCTGCGGGCCGTGGTCGACGAGGCCCACCGCCGGGGCATCCGGGTGATCATGGACGCCGTGATCAACCATCCCGGGCCCGTCACGGCCCAGGACCCCGGCTGGCCCGACAGCTGGGTCCGCACCGAGCCGACCTGCGCTTTCCAGGACTACGTCTCGACGGTGACCTGCGAGCTGGTCGACGGCCTCCTCGACTTTCGGACCGACTCCGATGCGGCGGTGGAGCTGCCGGACTTCCTCGTCGAGAAGTGGCAGGTCGAGGGACGCCTGGCCGACGAGCGGGCAGAGCTCGACGACTGGTTCGAGCGCACGGGGTATCCGCGGGCCCCCCGCTACTACGTCATGAAGTGGCTCACGGACTGGGTGCGGGAGCTCGGGTTCGACGGGTACCGCGTCGATACCGCCAAGCACTTCGAGGAGAGCGTCAGCCTGGAGCTGGCGCAGGAGGCCTCGACGGCGTACGAGGAGTGGAAGTCGGCGAACCCCGATGCATTCCTGATCAACCGGCCCTTCTGGATGATGGCCGAGGTCTACAACTACGACGTGGCCGGGGGCCGGGGCTTCGACTTCGGCGACCGGACCGTGGACTTCTTCCAGTACGGGTACGACGCCCTGATCAACTTCGGCTTCAAGGCCCGGGCCGACGGGGACCTGGACGCCCTCTACGGATCCTACGCCGGGATCCTCCGTACCGGGCCGCTCCGGGGCCTGACGATGGTGAACTACGCCAGCTCCCACGACGACGGCTCCCCTCTGGACCCGGACCGGGAGCGTCCCCTGGAGACCGCGACACGGCTGCTCCTGGCCCCGGGCATGGCGCAGGTCTACTACGGCGACGAGGTCGCCCGCCCGCTCCGGGTGGATGGAGCCGTCGGAGACGCCAACCTCCGCTCGCCCATGGACTGGTCGGCGGCCCGCTCCGCCGCCGGCCGGCGGGTCCTGGACCACTGGCGGCTCCTGGGCCGGTTCCGGGCGGCCCATCCCGCCGTCGGGGCCGGGGCCCACGCCCGGATCCAGGCCGATCCCTACGTCTTCAGCCGGGTGCTGGAGGCGAACGGCCTGGTGGACCGTGTGGTGGTGGGGTTGGACCAGGGGACCGGCGCCATCACGATTCCGGTGGCGGGGGTGTTCCCCGACGGGCTGACCGTCCGTGACGCCTACTCCGGCGCCGAGGCCGTCGTGTCCGGAGGGACGGTGACCGTGTCCACGGCGTCCGGGGTGGTGCTCCTGGAGGAAGTGCCGGCGGTCGAAGGAGGCTGACGCAACGGGGGCCGACGGAGGCCTCCGGGGGTGAGGTCGAGGCACACCGGGCCGGTGGCCGGCGAGACCTACCCCGGCGTCCGGCCCCCCAGCAGCCAGGCGAGCTGGTCCCCGACCCGGGCCCGCCAGGAGGCCTCGTCGTGGTCGGCGCCTGGATAGGCCCGGACCAGGAAGTCCTCCCCCTCCACGAGGCCGTGCTCCAGGAGCCAGTCCCGCACCTGTTGGTGGACCGGGGCGTAGTCGGCGTCGAGTCCCACCGTGCCGTAGTCGAAGAAGTAGCGTGTGCCCTCGGGCACCTGGATGCCCTGCTCGATGTCCCGGACCACGTAGGGGGTGCGATCACCGCCCTCTCCGCCCATGAACGCGGCGAGCCCGGACTCGGAGAGTGGGAAGTGGCTGGAGAGGCACCCGCACGCCGAGAAGAAATCCGGGTGCTCCCGGACCAGGTACCAGGACAGGAGCCCGCCCATGGAGGAGCCCATGTGGAAGGTGCTCTCCGGGCCCGACAGGGTCCGGAACTCCGTCTCCACACGGGGCATGAGCTCCCGGATCAGGAAGTCCGCGTAGGCCGGAGCCGCGTGCCAGGGCGAGTATTCCTGCAGCCGGAGCGACGAGTTCCAGACCCCCACCACGATGGCCGGGTCGTGGAGTCCGGCCTCCACGTTCCGCATCATGGCCTCGTCGACGCCCCAGTCCACCCCGGTGTTGGCGATGCGGGGATCGAAGAGGTTCTGGCCGTCGGACATGTAGACGACGGGGTAGCGGCGGTCCGGTGCCTCGTCGTATCCGGGGGGGAGCCAGATCTCGACGTGCCGGGACTCCGCCAGGAACTCGGAGGTCACGTCGCGCCAGTAGACGAGTTCGCCCACGACCCCGGACCCCGGCACGTCGTCCATGTACGTCCGGGCGTCCTTCCTGAAGTCCATGATCTCCTGCCGGACGGTGGTGTCGCGTAGGGCCACGAGGCGGAAGTTTCCCATCACCGTGCCCGACGGCCCGAGACCTTCCCGGTCCCAGCTGCCCAGGGTGAACTTGTACTCGAAGGACGCTCCGCGGGGGACGGTCACCACCGCCCGGCGGACGGCGCCCCGGCCGTCCATGGCCAGCCCCGCCGGATCCCAGGGCCCCAGGGCCTCCAGGCTCCCGGTGAGGTACACGGCGGCGGCGTCCTCCGGGACCCGGGCCTCCACGGTGACCCGGACCGTCTCCCGGTCGGTGCAGCCGGCGGACAGGGTGGCGGCCACCGCGAGGGCGAGGGCCGTGCGCACGACGGTCCTCACTGCGGCTCCAGGATCCAGACGCCTCCGCTCAGCGGCCCGAGACGGAGCCTGTGCGGCCCTTCGCCGCGTCCCGGGGCCGACGGTCCCGGCGCCTCGCCCACGACGTGGCCCTCGACCCAGGCGCCTTCCGGGAGATCCACCTCGGCCTCGGCGGCCTGATCCGAGACGTTGAAGGCGATCAGCGCCCGCTGGGTGTCGGGCCCACTGCCCAGCACCCGCTCGTAGACCAGCAGGCCGGCCTCGTCGTCGGTGACCAGGGGGAAAGCCCCGCCGTCCACGAAGAGATCGAGGTGGGCCTGCCGGAGCCCGATCAGGGACTGGTACGTCGCGCGCAGGTCCCAGTCTGTCGCGACCTGGACCGTGTCCCGGGGTCGATCGAAGGGGTCGGAGGCCTCGTCGTCGTAAGACAGGTCGGGCCAGATGAGGGGCTTGCGGTTGTCGGGGTCGTCGGCCCCCCACATACCCACCTCGTCGCCGTTCCAGATGTGGGGAGCGCCCACCCAGGTGAACTGCTGCAGGAGGATGAGCTCCTGGCGTCGACGGGTGTCCGGGTCGGGAGGCCCGAGGTCGTAGTCTTCGTTCTCCCGGGGGTTCACCTGGAACTTGTACCGGCCCGGATTGAGGATCGATGTGGCGAAGCGCGGCGAGTCGTGGCTCGCCGTCAGGTTCATCTGGGCCTTCGCGTGGGCCGGCGGCATGCCGTCCTCCACCAGGGCCAGGGCCCGCATGTACCGCGAGGGCGACAGGTCGGGTGGCGCTGCGGTGAAGAAGCCCCGGGTGGGCTCGTACCACCGGTAGTTCATGACCGCGTCGAAGACGTCCCCCTGGAGCCACGGGTCCGGGTCGTACATCGTCTCCGGCCACTCCTCCCACCAGACCTCGCCCAGGAGGAAGGCCTCGGGGTTGATGGCCCGGACCGTGTCCCGGTACTCCCGCCAGAACCCCAGCGGGACCATCTCGGCCACGTCCAGGCGGAACCCGTCGACGCCGTCCGAAGGATCGCCGTCCCCATCCGGATCCAGCCATCGGCGCGTCACGTTGAAGACGTGGGCCCGGACCTCCGGGACGAGGGTTCCCTCGATAGGCCCATGGGTCTCGCCCTCGGGCCGCCCCTCCTTCCTCAGCTCGGGGAGCTCGGGCACACCGGCCCACCCCCGGTAGGCGAACTCGTCCTCCTCGGTGGCGGGGTCGTCGAAGGCCTCGATCTCGTACCACGAGGCGAAGCGGGAGTCGGCCTGGTTCTCGAGCACGTCCCGCCACGCCCAGAAGGTCACGCCGGTGTGGTTCCAGGAGTAGTCCACGATGATGCGCATCCCCCGCTCGTGCACCGCGTCCACCAGCTCCAGGAAGAGGGAGTCCGCCGCGGTCCACACCCAGGTTGCCGGGTCCAATGGGTCCTCGAGAGCCATCCGGGCGGCGTCGCCCTCGGGGTCCGGGCCGAAGTTCCGGTCGATGTGCCGGTAGTTTCGGGCGTCGTACTTGTGGAGTGAGGGGGCGTCGTTGACCGGGTTGAGATAGAGGGCGGTGATCCCCAGGGCCTGGAGATCGTCCAGCTGGTCCAGGACACCCTGCAGGTCGCCACCGTACCGCCGGAGCTGGACCGCCGTGTAGAAGGAGGTGTCCAGCGCCACAGCCCAGTCCTCCCGGGCGTACCAGTCCCAGCCCCAGGGCGTCGGGGCCCACCCCTCGGGCTGCATGTGGGGCCAGGAACCCTCGATGTCCGCCAGGGTGGGGTCGTTCGAGGGATCGCCGTTCCGGAACCGCTCCACGAAGATCTGATACCAGATCGCCCGCTGGGCCCAGCGGGGGACGCCCTCGCGGACCTCCCGGACCACGGGAGCGGGCGACTCCACGGTCGGCTCCCCGTCCGCGTCCTCCTCTCCCGAGGCGCAAGCCGTGGCGCCCAGCGCGAGCACGAGGATCAGGGCCGGACGGGACGGAGCCGGGGCGCGGAGGGTCATGAACCGGAGCGGGATCGAGACGGTGTGCGGGAAGGCCGCGAGGCGTGGGCACAATCGACGCGGGAGCCGGTAGTGTCAACGACGGCCCGGCGGTCCCACCCGGGCCCGATCCCTTGGGGAGGGCCGCTCACCCGCCGGGTCGGCGCCCCTCCCGCCCGACGCGCCGTGTGCCGATCTTCCACGCCGATCATGACCCCGCCAGACCGTATCCGAATCCCGCTTCTCGTGGCCGCCCTCGTGCTGGGCGCGGCCCCGGGTGTTCCCGCACAGGAG
>DATHRY010000300.1:0-26484 GCA_035464715.1 Longimicrobiales bacterium
GAGCCGATGCAGGTCGCCGCGACGGGTGTCCGCATCGATCACCAGGGTACGTCGGCCGATCTTGGCGAAGGCCAGCGCCAGGTTCGCGGTGATGAGAGTCTTCCCCTCTCCGGGACCCGGGCTCGAGAAGACCACCATGAGGGGGCCCGCCGAGCCGTGGGCGTACATCAGGCGCATGCGCAGGTCGCGGAAGGCTTCCTCGACCTCGGCCTGCGTTCCGGATCCGCTCACCCGTGGGATCATCCCCAGGACGTCCACGCCGATGCCGCTGGTGACGTCCTCGGGGTACCGGAAGCGTGAATCCATCCGGTCCAGAACCAGCGCACCCCCGAGCCCGAGCCCCAGGAAGCCGATGAAGACGACCGCGGCGAAGGACAGCCGCTTGTCGCTGGACGGCGTGAAGGGGACGGTGGCGTCGGAGAGCACCTGGAAGTCCGCGAGAGAGCTCCGGAAGGCGAATTCCGCGAGTGTCCGCCGGTTGCTGAGGTCGTTCACCAGCGTCTGGAAGCGGCGCTGCTCCTCCTGCAGATTCTGCTCCTCGCTCATGAGCCGCGGAACGCGCCGCATGTCGCTGTCGGCCTGCGCGATCCGGCCCTGGAGGTCGCTGCTCTCCCGGGCCAGCTGATCGATGAGGCTGGAGAGCGTCACCGGGATCTGTTCCTGCTCGATGCGGCGGATGTCCTCGTCCAGATCGAGCACGGAGGGATGTTGGGGCGTGTAGCGGAGGAGGAGGTCGCTGCGCTGCTGCCGGAGCTCAGCCAAGCGCAGGAGCATTCCGCTGATCTCCGCCGACTGGGCGGCCCGGGGCACCGATTCCAGCCTCGGGATCGACAGTCCTCCCCGAGGAATCTCCGCCTGGATCGAACGGAGGACTTGCAGTTGCCGGTCGACGTCCTGCTGCTGACCCCGGAGGCTCAGGTACTCGTCCTGCTGGGGGACCCGGAGCGTCTCGGTACCCCCCGGCGTCACGATGGACTGCTGCCGGGGCTCGGACATGGTGCGGATCCGGAACGACTCCAGCATCTCGGTCACCATGTAGAGCGAATCCTTCGCACCCTCCAACTGGATCACGAGGTTGGCGAGGTCAGCCTCCAGCTCGTCCTCCTTGAGGCTGGCGGCCACGGCCTGGAACTCGTCCAGGAGACCGTTGACCACCCGCGCCGCGAGCTCGGGATTCTTCGACGCGTAGGACACGCGGATGAAGTTCCCTGCCTCGTTCATGTTGGTCAGCAGCTCGCTCCGGATCGACGTCGCGGTCTCCCGGGGGGGCCGCACGGCGAACTCCACCGGGGCGAGTCCGCCCTGGAGCTGCGCCGGGGGCGGGTTCCATTCGAAGCCCACCGAGGCGCCGACGGCGTCGCCGGCCCGCCCCTGGTCCACCTCCACTCCCGCGGCGTTCAGGAGCGTCCATTCGCCGGACCCGGACGCGGCGAACTCGTAACGCCCGAACCGAGCGCCCTCCGGGGAGAGATCGAACCCCATGAAGAGGTCCTCCGTCCCGCGGGGATACGACAGGAAGAGACGTTCCCGTCGCACAACGGGTTCCACGACCTCGGGGCTCTTCAGCAGGTCGATGAGCGCCTGCTCCTGCATGAGCGGGTCGGCCTGGATGGGCGTTGCGTTCCCCTCGCGCTCGCCGCTTACGAGGATCTCCGCCCCGGCGGTGTAGACCGGCTCTACCATGCGATAGGCCACGAAACCGCCGGCCACGCCGAGCAGGGCCGCGATCAGGATCAGCCACCAGAAGCGACGGAGGGCGAGCAGCGCCCGCTGGAACGTCAGCCCCTGTGCCGTCTCGGGTCCGAGGTCGAGATCCCAGTCACTCAGGTACGGCCCCTGGGGGCCATCCGCGGGCATCTCCGCGAGACCGCCGCCGTTCTGGCCTGGAACCGATAGTGAGGTGTCGCTCATGCAATGCTCGATCTGAGGGTCTGGGCTTCCGAGGCCGGCCGATGAGGCAACTCGCGGACCACGACCCTTGTGGCGGTACCGCCAACATAGGCCATCCGTTCCCCGGCGCCCAAGGCTTGCGATTCCCGGCCCGCGGGGGTGCGGTGTCGTCCCGTCTTGATGCAGGGGTGCAGCGGAGCGCGCAAGGTGTTCACGCAACAGGTTGTCGCGCCCTCACCACACTTCCGCGAATATTCCCTTGCTTTCGCGAAAAACGGGGGGAACATTTGATATCCATCCCCCCACGAACGCCCTGTCACCTCCTCTTGGCCCCGCACAACGCATGCCCGTTCTGCAACCGTCGGACGTCGACGTCCTCGTAGTCGACGACGAGAACACCCTTCGCAACACCTGCCGCGCCTTCCTCGAAGGATTCGGGTACAACGTCACGGCCGTGGAACGCGCCGACGACGCCGTGAGCCTCCTGAAGCGACGGTCCTTCCACATCTGCCTGCTGGACCTCTACATGCCGCAGATGTCGGGCCTGGAGCTGCTGAAGATCGCCCAGGATCTGCACCCCGAGGCGAAGGTGGTGATGATGACGGGCAACCCCAGCGTGGAGACCTCGGACGAGGCGCTCCGGGCCGGGGCCTTCGACTACATCCCGAAGCCCTTCTCCGCCACCCACCTCGAGATCCTCGTGGACCGGGCGCTCCACGCCCTCTCCGAGGAGTCGGAGCCCCATCGGGAGAACGGCGCCCGACCCCCGTCACGGCAGTCGGCTTCGACCCGGGCCGAGCCGGTCCATACCGGGGAGTCCCTGATCCTCGGTGAGTCCAAGGCCTTCCAGAACGTGGTGGAGCTCGCCCGCCGGGTGGCGGCCACCGACGCCTCGGTGTTCATCACCGGGGAGAGCGGCGTGGGGAAGGAGATCATCGCCCAGTTCATCCACCGCAACAGCCCCCGACGGGAGCGGTCCCTGGTGGAGGTGAACTGTGCCGCCATCCCCGAGAGCCTCTTCGAGTCCGAGATGTTCGGGCACGTGGAGGGGGCGTTCACCGGCGCCGTCCGCAACCGTGAGGGCCTTCTCGAGGCCGCGAGCGGGGGTACCCTCTTCCTCGACGAGCTCGTGGAGATGCCCCAGCCGATCCAGGCCAAGCTCCTTCGGGTGCTCCAGGACGGGGTGTTGCGGAAGGTCGGTAGCTCGAAGACGGACAAGGTCGTCACGGTGCGCTTCGTCGCGGCGACCAACCGGGATCCCCTCCGGGCCGTCGAGGACGGGATGCTCCGGAAGGACCTCTTCTTCCGGCTCCGTGTGGTGCCGATCCACATCCCGCCCCTCCGGGAACGCCCCGAGGACATTCCGCCCCTCATCCACTTCTTCCTGGACCACTTCTGGTCCCGCCACCGCGCCCACGAGTCCAAGCCCGAGCTGCTGGCGAGCGCCGTGGAGGCCCTCCAGGGCTACCCGTGGCCCGGCAACGTCCGGGAGGTGAAGAACGTCATCGAGCACGCGGTGGTCATGATGGACGCGGGCGCGCCGGTGGGACCCGAGGCCTTCAACCTCGGGGGCGCCCTGTCCGAGCCAGGGGAGAACGGGGCCGGCCTGGATCCCATGCTCTTCCAGAAGGACTACCACACGGCGCGCGAGGAGATGCTCGCCCACTTCGAGGAGCAGTACCTCTCGAACATCCTCAAGCGGGCCGGAGGCAACATCTCCGGGGCCGCCCGGATCGCCGGCGTCGACCGGACGACCCTCTACCGACTCATGGAGAAGCGGAACCTCACGAAGAGGGAGCTCCTCGACACATGACCCCATCCCGGGCGGCGAAGCGCACCGCGTCGGCCGAGGAAGCCGCCGACGCCGCCCCCGGACCGGATCCGCCGGACCCGGTCGACGCCCTGCGCGTGGCCGCGGAACGCCTGCGCCCCACCCTGACGGGGCGCGAGGACATTCCCCTCCCGGAGGGCGCCTCCGCGGAGGAGCTCCTGGACGCCGCCGTCGAGGATCTGGTGGATCGGTTGGCGGGTGGCCAGGGCAGACCTCTCGGCGACCCCGGGGAGGCGCCGGCCCGGCTCCGCCTGGTCCAGCTCCTCCAGTCCGAGCTGATCCACGTGTGGCGGAGGCTCTCGGCGAACCCACCCGACCGGGACGATGTCCTCCGGGTCCTGTCGGAGCTGGACCAGACCATCGTCTCGCTCGAACCCCACGGCCGGGACCGCGTGGCGGCCATGGTGGAAGCCGAGAGCCCCCTGACCATGGTGATCCAGCTCGCCCACGACCTGCGTTCGCCCCTGACCTCGGTCCTCTTCCTCGCGGAGCTGCTGCAGCGTGGACAGAGCGGACCGGTGAACGACACCCAGCAACGGCAGCTCGGCGTGATCTACTCCGCCGCCTTCGCCCTGGTGGCCGTTGCGAACGACGTGATCGAGCTCGCCCGGGGCGGTGGCACCAGCCTCACCTCCGAGGAGCCGGCGCCCTTCTCCCTGGCGGAGAGCCTCGGCACGATCCGGGAGATGCTTCAGCCCATGGCCGAGGACAAGGGGATCGAGTTCCGAGTGGTGACTCCCCGGGACGATCGCCGGGTCGGCCAGCAGGCGGCCATCAGCCGCGCTTTGCTGAACCTCACCACCAATGCCCTGAAGTTCACCGAGGAGGGGTTCGTCGAGATCTCCGCGGAGGTCGCGGGGTGGGAGGACATCCGGTTCTCCGTCACCGACACGGGGCGGGGAATGGGGCCCGAGGCGGAGCGGAACCTCTTCCAGCCCTTCCAGAAGTCCGAACGCCGCAAGGGCGTCTTCTTCTCGGGGAGCGGACTTGGGCTGAGCATCGTCCGCCGGATCGTTCAGGATCTCGGGGGTACGCTGACGTACGAGACGCGTCTCAACCACGGGACGCGTTTCGAGTTCACGGTGCGGATGCCGTCCGTGTCCGACCTGGGACACTGAGTTCGGAGGGTGTTCGACGATGCAGCAGATTGTTGCATCCGGTCCACAGATGAACGTTCGGCGGCCGGGGGTCGCCGAGTCCCCAAACCGCCTGTTCTCCTTGTATTCTCGGCGGGATACACCCTCGTTACCTGTCTTCGTTGAAAAGTGAACGACTCTTGCAAAGATTCCTTCAGCGTCGCATCCTTGCGGCTCCGACGAAATAACGACAGAAAACACGCAACCGGTTTCGATACCGTCGTCCATGAACCCTTCGTTACAGAGTACTGAGACAGACCGCCCCGGCTCGGAGCACTGGCTCTCGCCCATCCGGTGGCCTCACGGGATCGAGCGGGAGAGACGGGGTCGTGAGGGTTCCGGACCGGTGATCCACCGTCGTTCCGCATCGTCCTCCGCGGCGATCCGGATGCTGAACGTCCTGGTGGCGACCCTGGGGCTGATCCTCGCCGCGCCTCTCTTCCTGGCCATCGCGCTCCTGGTGAAGCTGTCCTCGCCGGGCCCGGTCTTCTACGTGCAGGAGCGGGTCGGCCTGGATCGGCGGCGGCGCGGCGACGACGAGGAGGCGCCGAGCCGGCGTCGCGACGACAAGGGTGGCCGGATCTTCCGGATCTACAAGTTTCGGACGATGGTGGCCGATTCGGATCGTGCCGGGCAGGTGTGGGCCTCCCGCACGGACCCCCGCATCACCGCCGTGGGCCAGGTGCTCCGGAAGTACCGCCTGGATGAGCTGCCGCAGCTGTTCAACGTCCTCAAGGGGGACATGAACATCGTCGGACCCCGGCCGGAGCAGCCCAAGATCTTCCAGGAGCTTCGGGAGAAGGTCAACGGATACCAGGAGCGCCAGCGGGTCCTGCCTGGAATCACGGGGTGGGCGCAGGTGAACCACTCCTACGACCAGTGCATCGAGGACGTGAAGAAGAAGGTCGAGTACGACCTCGAGTACATCGAGCAGCGGTCGTTCCTGAAGGACCTCCGGATCATGGCCCGCACCGTTCCCGTCATGATCGGGAAGAAGGGGTCCATCTGACGGCCCGCGTCCGACCCATCGCGTTTCGTGGAGACGCCCGGGAGTCCGCTCCCGGGCGTCTCTTCGTTTGGGTCGTAGACGCCATCCGACCGCCCGCCTACCTTTCCGCCACCTGACTTTCCCTCATTCCATCGGGGCTATGGATTTCTGTCGGTACTGCCCGCGCTGGCTGCTCCAGCGCCTGTCCTCCACACGGGCGGCGACAGTCGTCGTGGGTGCGGTGATGGCCATCGCGCTCGCTCAGGCCCACCCCCTCGACGCCCAGGTCGAGGCGTCCACGACGGTGGCCGGCACCGTGGTGGACCCCGTCGGCAATCCGGTCAACGGGGCCATCGTCACGCTCTGGCGGGGCGAGCGGGCCATCGGAACCGCGACCACCGGCCGAGCCGGGCTCTTCGCCCTGGAGCGGGTGTTCCCTGGCCAGTACTCCCTCCGGATCGAGGGATTCCGGTTCTACCCGCGGGTGGTGACGAACGTCCAGGTGCGCCCAGGCCGCCGGGTCGATCTCGACATCCGCCTCCGGGGAGGGACGCCCCCCTTCGACCAGGTGGACACCATCATGGCCCAGGGGGCGGCGGTCGACGGGCGTCGATGGATGGAGGAGGTCGAGCTCCGTGCGCCGGCCGACACCCGGACCCTCGACGGGGTGTTGCAGCTGTCGAGCCGAATGGATCGCCGGGGCGGCGCCGCCGGACTGCCGAACCGCTTCACCACCTGGACGGTCCAGGGCACGCCCTTCCGCGCGGCCGCCACCGGTCCAGGGCGGCAGGACCCCTCCCCCGCCCTCTCCTTCGGCTCGGTGGGTCGGCTCCTGGTGGAGCCCGTCGGCGCCACGGGGGCCCCGACCATCGGGGGCGGCGGCTCGGTGGAGGTCTTCAACCCGATCCTGGAGCCCAAGGAGGCGGACGTCTACGCCGCCGGCACAGCAGGTGGGCTCTGGTCCGGCGACTTCCAGGCGGACGAGGTGGATGCCCTGGGCTGGTGGTTCGGGGCGCGCACCGGCGTCCATTTCGTCCCGGACTCCGTCGTCCTCACCGTTGGCGCGGACGGGTACGGCACCGAGATCCCGCGGGCAGGCCTTTTCGAGGGTGGGGACCTTCCGGAGGGGGTGGGTGTGCAGGAGGCGGAGAAGCTGCAGGCGTTCTCGGCCTTCGCACTGCTGGACTGGGACCTGGGTGGGGGAAATCGGCTGGACGTCGGGGCCCGCCTGGGCCTGCGGAGCGCCGCCGAGGATCTCCATCGACTCACCTTCCCGAACGGGCTCTCGCCCATGGAGGCCCGGGACGTCGTGATCGGTGCGGGGTTCGGGACGCACCTCCTGGACAACCTGGACATCTCCTTCCGGGCCGGGTTCACGCGCTCGGAGCGGGAGCGTCCCGGCGAGTGGGTCCTTCCCGATGAGACGCCGTACCTCTACGACGTGACCAGCCGCAGGCGGGCCGGTGTCGACCCGTCCTACGCCGGGCAATCCTCCCGGCAGGGGTTCTACCTGTCCCCCACCTTCGACATCCTGGTCAACGAGCAGCACCGGGTGACCACGGGCGTGCAGTTCCTCCGCAGCACCCACGAGCTCACACCCCTCACGGGCCCACGGAGCTGGGTGGGCGAGGGGAGCCCGTTCGCCAACGGATGGGGCGGCGCCGCCACCGAGTACGGCGAGCCGGACCGCTCGACCGATATCTCGGTCCTGCGTCTGTCCGTGTTCGTCCGGGACACGTGGACGCCGAACCCGGACGTGCGGCTCTTCGCCGAAGGCCGCTGGACCCGGGAGGAGATCCCCGACATCAACGTGGACGGCCGCTGGGCCGCCATCACCGGAACCTCTCCCGAAGGTCCGGATCCCGCGGTGGACGGCCTCGGCGGCCGGGTCGGCGTGGAGTGGCAGCTCGGTGAGGGAGGCCTGGTCTTCTCGGCCATGGGCGGTGTGGACCTCGACGAGCTCGATCCCTGGTACCTGGTGGAGGCCCAATCCCTGCGCCGGACCCTGGACCGCACGGATCGGATCTCGCTGTTCACCGGGTTCGTCGCTTGGCCCGACGACCCCAACGGCGGCGTGGCGTCATCCGCGCCCTCGCTCCTGAACCTCCCGCAGCAGCTCGACCTCCCCTTCACGCTGTACGGGGCGGGTGGCCTCAGCGGTCCCCTGGGTGGTGGATGGACTCTCGGGGGAGAGGTGCTCTTCCGCCGGACGGAGAACATGTTCCGGCGGGTGGACCTGAACCTCCCCGCGGAGCCCTTCGGGACCACCGACGCCGGCCTGGAGGTCTGGGGACTGCCCAGCCAGAGGGGCGCACTGGTGCGGGAGCGCCCGGGGACGTCCCGGCGGTTCGAGGAGTTCGACCGGGTCTTCGCCGCGGTGCAGGACGGGTGGTCCGAGTACCTGGGCTTCACCGTGTTCGCGGAGCGCCGCGTAGCCGGCGGCCTGGAGGTCGCGGCCTGGTACACGTTCTCCAGCACCGAGGACAACCTCCCGGGCCTGCCCACCGGGCTGGGTGAGCTCGTCACGCCACGCCGGGTCCCGGGGGCGCCGGACTGGGCCGAGGGCACCTCGGACTACGACGTGCCCTCCCGGTTCGGAGGTGCCGTAGGGCTTCCATTCGGCGTCCTGCAGGGAGGTGCGCTGAGGGCGCGCTACCGGTTCGAGGACGGACGGCCCTACACGCCGTCCTACGCCCCCGGAGTGGACGTGGACGCCGACGGGATCGCCGGGAACGAACCGGTCCTGATCCCCTCGGGGCTCTCAGGATCGGACATCGACGCCAGATGCGTGCTGGACGACGCGTCGGGGTTCGCCTCCCGGAACGAATGCCGCACCGATGCCCTCCACTTCCTGGACGTGGGCCTCGAGCTCGGGATCGCGCGGATCGGCGGCAACGTCCTCAGCCTTCAGGTCGACGGGCTCAACCTCCTGGAGGCCTACGACCGCATCGTCGACCCCACCCTCCTCCTGGTGGACCCGGCCGCCGGCTTCGTGCCCGACGGCACCGCGGTGTCACCGGTCGTGAGTCCCTCGTCGGACTTCGGACAGGAGCTTTACAACGCGACGCGTGGCCGGATCCTCCGGATCGGGCTCCGGTGGGGGGGTGGCTCCCGATGAGGCGCGGGGTCGGGGCGATGGCCCTCCTGGCTCTGGCTGCCTGCGGGGGCACCTCGGTGGATACTCCCGTCGTGGATGCCCGCGGCACCGTGGCCGGGGTCGTCTTCCTGGACGTGGACGGAAGCGGCACGCTCTCGGGGGGAGACGTGGGGGTGGCCGGCATTCCCATTCGCGCCCGATCGCCGAACGGTGAGCAGAGCCTCGCCACCGACGTGACCGCCGCCGACGGCTCGTTCCGCCTGCTCGACGTCCCGGTCGGCAGCGTCCTGACCGAGGTGGATCCCGTGATTCTCGGAGACTCCCTGGAGGTGGTGTCCGATGCCGCGGTGACCGTGGCCGCCGGCGACACCGCGTACGCGCCGGTGGGCGTGACCTATCCGTTGTACGAGATCGCCGATCTGCGTTCGCTCCCGGCCGGACGGTCGATCTTCACGGCGGGGGTCGTGCTGAACGGTCCGGGAGAGGCCCCCGGCGGTGCCTTCCACATCGAGGCAGGCGGGCGGGCCCTCCGGGTCCTCGCGCTGCCGGACCAGACGGCGGCGGTGGGGGACAGCGTGCGCGTCCAGGGACGTACCGCCTCGGACCTGGGTCAGACGGCCCTGCGGGACGCCCGCATCTTCCGCGTCGATCCGTTCAGCCGGGCCGTGCTGGCGGACGGGGTCACCGCCTCCGCGGCCCGGACGGCGGACGTGGGCCGGCTGGACGCCGACCTCGTGGAGCTGATCTCGGGGACGGTCGTGGAGGTCGACGCCACCAGCGAAGGGACGCGCCTCACCGTCCAGGACGAGACCGGCGTGGTGGACATCCGGCTCCGGACGGCCCAGGGCTTCACCGGCGGGGTCGAGGTCGGATCCACCGTCGTAAGCCTGGTGGGACTTCTCGTCCACGACCCCAGCCGCTTCGAGTGGCTCCTCGTCCCCCGGTCGTCGCCGGACGTCGCGCTGGAAGACCCGGTGGAGCCGCCGGACCGTCGAGACGACGACAAGGGCAAGAAGGGCAACGGCAACGGCTGATCGGACAGGAGGGCTTATCCGAGGGGAGGCATCGGTCCCCGGATCTTCGCGACCGGCGTCGAAGGCCCCGGTCCCCCACCCGCCCCTTCAGTACGAAAGCAGCACGGGCAAGGCCGCCAAGGCCAGGAAGCAGGCGAAGACCACGAGCATCCACCGGACGAAGCGCCCCCCGTCGCTGACGGTGGCGGTGGCCCGGGTGGCCGAGAAGACCAGGGCCGCGCCCAGGATCAGCACCACGGTGACGGCCAACAGGATGCTCACGGGTCGACCTCGGTGCGGAAGGAACGGCTCGACGCTCCGAGTCTAGTCGGGCCGGGAGACGCGGACCACGGGGAAGGATCCGATGACGCTGTAGGGAGATCCCGGCGGAACGGCTCGGGCGCCCCCGCCGGAGTTCCGCCCGACCCCGCCCCGACCGGGCTGGACACCGGCTCCCGGGAGCCTACGTTGGCCCCGTCCCCCGACCCGCGACCTCGCCGCCGTGCCACGTTCCCCTTCCGCCTCTTCCCGCCTCCTGCAGGAGCTGGCCCGCCATCAGCGGTCCGCCCCCCTCGACCGGAAGCTCCTGGTCGGGCGATCGGTGGGTGCGGGGCGTGAGCTGCTTCGAGCGCTGGCGCGGAGCGGCGTCCCGTGGACCGGGTTCGACGTCACCACGCTACGGCCGCTGGCGCTGGAGCTCGCCCTCCCCTCCCTGGCGGCCGACGGCCTCACGGTCCAGGACGAGTTCCAGGAGGAGGCCCTCCTGGACGACGCCATGGACGGGGCGGCGGAGACGGCGGCCGGGGCGCCGTTCGCGACCCTCCTGGCCGGGCCTGGCTTCCGGCGCGGCGTCCGGGGCGCGGTCTCCGCACTGGAGCTGGCGGGGGTCGGCCCGGATCGCCTGGCCGGCGTCCCCTTGGCGGACGCGGCCCGTCGGGACTTCCTGGCGGAGGTGCTCCGACGCTACCGGCGAGAGGTGGCCCGCTCGTCCAGGGTCGGGCTGGCGGAGGTGCTCCGACGGGCCGCCGACGCCCTGCGGGACGGGGCGCCCTTGAGGTGGGACGTGATCCTCCTCCTTCCGGGCCTTCCGCTCCGGGGCGCGTCGGGCCGTCTCGTCCAGCTCCTCCTCGAGCGGGGCGGGGAGACGGTGACCACGGATCCGGTGCACGGGCTTCCGGTGCCGGGATCCATGCTGTGGCGTGCGCATCACGAGCCCGGCCCGCTGAGCGACCTGTACCGCCCGGACGGCGAGGCTCGCGGGCCCGCGGTGCCACCTGCGGACCCGCCCGCCGAAGCGACCGGAGACGCCTGGGCCGACCTGCCCCTCTTCGCCGAGGCGGCGCCGGACCCGGGACCGGCGCCCGAGGAGACGACCCTCGACCTCTTCCACGCCGGGGGCATCGAGGAGGAGTTGCTCGAGGTGGTGCGACGCGTGCTCGAGGGCGGCCAGGCCTGGCACGACGTCGAGATCGTGACCCCCGACCCGGCTGCGTACGGCGCCGCCCTCCAAGGTCTGGCGGAACGTCTCGGGATTCCCGTGACCTTCGCGGTGGGGCTCCCCGTGGAGCGGACGGCCCCGGGGCGGGCCGTGGCCGCATACCTGGCATGGCTCCGGGAGGACTTTCCCGCCTCCATCCTCCACGGGCTCCTGGCCCGGGGCGACCTTCGGGCACCCCGCCCCTGGACCGGGGTCCCCGGCGACAGCCTTGGCCGCGCCCTGCGGCGGCTCCGGATCGGCTGGGGCCGGGCGCGCTACCTGCCGGCCCTGGACCGAGCGGTGCTGCGCGCCCGGGGCCGGGCGGAGTCGATCGAAGAGGGGCCCGCGAAGGAAGGGGCGGAACGGAGGCTACGGACCAACCTGGCCCTCCGGGCCATGGTCCACCGGATCCTGGATGCCACTCCCGAGCCCGTCCGCACCGGGTCGGACGGCGCAGCCCGGGTCTCGCCCGCAGCGTTGGCTCGTGGAATCCGGGTCCTCCTGGGCTTCCTGGAACTGGAGGGCGAGGTCGACGAGACGGCCCGGGACCGGCTCCTGCGGATCCTGGACCGGGCCGAGGCGAGCCTGGACCGGCCCGTGCCCCTGGCCGTGGCCGTGGCGACGCTTGAGGACCACCTCGCCATCCGGGTCCCGGCTCCCCGGGCCGAGGGCCGGGCGCCCTGGGTCTCCGACGCCGGGAGCCTGCACCTGTCCGACCTGGAGCACGGGGGGCTGTCCGGGCGGCCGCGGACCTTCCTCGTCGGGCTGGACGCGGGTCGGTTCCCCGGGGCCGTGACCCAGGATCCCTTCCTGCTGGACCGGGAACGGCGGGCCATCTCCGCGAGCCTGCCCACCTCGGGGGAGCGGCTGGAAGAGGGGAGGTTCGACTTCGCGGCGCTCCTGGCCCGAGTCCGGGGACACGTCACGCTGAGTCATCCCGTGTGGGACGCCTCGGCTGCCCGGACCCTCATGCCCTCCCCCGCCCTGCTCCAGGCCTACCGCCTCGGCGCCGGGAATCCCCGGGCCGGGTTCGAGGACCTCCGGCGGGCCATGGGGCAGCCCGTGAGCCGCGTGCCCCGGCACGACTCGGCCGTGGACCGCCAGGACCTCTGGCTGGGGGCCCTCGCCACGGAGGGCGGCTTCTACCAGGGGACGCGGGCGGTGCGGCGCGGCTTCCCGGAGCTGTCCCGGGGTCTCACGGCGCGGGACGCCTGGGTGCCGGGCGCGCCGGCCTCGACCTTCACCGGATGGATGCCCGACCCGCCGGAAGCGGTGGAGCTGGCGCTGGGAGAGCCGTTCTCGTCCACCCGCCTGGAGAGCCTGGGTGCCTGCCCCCTCCGCTTCTTCCTTCAGTACGTGGTCGGTCTCCGGGCCCCCGACGACCCGACCTTCGTCCCGGACCAGTGGCTCGACCCCGCCCGGCGCGGAACGCTGCTGCACCGTGTCTTCGAATCCGTCCTCAGGGAGATGCGGGAGAAGCGCCTCGACCCCTCGGCCGCCGAGGGCCTGGCCCTCTCCCTGCTCGGGTCGTCGGTGGAGGAACTGAGCCGGGTGGTCCCGACCCCCTCGACGGCGGTTCGGGACAGGGAGGCGGCGGCCCTGGAGACCGACGTCCGGTGCTTCCTGGGTCACCTGGAGGAGCTCGAACGGGACTGGGAGGCCCTGGAGCTGGGCTTCGGGTTCGACGAAGACCTCACACTGGCGGCGGGAGACGGTGGGCTCCGGATCCGGGGACGCATCGACCGCGTCGATCGGATGCCGGACGGGGAGCTGGTCGTTGTGGACTACAAGACCGGCCGCGTCAGCGCCATCTGGCAGCGGCGGACGGGTACCTGGCGGGGCGGGCGTCGACTCCAGCACCTGATCTACGCCCACGCCGCGGAAGCCCTCCTGGGGCGTCGGGTCCGGGGTGTGGAGTACCACTTCCCCACCCTGCGTGGCGAAGGGGAGGTGGTGGCCTTCCGCCGGGAGGCGCTGCATGAGGGAGCCGGAATCGTGGCCCATCTGGTGGACGGGGTGCGGGCCGGGGCCTTCGTCCCCACCGACGACGCGGGAGACTGCCGCTACTGCGACCTCAAGCCGGTCTGCCGGGTCCACGACGACGGCTACGGCGGTGTCCGCTCGCCCGCGGCCGAGTTCGGTGCGGCGGCCCGGGCGCGCGAGGATCCCGCCTATCGATGGCTCGACGCCCTGCGGCGGTGGGAGGAGGACGTATGAGCCTCCCCGACGCGGCAGCCCGGGCCCGGATCGGGGGGGACCTCGAGATCAATCTCCTGGTGGAGGCCGGGGCGGGATCGGGCAAGACCACGGCGCTGGTGGGGCGGATGGTGGCCCTGGTCCGTGCCGGTGTCCCGGTGGAGTCCCTCGTGGCCGTGACCTTCACCCGGAAGGCGGCGGGAGAGCTGAGGGAGCGGTTCCAGAATGCCCTGGAAGAGGCCGCCCTCGCCGCCTCGGGCACCGCCGACGAGGACCGACTCCAGGCGGCGCTCCGGGGGATCGATCGCGGCTTCATGGGCACGATCCACGCCTTCTGCGCCCGTCTCCTCAGGGAGCGGCCCCTGGACGCCGGCCTCGACCCGGACTTCGCGGAGCTCACCGCAGCCCGTGCGCGGACGCTCTCCCGGGAGTGGTGGGAGGCCTGGCTGGAGCGACTGGCCCAGGACGGAGACCCCTCCCTGGGCACCCTCGAGCAGCTGGGCATCCCCCCTGAGACCCTCTTCCCCACCTTCGTGCAGCTGAACGACGCCCTGGACGTCCGGTTCCCCACACCCGAGGTGCCGCCCCCTTCGCCGGAGGAGATCGACACGGCCCGTGTGGGTCTCGAGGCGCTCCTGGAAGAGGCGGAGCTTCTCCTGCCCCGGGAGGAGCCGGAGAAGGGATGGGACGACATGCAGTCGGTGCTGCGGACGGTGTGGTTCCTGCGCCGGGCACTGGACTGGTCGGACCGGCGCATCGTCCTGGACGCGGTGGGCCGGGTGGCCTCCACCCTGGAGAAGAAGCAGGGCGGGTTCACGTGGATCCGCTGGGCGGAGCGATCCGGGCAGGATCCGGTGAAGGCGCTCAAGACGCAGTTCGACGCCTGGGGCGGCCCGGGCACCGCGGTGGCCGACCTCCACGACCGGTGGCTGGCGCACCGGTACGGCCCGGCCATGGGCTTTGCCCGCCGGGCCGCCGAGGCCTACGCCCGGTACCGTCACCGAACGGGTCAGCTGTCCTTCCACGATCTGCTCCGGCTCACCGCCGCCCTCCTCCGGACCCATCCGGAGGCCCGCCGGGACCTGGGCACCCGGTTCCGCCGCCTCCTGGTGGACGAGTTCCAGGACACGGACCCCCTCCAGGCCGAGATCCTCTTCCTGCTGGCGTCCGATCCCGACGACGCCCCCGCCGAGGACTGGCTGGCCGCGACGCCCCGCCCGGGCTCCCTCTTCGTGGTCGGGGATCCGAAGCAGTCGATCTACCGCTTCCGTCGGGCCGACATCGCCCTGTACCAGGAGGTACGCGACCGCTTCGACCCGGAGCTCGGCGGGATGGGCGACGTCCTCCAGCTCACGGCGAACTTCCGCTCCCTGCCGCCCATCGCGGACCTGGTCAACGAGACCTTCCAGGATCCGGAGCGCTTCCCGCCGCTGTCCACCGAGCGCCAGGCCGCCTTCGCCCCCATGCAGGCCCACCGGACCGGCGGCGGGCCGTCCACCGGGGTGTGGCGCTTCATCGTCCCCGATGCGCCGGACGGGGCGTCGGGCTCCGCGCCCGAGGAGTCCGCCGCCCTGGCCCAGTGGATCTCCGCACGGGTCCTCGCCGGGGAGCGGGCGGCCGGCGACTTCATGGTCCTCACACGCACGAAGCGTGCGCTGGACACACACGCCCGGGCGCTGGAGGCCTGGAGGCTACCCGTGGAGGTGAGCGGTTCCGGGGTGGGCCCCAGGGAAGAGCTGCGGGAGCTCCTCGTCCTCCTGAGGGCCCTGGCCGATCCCGGTGATCCCGTGAAGGTGACGGCAGCCCTCACGGGGCTCTTCTTCGGGTTGGACCTCCTCCAGGTGCTGGAGCTCGCCGCCGGACCCGGCGGCCCCGACCCCCGGCGTCAGCCGAACGGCAGCGGGCCCGGGCCCGAAGCCCTCCGTCGGCTCGGTGGGTGGTGGCAGCAGAGCCGCCGGGTCCCGGCCGACGTCCTGGTCCAGGCCGTGTTGGCGGACTCCGGGCTCCTCCCCTGGGTGGTGGCCGGGGAGCTCGGGAGCGTCCGTGGCGGGGTCCTGGCCTACGCCCTCGACCTGATCCGTGGGGCGGGGCTGGACGGGGACACGTCCCTGGCCGGCGCGCTGGCGGCGGTGGAGACGGGGCTCGCCGAAGAGGAGTGGGAGGCGCCGCTGGAGCCCGGCCGGACCGGCGGCGTGCGCCTCATGAACCTCCACAAGGCGAAAGGGCTCGAAGCCCCGGTGGTGATCCTGGCCGATCCCTATCGGCGCTCCGAGTACGCCGTGCGCTTCCTGGTCCAGCGGAGCGCGGGGCGGCAGCCCGTGGGGTGGATGGAGATCGGCACGCCTGGGACCTGGGCGTCGCAGTTCGACACCCTGGCTCGCCCCCCGGGCTGGACGGAGCTCCAGTCCCTGGAGGCGGACTTCGAAGCCGCCGAGGAGGTCCGGCTGATCTACGTGGCGGCGAGCCGTGCCCGGGACGAGCTCGTCGTGGCCGAGCCGGGGGAGGCCAAGAAGCTCGCCGCCTCTCCCTGGGCCGTCCTCCACGACGGTCTCGGCGGGGCGGACCGCAGGGTGGAGGGAGTCCTGGTGGCCCCCCCCGCCCGGAGCGAGCTGCCCGTCGAGGCCGAGGAGCTCGAGCGACGGGCCGAAGCCCTGGACCGCGAGCGCAGCGACCGCGGACGGGGCGGGATAGAGATCCGCACGGTCACGGCCGTGGTGAAGGGAGCGGCCGAGCCGGCCTCGGAGGGGCGCGAGCCGGACGAGGGGGAGGAGCTCCGACCGGTCTACCGCCTCTCCCCCGCAGAAGGGACCGGCCCCGGGGGCGCCGACTGGGGGAGCGCGGTGCACGCGACCCTCGAGGCCGCTGCACGGGGCCTGGACGACGCCGCCCTGCGGGTGGCGGCCCGGAGCGCGCTCGTGGAGCGGGACCGGCCCGTACGGGACGGCGAGCCCACCGAGCTGGAGATCCTCCTTCAGGTGGTGGCCCGGGTCCGGGGATCACGGATCTGGGCCCGGGCCCAGGAGGCCCAGCGATGCCTGGTGGAGCACCCCTTCCTGGTCGAATGGCAGGACGGGGTGCTCCTGGAGGGCGTCGTCGACCTCCTCTTCAAGGAGCCCGAGGGCTGGGTCCTGGTCGACTACAAGACGGATCGGATCGACGAGGACTTCCAGGCCCGCCTGCCCCGCTACCAGGAGCAGCTACGGCACTACGCCGACGCCTGGCGGCGCATGAGCGGCGAGCCCGTCAAGGAGGCCTTCGTCTTCCGGATCTCCTGACCGACCGCCCCGATCTAACCCCCCTCACCCCTGGGCGGCACGATCATGATGTGTGCGCCCGGCGTGCCCGGGAACATCAGCCACGGCACGATCTCACCACCCTGGGTGGTGAGGCCGGTGCTCTCGTGGGTGGCGTTGGGCGTGTAGACCACCCAGCGCAGGAAGGGGTCGTGGATCTCGCCGGTCTCAGGGTCGATGCCGCTCCCGGTGAGGATGTGGTTCGTGCTGCCGTAGGGGATCGGCAGGGTGCCAGCGGTGAACTCGTCCCAGCGGCGCTGCACCCGCTCGTTCCCGGTCACGCCCTCGGCCGACAGCTCCCGGCCCCGGGCGAAGTAGGCCTCGAGGCCATCGTGGTGGCAGGAGACCTCGAAGGTCTCCCGCTCCGGGTTCGGCGCCATGCAGACCATGGAATTGGTGCCTTCCCGCAGGGTGACCCAGTTTCCGGCGTCGTCGTAGCCCTGGACCGTGGCGCCCTCCCTCGCTTCGGGCGGAGCCGCCTGGACCGCGAGGCTGATCTGCATCTCGGGCGACAGGTCGCTCCACGGATATTGGGCCGTCGAGGGCCCGGCACAGGCGGCGAGAGCCACCAGGGACAGCGCCGTGATTGGGGACCGCATGACGACTCCTGGACAGGGTGAAGATGGTTCGGACCGATGATGGTGCGTCGTCCGGGGCCGCCCGGTCAAGCGTTGCGACGCCGACGGAGGGGACGGGCCGGAGCCGATGCGGCGGGGGTGGTCCTGCGTCCCGGGACCGCTACCTTTGTGATTCTCCAACCCCCGCTTCGAAAAAGGTGGACCATGCGCTTGACGTCATTCGGGATCGCGGCCGCGGCCGTGGCCCTCTTCTCGGCCTGCTCCGGGGCCGACGCCGATTTCTCCAACGCCACGCTCGAGTCCGAGGACCAGCTGGCCAGCTACGCCGTGGGGCTCAACATGGGCGGCAACCTGGCCCCCGCCGACGGCATGCTGGACATGCCCGCCCTCATGCGCGGACTCCAGGACGCCATGGCCGGCAACGATCCTGCCGTGGACCAGGCGGAGCTCCAGACCGCCCTCCAGGCGTTCTCGACCCGGGTGAACGAGCGTCAGACGCAGCAGATGGAGGAGGAGGCCGAGACGAACCGTGCGGAAGGGGCGGCTTATCTCGAGGAGAACGCCGCGCGCGAAGGGGTCACGACCACCGAGAGCGGGCTCCAGTACGAGGTGATCACGGCGGGCGACGGGCCGTCCCCGTCGGCCGATGACCGGGTCCGGATCCACTACACCGGCACGCTGATCGACGGTACCGAATTCGACACGTCCCGGGACGGCGAGCCCGCCGTCTTCGGCGTGGGCGGGGTCATCCCCGGCTTCTCCGAGGGGCTCCAGCTGATGCAGGTCGGGAGCACGTACCGCTTCGTCATTCCCAGCGATATCGCGTACGGCCCCCAGGGGTCCGGGGGCGCCATCGGCCCCGACGCGACGCTGATCTTCGAGGTCGAGCTGCTGGACATCGTCGAGTAGCACCCGCGCGATGAGCGGCGCCACGCTGGTCGCCGTCGGAGTCGGCGGCGCCCTCGGCGCCACGGCCAGGTACCTCGTGGCCGGCGGGCTCCAGGGGATGCTCGGAGACGCATTCCCCTGGGGCACGCTGGGCGTGAACGTCTCGGGCTCCTTCCTGCTGGGGCTCCTCTTCGCGGCCGTCGCGCGGGGCAGCATCCCCCCGGAGTTCCAGGCCCTCCTCGCCGTCGGGATCCTGGGCAGCTTCACCACCTTCAGTGCCTTCTCCTTGGAGACCCTCGCCCTGATCCAGGAAGGGGCCTGGGTGCGGGCCGCGACGTACGCCCTGGGAAGCCTCGCCCTGGGCCTTGCGGCGGTGGCCGCCGGAATGGCGCTGGCCGGCGGGTTGCGGCGTCCGTAGCTTCGCCCCGATCCGCGGACCCGTTCCGCCTCCGACCCGCACCTCGACCTCCGGTCCGCGTGAGCACCGACCGCGTTTCCATCGTCCAGGGGAACCTCACCTCCTTCCTGGCCCGCTCTCCGACGCCCGACCACCTGCTGGACCCGGGCCACCCCCTCACCCCCGGCGGATCCCTCCCGGTCGGCACCGCCCTCGAGATCTTCGAGGACCAGGTCCTGAGCCGGACCCTGGACGTGGAGGCCCGCCGACTGAAGGCCCAGGGGAAGAGCTTCTACACGATCTCCTCGGCCGGCCACGAGCAGAACGCCGTATTGGGCACCATCCTGCGGACCACCGATCCGTGCTTCCTGCACTATCGGAGCGGCGGGCTGATGATGGCCCGGAGCCGGAAGGATCCCGGTGTGGACGCCGTGCGGGACACCCTCCTCTCCCTGTGCGCTTCGGACGACGACCCCATCGCCCAGGGTCGGCACAAGGTGTGGGGAAGCCGGCGGCTATGGGTGCCCCCTCAGACCAGCACCATCGCCTCGCACCTGCCCAAGTCCGTGGGAATGGCCTTCGCCATCGCCCGGGCGCAGCGCCTGGGGGTGGAGCCGACCGTGCCGGTCGACAGCGTGGTCTGTTGCACCTTCGGGGACGCCTCCGCGAATCATGCCACGGCCCTGACCGGGATCGGCGCGGCCCGTTACGGCAGCCGCCGGGGCAACCCCATGCCGATCCTGTTCGTGTGCGAGGACAACGGGATCGGCATCAGCACCGAAACCCCCCAACGCTGGATCCGGGACAGCTTCTCCCACCTGTCCTGGCTCACCTACATGGAGGCCGAGGGCACCCTGGAGGACGTGTGGGAGGCGGTGCACCACGCCGTGTCCCATTGCCGCTCCCGCCGGACCCCCGTCTTCCTTCGGCTGGCCACCGTACGGCTCTGGGGACACGCCGGGTCCGACATCGAGCTCGCCTATCGGAGCCGCGAGGAGATCGAGGCGGTGGAGGCCGGCGACCCCCTTCTCCTGAACGCCCGCTTCCTGGTGGAACGAGGCGCCGCCACTCCCGAACAGCTCCAGGGTCTGGTCGACCGGGCGGCAGACCGCGTCCGGACGGCCTCGGCCGAGGCCGTGACCCGGGGCCACCTGGACTCGGCGGAGCGGATCATGGCGCCCATGGCCCCCTTCGACGCCCAGCGGGTCCGGACGTCGGCGGAAGGCCGGCCAGATCCGGAGCGTCGCGCGGCCCTCTGGGAGGGGGATCCGCCCGAGGCGGCCACCGCCCCCGTCAAGCGCACGCTTGCGGCCCACCTGAGCTCCGCCCTCGCCGACGAGATGCTACGGCACCCGGAGATGCTCCTGTTCGGGGAGGACGTGGGGCGGAAGGGGGGCGTCTACTACGTCACCGCCGGCCTTCAGAAGCGCCACGGCGTGGCCCGGGTGATCGACACGCAGCTCGACGAGACCACCATCCTGGGTCTCGCCCAGGGCGGATCCCTGGCCGGACTCCTTCCCGTCCCGGAGATCCAATACCTGGCCTACGTCCACAACGCCGTGGACCAGCTGCGAGGGGAGGCGTCGTCGCTCCAGTTCTTCAGCGCGGGCCAGTTCGCCAACCCCATGGTGGTGCGGATCGCCGGGTTCGCCTATCAGAAGGGGTTCGGAGGGCATTTCCACAACGACAACTCCATCGGCGGCCTCCGGGACATCCCGGGCCTCGTGCTGGCGACCCCGGCCCGGGGAGACGACGCCGTGCGCATGCTCCGGGGCTGCGTGGCCCTGGCCCGAGAGTGCGGGCGCGTCGTCTGCTTCATCGAGCCCATCGCCCTGTACCACGAGCGCGATCTCCACGTAGAGGGCGACGGGGGATGGCTCACCGACTATCCCCCGCCGGGGGAGGCGTTGATCCCCGGCGAGGTTGGACTCTACGAGCCGGAGGACGACACCGAGGGTCCGACCACGCTCGTGGTGAGCTACGCCAACGGGCTGCGCATGAGCCTCCAGGCCCGGGAGCGGCTCCGGAGCACCGGAACCCCCGGCCGTCGCCGGGTCCTGGATCTGCGGTGGCTGAACCCCCTGCCCTTCGACGCGCTGCGCCGGGCTGCGGCAGGCGCGGACGCCGTCCTCGTGGTGGACGAGTGCCGGGCCACGGGTGGTGGCGTGGCCGAGGCCGTGGTGGCCCACCTGGCGGAAGCCGGCTTCCGGGGACCCCTCCGCTCGGTTCGGGCCCTCGACAGCTTCGTCCCCCTGGGACCGGCGGCGAACCACGTCCTGGTCCAGGTCGATGACATCGTCCACGGACTGGAGAGGGTGCAGGCCACCCTGGAAGGGCGCTGACGAGAGGGGCCGGGGAGGGCCTGCCGCCGCATACGACCTGGCACAACGGGCCGGGGGGCCCAGGGTGCACGTGCCCTTGCGGAATCGTCCGGGAAAGCGAATATTTAGGCACACCTAAAAATCACTCCCGATGACCGATCCCCTTCTCTCTCTCGCCGTCTTCGCGCTCCTGGTGCTGGCCACGGCCGCCGTGCTGTGGCCCAGGAGGGGGGTGCTGGCCCGTCTCCGCCGGGGCTCCCGTGCGAGCCTCCGCGTCGGAATGGAGGACGCTCTGAAGCACCTCTACAAGTCCCACCGCCAGGGTCGCGAGCCCAGCGTGGAGAGCCTGGCCGGCGCCTTGGAGGTACCCCAGGCCCGGGCCTCCCGAATCCTGATGGACCTGAGGGAAGCAGGGCTCGTCCAGTCGAACCGGCCCACCTTCCTGACGGACGAAGGACAGGAGTACGCCCTGCGCATCATCCGGAACCACCGGCTGTGGGAGCGCTTCCTGGCGGACCGGACCGGGATGGAGCCCGGAGAGTGGCACGAGCACGCCGAAGAAGCGGAGCACCGCCTCACCCCCGACGCGGCCGCCGCTTTGGAGGCCCGACTGGGCCACCCCCGCTTCGACCCCCACGGCGATCCCATCCCCACCGCCGGGGGCGACCTGCCCGCGGTGGTGGGCGTGCCCCTCACCCATCTGGACAAAGGGGAGGAGGGGATGATCGTGCACCTGGAGGACGAGCCGAGGGCGCTGTACGACCACCTGGTGTCGGCGGGGCTCGCGCCGCAGATGCGGTTCCGGGTGCTCCCGTCGGACGACGGGCGCGTGCGGGTGTCGGTGGACGGCCGCACCCTGGCCCTGGATCCGGCGGCGGCGGCGAACGTCACGGTGGACACGTCCCAGGCCGGCGCCAACCCGATGGAGTGGGAGGGGCTCACCCTGGCGGACGTAGCCCCCGGCGAGGGGGGTGAGGTCGTGCACATCTCCCCGGCCTGCCAGGGCGTTCAGCGTCGACGGCTCCTTGACCTGGGCGTGGTTCCGGGGACCTGGATCACCGCCGAGCTGGCCGCGGCCTCCGGGAACCCGACCGCGTACCGGATCCGGGGCGCCCTCTTCGCGCTGCGCCTGGAGCAGCAGCAGTGGATCCGGGTCCGGAACGTCCGCGAAGAAGCGGTGGCCTGATGCCCAGCATGCCCCTTCCCACGGTGGCGTCGTCGGCCCACCGGGAGAGCAGTCTCGTGCGCCTCGGGCTCAAGCCGGGGCAGTGGGACCATCTCGTGGCCCTGGCCGGCAACCCGAACACGGGTAAGAGCACGGTCTTCAATGCCCTCACCGGCCTGAGACAGCACACCGGCAACTGGCCCGGCAAGACCGTGGTCCGGGCGGAGGGGTCGTTCGCCTATCAGGGCGACCGGATGAAGATCGTGGACCTTCCGGGGACGTACTCCCTCCAGGCCGGAAGCGCCGACGAGGAGGTGGCCAGGGACTTCCTGCTGTTCGGCCGGCCGGACGTGACCGTGGTGGTGGTGGACGCCACCCGCCTGGAGCGGAACCTGAACCTGCTCCTGCAGATCCTGGCCATCACGGACCGGGTGGTGGTGTGCCTCAACCTCATGGACGAGGCCCGCCGCCACGGCATCTCCGTCGATGCCGGCCGCCTGGAGAAGGAGCTGGGCGTTCCGGTCGTCCCGGCGGTGGCCCGGGCCAGCGAAGGGATCGACCTTCTGCTGAAGCGCATCCACGAAGTGGCTACCGGGGAGCGGCGGACGGATCCGGTCCAGCTGGAGACGCTGCCGGCCCCCCTCGAGGACGCCGTAGACGATCTCGTCCCGCTGGTCGAGGGCCAGTTCCCCGGCCTGCCCAACGCCCGCTGGGTCGCCCTCCGGTTGTTGAATGCCGACGAGCGGGTCGAAGAGGCGGTGCGTTCGGGCGAGATCGGGCAGCTCGCCCGGGACGCGGCGCCCCCGCCGGTGACGGGGCTCCACATCGTGGGCAGCGGCCCGGCCGGTGAGGAGGATCGGGGCGGCGTGCTGGTGTCCAGCCCCGTGGACCTCGAAGCGCGGGAAGCCATCCTGTCCCGGGCATCGGACCTCCGCTGGACGCTGCCGCCGGACATCCACGACCGGCTGGTGGCGACGATCTACGAGAAGGCCGAGGCCATCGCCCGATCCGCGGTCGGATCGGTGAAGGCCCGGACCAAGGGGACGTTCGACCGGACCCTGGACCGGCTGCTGACCTCGAAGTGGACCGGCGTGCCGGTCATGCTCCTGATCCTGATGGTGGTCTTCTGGCTCACCATCGCCGGCGCCAACGTTCCGTCGGCCATGCTGGCCAACCTCCTCCTGGATACCGTCTATCCGGCGCTCATGGGGTTCGCCGACGCCGTGGGTGCCCCGTGGTGGCTGTCGGGCTTCCTGATCGACGGGGTGTACCGGGCCACCGCCTGGGTCGTGAGCGTGATGCTGCCGCCCATGGCCATCTTCTTCCCGCTCTTCACCCTCCTGGAGGACTTCGGGTACCTGCCCCGGGTGGCCTTCAACATGGACTCGCTCTTCCGGCGGGCCGGGGCACACGGGAAGCAGGCCCTGACCATGGCCATGGGGTTCGGCTGCAACGCGGCGGGCGTGGTGGCGACGCGGGTGATCGACTCTCCCCGGGAGCGGCTGATCGCGATCATCACGAACAACTTCAGCCTCTGCAACGGGCGTTGGCCCACCCAGATCCTGCTGGCCAGCATCTTCGTGGGCGTGCTGGCGCCGGCGAGCATCGCGGGCTTCGTGTCCGCCGGCGCGGTGGTGGCCGTGGCCCTGATCGGGGTGCTGGCCATGTTCGTGTCGTCGTGGCTCCTGTCCCGGACGGTGCTTCGGGGCGAGGCGACGACCTTCAGCCTGGAGCTGCCGCCCTACCGGCCTCCCCGGGTGCTCCAGACCCTCTACACGTCCCTGATCGACCGCACGCTGATCGTTCTGTGGAGGGCGGTGGTCTTCGCGGTTCCGGCGGGGGCCGTGATCTGGCTCACCGGGAACATCGTGGTCGGGGACGCGAGCATCGCCGAGCACCTCATGGACTGGATGAACCCCTTCGGCGTCCTGGTGGGGCTGAACGGAGTGATCCTGTTGGCCTACATCGTGGCGATCCCGGCCAACGAGATCGTGATCCCCACGGTGCTGATGCTCACCGTGCTGAGCCTGGGAGCCACGGGCGTCGGGGAGGGGGCGGGCGTCATGTTCGAGTTCGAGTCGATGGACGACATCGCCCGGCTGCTGCAGGCCGATGGCTGGACGCTGCTCACCGCAGTGAACGTCATGCTCTTCTCCCTGCTCCACAATCCGTGCTCCACCACGATCTACACGATCTACAGGGAGACCGGGAGCGCCCGCTGGACGGCCGTGGCCACCTTTCTTCCTCTGGTGATGGGCTTCTCGGTGATCTTCCTGCTGACGCAGGTGGTGCGGCTGGTGGTGGGCGGCTAGGGATCGGGCGATCACCGGGGCTGGGCCGCTCCGCTCCCCGGCCGGAAACGCCTCTCGACGGCCGGCGCGGCGGTGAGTACCCTCGTGTATGAGGATCGAACACACCCTCGAGATCGGTGCCCCGGTCCGCGTGGTCTGGGAGCTGACCGTGGACGTGGACCGTTGGGCGGCGATCAACCCGAACGTGTCCCGGGCCACCCTGCTGGAGGGGGACCGGCTGGGCCCCGGGGCGCGCGTGCTCATCAAGCAGCGAGCCATGGCGCCCCGGGTGTGGGCCGTGGAGGAGTTCCGCGAGGCGACCCGGTTCACGTGGTCCACCCGGTTCGGCTGGCTCACCATGACGGCGACCCACGATCTGGCCGCCGTGGAGGCCGGGACGCGCAACACCCTCGGCGTCGAGCTCACGGGCGTGGGCGCGGGCCTTCTCGGTCGCTTGATGAGGCGACCGGTGCGTTCGGCGCTCGCGGCCGAGAACGAAGGGTTCAGGCGGGCGGCGGAGTCGCCCAGCCGGGGACCCCTTGGCTGACGCTGGCGCAGGTCCAAAGGCTGCCGCATCGTCTCCCTGACCCCAGAGGAAGGAGGACCGCCCATGCACCCGAGTCCACATCGTGTCGCAGGGCAGACCCGGCCCGAGCGGGATCCAGCGCCGGCGGTCGGATGGTGGAGAGCGCCCAGCCTCCTGGTCGTGGTCCTCGTCCTGGCCCTCTCGGCGCTCCCTCTGTCGGCCCAGCACTTCCCGTCCGACGGCGAGATCCAGTCGATGCTCGACGCCAGGGTCGAAGCCGGCGGGGCGGTGGGGATCGCTCTGGGACTCCTCGAGCCCGACGGGTCCGTACGCACGTTCAGCTCGGGGTCGGCCGGAGCGGGTCGACCGACGCTGGGCCCGACGACCCTGTTCGAGATCGGCTCCATCTCGAAGGTCTTCACGGGCACGCTCCTGGCGGACATGGCCCGCCGGGGTGAGGTGGACATCGAGGACCCGGTCCAGACGTACCTGCCCGACGGGGTCACGATGCCCGTACGCGCCGGGCGTGAGATCCGCCTCGTGGACCTGGCCACCCACCGCTCGGCCCTCCCCAGGCTGCCCGGCAACATGGCGCCGGCGGACCCGTCGAACCCCTACGCCGACTACACGACCGAGATGATGTACGCGTTCCTCTCCGGCTACGAGCTCCCCCGGGACATCGGCGCCGAGGCCGAGTACTCGAACCTCGGTGTCGGCCTCCTGGGCCACGTCCTGGCGCTCCGCCTGGGGATGACCTGGGAGGAGGCGGTGCGGGAGCGGATCCTGGACCCGCTGGGGATGGACGGGACGGGAGTCCGTCTCACTCCGGAGATGGAGGCCCGCATGGCCGCGGGGCACGACCCCGCGGCGGAGCCCGTGCCGCTGTGGGACGTGGGGGTGTTGGCCGGCGCCGGGGCCCTCCGCTCCGACGTGGAGGACATGCTCCGCTTCCTGGAGGCCAACGTGGGGGCGCCGAGCACCGAGCTGGAGCGGGCGATGCGTGATGCACACCAGCCGCGGGAGCCCATGGGGGGGTCCGCGGAGATCGGGCTCAACTGGATCACCCGGACGACCGATGGGCGGCGCATCGTCTGGCACAACGGGGGCACGGCGGGCTTCCGCACCTTCGCCGGATTCGATCCGGACTCCGAAGCGGCGGTCGTGGTGCTGACCAACTCGGGCATCGGGGCCGACGACCTCGGCTTCCACCTCCTCGATCCGGAGATCCCCCTGGCCCCGCCGCAGCTGCCCGGATACGCGGGGCGCGAGGCGGTGGAGGTCGATCCGGCGATCCTGGAGCGCTACGTCGGGGACTACCAGCTCCGGCCCGGGCTCGTCGCCACCTTCGAGGTGGTGGACGGCCAGTTCCGGACGCAGCTCACGGGCCAGCCGTCGTT
>DATHRY010000301.1:0-22812 GCA_035464715.1 Longimicrobiales bacterium
ATCGGCGGTCTGCTCTCTGTGGCACTTTCCGTCGCCTCGCGGCGCCCGGGCGTTACCCGGCATCCTGCCCTGTGGAGCTCGGACTTTCCTCCCGTGGGCGAACCCACCGGCGACCCGCACTCGCACGCACCCTGAAGATACCGGATTCGGGGGCGGCCCGGCAGGCTGGGGCGGGGCCGACCTCCCGATCCTCCCCCGGCGGCGTCCGTGCCCCGGAGGCGCCCGAAGGGCCCGGCGGGGCCGTCCCGGGGACTTCATCGCGAGTCGACCTGCACGGTCGGTTGAACGACGGCAGAGCGGACGCTTTCCGCCCGGGGGGCCGCGACCGAGGTCGGAGTCCCGATTCCATCGGGTGATCCCGCAGGCGCCGCGGGCGCCCGTGGAGCCTCCCGCAGAGAGGCCCGGGGGAGGATGCCCGGTCCGGTCCCGAACTTGCACCCCGAGGGGATCGCGACCCTAGACCTCGCAGCTTGTATGCCGCGCGGTCGGGGCGGCGATCGGGTCGCACGACCCGACGCTCACTCGAATCACCAGACCCTGGAGCACGACACCATGAAGACGCTGCGAGACCTGCTCGAACATCAGATCCAGGACCTCCACTCCGGGGAGACCCAGATCATCGAGGCGCTTCCGAAGATGATCGATGCCGCCCTGGACGAGGAGCTCGTCCAGGCGCTCGAGGATCATCTGAAGCAGACGAAGACCCACAGGGACAGGCTCGAGAAGCTGGCGGACACGCTTGGCTGTTCCGCCAAGGGGCACACCTGCAAGGGGATGAAGGGCATCCTCGAGGAGGGTGAGGAGGTCGTGGGCGAGGAGTCCAAGGCCGACGACGTCCAGGACGCCGCCATCATCACCGCCTGTCAGCGCGTGGAGCACTACGAGATGGCGGGCTACGGGTCGGCCCGGACGTACGCCCGCATGTTGGACGAGACCGAGGTGGCGAACGCCCTCCAGGAGATCCTCGACCAGGAACAGAACGCGGACGAGAAGCTCACGCGGATCGCCGAAGGGCACGTCAATCGGCGCGCTATGGCCACGAGCTGATCGCCGCACGTCGGACGGGTATCCCCGGGGCGCGGACCGGTCGCACGATCGGGCCGCATCCCGGGACGCGGACCCGTCGCCGCGAGCGGGCCGCATCCAACGAACAGGTCGAGGAGTCAAAGATGAGCACACGAGACCAGGACGAAGCCCGGGATCGACACCCGGGAACGGCCGAACGGGTAGGCGAGGTCACGGGTGGGATCGGCGGAACGGTGGCCGGCGCGGCCCTGGGCTCGGCTGCAGGCCCCGTCGGAACGATCATCGGCGCCATCGCCGGGGCCCTGGGTGGCTGGTGGGCGGGCGAGCAGGCCGGGCGCGCCCTGGAGGACTGGGGCGAGCACGAGCCCTACTACCGCGAGGACTTCCACGAGCGTGACCCCGACATCGACTGGGATGGCGCCAGGGTGGGCTACTCGGTCGGCCACGTCGCCGGGCGGAATCCGGACTATGCGGGCCGGCGCTTCGAGGCCATCGAGCCCGACATCCGCGAGCAGTGGGAGGACCCGCGGGAGTACGAGCGTCTGCGGCCCTACGTCGTTTCCGGGTACCTGCGGTCGTCGACGCTGACCGACTGACAAGGTAGCACGGTCGACCGGGCTCTCCTCGGGGCCCCCTCGACGGCCCCCGCTCCCCCGTTCGGCCCCCTGCGGTCCTCCGGGGCGGGCGGGGGCTTCGTCGTGCCCGCCGTCCGAGTTCCGGGCGTTGGAACAGCCCGCCGGGCGGTCGTCTCGAGCGTCGGCCGGCTCATCCGATCGCTCGGGACGGTACGCCTGCGGGGCGGAGACCGCGATCCGGACGGGCGCGAGCGCCGGGGTCTTCGGCTCTCCCGCGGGGTTGCCACGGGTATCCCCTCGGGGCCTCTTTGAAGGCTTCGCCCCCGCCCCTTCCCCGCCCCATGACCCCCACCTCCTCTCCACGCCGACGGACCACGTCCGCCCCCGGGGCCCGCCCGGTGAATCCGGACAGGCCCACCGGGCTCGGCACGTTCGGCGGCGTCTTCACCCCGTCGATCCTGACGATCCTCGGGGTGATCATGTACCTGCGGTTCGGCTGGGTCGTGGGGAACCTGGGCCTGGCCGGGACGCTGCTGGTCGTGACGATGGCCACCAGCATCACCTTCCTCACCGCCCTCTCGGTGGCGGCCATCGCCACGGACCAGCGGGTCCGGGCCGGCGGCGCCTACTACATGATCAGCCGGTCCTTGGGGCTGGAGACCGGGGGCGCCGTGGGCATCCCGCTCTTCATCGCCCAGGGGCTGTCGGTGGCCCTCTACACGGTGGGGTTCGCCGAGTCGGTGGTGGGTGTGTTCCCGGACCTGAGCCTCCGGTGGGTGGGTGTGGTCACCACCCTGGCCGTGGCGGGGCTGGCCCTGATCTCGGCGAAGGCGGCCATCCGGGCGCAGTACGGGATCATGGCGGCCATCGCCCTGTCCCTGATCTCCCTCGCGGTGGGACGTCCACTCCCGGAGCCGGCCATGGGGGTGATGGGCCCGCCCGTGGTCGACCCGGTCCCCTTCTGGCAGGTCTTCGCCGTGTTCTTTCCGGCGGTCACGGGCATCATGGCGGGGGTGAACATGTCCGGAGACCTGGCGGAGCCCGAGAAGAGCCTCCCCCGGGGGACCTTCGCGGCCATCGGGACCGGCTACCTCATCTACATGATCCTCCCGGTGATCCTCGTCGCCCGGGCCTCGGCAGACACCCTGATCGCGGATCCACTGGTGATGCGTCGGATCGCGTTCTGGGGCGACGCCATCGTCCTGGGCGTGTGGGGGGCCACCCTGTCCTCCGCCGTGGGGAGCATCCTGGGGGCGCCCCGGGTCCTCCAGGCGCTGGCCCGGGACGGGGTCCTGCCCCGGGGGTTCGGCTGGCTGGGCCGGGGGAGCGGCCCCGACGACGAGCCGCGGCTGGGCACGATCCTCACCCTGGGTCTCGCCCTGGTGGCGGTCTGGTTCGGAAACCTGAACGTGATCGCCCCGATCCTCACCATGTTCTTCCTCACCACCTACGGCATCCTGAACGTCGCTGCCGGGGTGGAGCGGTTCCTGGGAAGCCCCTCGTTCCGGCCCCGCTTCCAGGTCCACTGGGCGTTCTCGCTTCTGGGCGCCGTGGGCTGCGTCTGGGTCATGCTCCTCATCAACGCGCTGGCGACGGCGGTAGCGGCGGCCCTGGTCGTTGCGGTGTTCGTGTGGCTGGAGCGCCGGGGGATGGAAGCCACCTGGGGCGACGTCCGGCGCGGCGTATGGATGACCCTGACCCGGGCCGGGCTCCTGCGCCTCAACCGCACCGGAGACGACGCCCGCAACTGGCGCCCCCATTTCCTGGTCCTGTCCGGGGCCCCGCAGCGGCGCTGGCACCTGGTGGAGCTGGCCGACGCCCTGTCCCACAGCCGGGGGCTCCTCACGGTCGCCACCGTGGTGCCGGACGAGGCGGTGGACTCGGGCCGCCGCCGGGCACTCGAGTCCAGCATCCAGGACTTCATGGGGAAGCGAGGTGTCCAGGGCCTCACCCGGGTGGTTCCGGCGCCGAACTACTTCTCCGGCGTGGAGCGGCTCGCCGACGCGTACGGATTGGGCCCCCTCACGCCGAACACCATCCTCCTGGGCGCCTCCCAGGAGGCCACCACCCGCGACCGTTACTGCGACGTGATCGAGTACCTGTACCGGCATCGCCGCAACGTGGTGGTGGTGCGGGAGGATCCGGACCGGGGCTTCGGCGGCCGGCAGGTGATCGACGTCTGGTGGGGCGGTCTTCAGGGGAACGGCTCCCTGCTCATGATCCTGGCCTACCTTCTGCGGACCAGCCTCACCTGGCGGGGCGCCCGGGTCCGGCTGAAGATGGTCGTCGCCAGCCAGGCGGCCGCGGCCTCGGCCCACCAGAACCTGAGGGAGCTGGTGGGGGCGACCCGGATGGGGCTCGACCCCGAGGTGGTGGCGGCGGAAGGGCGCTCGTTCTACGAGATCCTGGCCGAGTCCTCGGCCGACGCGGACCTGGTCATGATGGGCATGCGGGCACCGACGAAGGACGCCCGGTACTCCGCCTACTACGAGGATCTGCAGACCCGGACGGCGGGGCTTCCGACCACGCTCTTCGTGCTGGCCGGCGAGGAGATCACGTTCCGGGACGTGCTCTTCCGCGAACCGGCGGAAGAGTAGGCGGCGGCGCGATGACGTGGTCCCTGACCCAACGGAGACCGACCCATCCCAGCGCCGCGAGGCCGAGGTTCCCGAGCGCGACCCCCGGCCGCAGCAACAGGGCTCCCCCCACGGCGAACATGAGGCCGAAGAGGACGGCGAGTCCCGCGCAGACCCGGAAGAGATCCACGCCGATCCGCCCCTCGGGCCGCAGCCGGGTGGCCCGCCGGTAGTCGCTCCACCCGGGGCCGCCGGGACGCACGCGGGCATAGAAGTGCCGGAGCGTGGATTCGTCCTCGGGGGGGGTCAGCACCATGACCGGGAACCAGACGGCGATGGCCGCCATGGACGTGAACATGAGCCGCAGCCCGAAGTCGTCGATCCGAAGCACCGGGACCACCGACGTGGAGAGGCCCACGGCGAATCCGGCGAGCATCGCCGCCAGCTCCGTCCAAGCATTGATGCGCCACCAGAACCACCGGAGGATCAGGACCAGCCCCGGACCGGTCCCCACGGCGATGATCAGTCGGAAGAGCGTCGTGACGTCCTCGGCGTAGAAGGCGGCGATCGCCCCGAGGACCGTGACCAGGACCGAGGCGACCCGCCCCGCCGCCACCAGCTCCCTCTGCCCGGCCTCGGGCCGCAGGAAGCGGGCGTAGACGTCGGAGGTCAGGTACGAGGCGCTCCAGTTGATGAGCGTCGAGACGGTGCTCATGAAGGCCGCCACCAGAGAAGCCACCACCAGCCCCAGAAGGCCCGCCGGAAGGAAGTCGAGCATGAGGCGGGGATAGCCCAGCTCCCGGTCCTGCAGGTCGGGGTAGAGGACCACCGCGGCCAGGGCCACCAGGATCCAGGGCCAGGTGCGGAGCACGTAGTGGAGCACGTTGAAGAGCCACGCCGCCCGCTCGGCGTCCCTCTCGGACCGGGTGGCGGAGAGGCGCTGCACGAACTCCCCGCCTCCGTCCGACCTCCGGAAGGCCCACCACTGCACCATCAGGTACGCGGTGAAGGTCGTCCCGCTGATCCCCGCGGCCAGGCTCCAGCCCCGGGGGAACCAGCCCCCGTCGAACTCCAGGGGAGTAAAGGCCAGGAGATCCACCTCGGTCCAGGCTCCGGCCCGCTCCACCAGGGCCCCCAGTCCACCCACGTCGGAGACGGCGTAGATCGCCACGACGATGGCGCCCAGGAGGCCCAACACGAACTGCAGGAAGTCGGTGACGACCACGCCCCACAGCCCGGCGATCCCGGCATACACCAGCACGAAGGCCGCCACCAGGACCACGGTCCAGACCCGGCCCTGCTGGCCCAGCTCGAACCCGAGGGACGGGAGGAGCTCCAGCGCCTCGACCACCTTGACCATCGCCAGCATGGCCAGCCCGATCCCGATGGAGCCCAGGACCACCGCGTAGAGGAAGCCCTTGGTGCCCCGGAGGATGGCGGCAGGGGCGCCGCCGTAGCGGAGCTCGCTCAGCTCGTTGTCCGTGACCACCCGGGCCCGGTTCCAGAGCCGGGCGAAGACGTACAGGAGCACCACGTGGGCCACCGCGAAGCTCCACCATTCCCAGTTCCCCGCGATCCCCCGGGTCCCCACGACGCCCGCCACGTACAGGGGCGTGTCGATGGAGAAGGTGGTAGCGGCCATGGAGGTGCCGGCCAGCCACCAGGGAAGGTCCCGGCCGCCCACGAAGAAGTCCTCGAGGCTGCCCGAAGCGCGGCGGGCCAGGGCCACCCCCACCGCCATGGTCCCCACCAGGTAGACGACGAGGATTCCCCAGTCGAGGCCGGTCACGGGGCCCCCTCCCCGGCCGCGAGCCGCCGGGCCGCGGCCTCCTGCATCAGCGCTTCCCCGCCCCAGGCCAGGAGGGTGGAGGGACCGGGCGGCACCTCCTCGAGGAGCGGGGGCCCGCCGAACGCCACCACCCGCCCCGCGTCGCCGTGGCGAGCCACCCATCGGGCCACCGCGGCCCGGGCCTCCGCCGAGAGACCGGCCCGCCCCTTCCAACCCCGGGGCTCGGCGTACAGGCACAGGACGGGCGTGCGGGACCCGCCGGAACCGGGCGCACCGTCCTCCGCCGGATGCACGGTCACCCCCTCCTCCCGGAGGACCCCAGCGAACCGGTCCCGGAGGGGCGGCGGCCACGGTCCGCCCAGGTCGTCGTCGATGACGGTCAACTCCGCCGTCGTCCCGATGTCGCACGGGCCCGAGGCCCGGAGGGACCGGAGGGCCCACCCGAGGGCCAGGGCCCGGTCCTCGGAAGTGCCGACGGGGCCGCCCTCTCCGGGCCCGGAGCCCACCTCGAGAAGGTGTCGGATCCGAGCCGACGAGCGGTCGATGTCTTCAGGCTCCCGGGCGGCCGCTGCGGCGTACACGGCCGTTCCGGGGTCCAGGTCGGCCGGCGGGTACAGCAGGACGTCCACGCCGGCGGCCAACGCCTCGGCCATCGCCTCCTCCGGGGATCCGACCCCCTCCATGATGAGGGCGTCGGTCACCACGATGCCGTCGAAGCCCAGCTCTTCACGGAGGAGCCCCCGGACGATCCGCCGGGAGCGGGTGGCGGGAAGCCCGCCGGGGTCCAGGGCCGGATAGGCCACGTGGGCGGTCATGACCGAAGGGACGCCCGCCGCCACCGCAGCTCGGAAGGGCACGAGGTCGGAGCTCCGGAGGGTCTCCGCATCCACCTCGACGACCGGCAGGGTGCGGTGGGAATCCCGGGTGGTGCGCCCATGCCCCGGAAAGTGCTTCACGCAGGGGATCCCCCCCTGGGAGGAGCACCCCCGCATCCAGGCCGTCACCCCCCGGGCCACACGCTGCGGATCGGCCCCGGGGGAGCGGGTCCCGACGATGGGGTTGCGAGGCTCCAGGGACAGATCGGCTACCGGGGCGAAGATCCAGGACACGCCCAGGGCACCCGCTTCCCGGGCCGTGAGGGCCCCCGCGGCCTCCAGGACCTCGTCGTCGTCCAGGGAGGCCAGCGCGGCGAGAGGCGGGAGGGACGTCGCCCCGTCGAACTGCTGCCCGGCGCCCCGCTCCAGATCGGCCCCGAACACCAGGGGCCCGCCCGCCCGTGCCCGGAGCTCGGCCGTGGCCGCCCGGGCCGCCTCGGCCGTCCCCCCGAACAGGATGAACCCCAGGGCGCCCCGGGCGAGCTGGCGGTCGACCTCCGGCCCGTCGAGCCCGTACCCCGACCGCTCGGCCCAGCGCAGCGCCGGTACGACGGGCATCCGCGGGTCCGTCACGCGTCCGGGAGACCGAGGAGGTCCAGGAGGAGCTGCCAGTCTCCGTCGTCCTCCCGGGCCCAGATCCGGAGGAAGGGCGCCGCGGGGACATCGGTCCCGCTGGCCCAGGAGGCCATGCCGTAGACGTAGCCGAGGGAGCCGTCGGGCGAGGCGCCGCTCCCGGCGACCTCCCAGTCCACCCCGCCCCGATCCGCCGCCCCGACCACCTCGGCCAGGAAAGGCGCCGGACCAGACTCGGGCTCACGTCCCGGACGAAGCACCTGGAGCCATGAGGGGAACGCCAGCCCGGCCAACGCCGGAGCGCCCTCGGTGTACCCCGCCCGCACGGCGGAGTCGGCGGCCATCAGGGTCCGGGACCCGGCCCCCGGCTCGGGGGAGCCCACCCGGGCCCGCCGGACGGGGGCGTCGGTCGGGAGGACCGCCGGACCGGGGCCGACGACGCCGACATCCAGGACGAACCGGTACTCCCCCTCGACGGTCCGCCGCCACAGGGTGGTGTAGCGCCCGGTGCCGACGTCATCCCCGACCGTGAGGATCCAGGGGCCCGTGGTGAACCCGAGCTCCCCGTCGTCGGAGACGGCCGCCACCGCCGGGGTCCACTCCAGGAGGCCGGGACACTCCGGCCCCGCCTCCAACGCGGGCCGGCCCTCCACGGGGCCGGGGCGGAACAACACCCCCGCCGAGTCGATGAAGCGCAGGAAGGCCCCTTTCCGGCTCCCCTCTCTCGCCGCGGCCGCGAAAGCGCGCTCGGTCTCCACCACCTCCGTCCAAGGGTCGTCGGCCACGTCCGCCGCCCGCGGGGGTGCGGAGCGTTCCTCGGGGGGACCACAAGCCACCACGGCCAGGACCAGGGTGGCCGTGGCGGAGAGCATGCGTAGCCCGGAGGGGAGGGTGGTCACAGGACGGTCGGGTGGGAGTCGGGAAGAGCCGAGCACGCAGGAAAAGAAAAAGGGCCCGACCCCAAAGTGGTCGGACCCTCCAGTGCCCCGCCAGGGACTCGAACCCCGAACCTAGCGATTAAGAGTCGCTTGCTCTGCCAATTGAGCTAGCGGGGCGGTTCTCCCGGTTCCTGCTCGGGAGCCATCAAAGCTACCCCGGGGTCCGGGCCGGTCAACCCCCGCCCAGCCGGGGGCGCCGCACCCCCTGAGCGGAAACGCGCGCACGACCGCGCGACCTCGCGCGGTCCGGCCGCCACCAGCAGCAGGCAGGCACGCCGTCAAGACCCATAATTCATCACCACATAATGACTTAGAACTGAAGGCCACGCGTGGCACCCTCCATGCACCTCCACAGCAGTGTCGGCACCCCGATCCGTGGGAGCCCAGAACCGGAGAGAAGGATGAACGCCGCGCTGAACGACCTCAGGACTGGACACGAACCCACGCTGGCACGGGGGATCGGACTTCCGGGTCGGGTCACCGTCGCCACCACCATGACCGGTGGCCTGCTGATCGGAGGTGTTCTGGTCGCCGCCATGACGCTGACCGGCCAGTTGAGCGGCCACGGCCTCTTCATGACGTCTTCCGGCCTCTTCGTCGTCGGCGCGCTCCTGGGCCTGGTGCACGGAGCGGTCCTCGGCTTCCTGGGACGGGAGCCCGACCGGCCCACCCACGAAGCCACTCGGGCCATCGCCCTCGGAGGGCTGTATGCGGTGCTCGGCGCCGCGGCGGCCTGGCTGCTGACGGTGTGGGTCGCGATGACCATGCTGGCCCTCTACATGGATCGGATCGGACCCATGCTGCTGGCGGGCGCCGCCTGGATCGGTGCGGCCGCCGTGGTCGCCTGGACGGCCACCGTGGACGTCCGCGCCCTGCGAAACGCCTACGCGCGCTGGCCCGATCGGGTGCTCGGCACGGCCTTGACGGCGGCGGGCTTCGCCGCCCTCCTCATCCTGTTTCTGACCGACCGGCCGGAGATCTGGCTGACCCGGTTCCGGGTCACCGAGGTGGGCGCCGTCCTCCTGGCGGGCTTCGCGACCCTCTGGATCGTCGGACCCGTCGTGACCCTCGGGCTGCGACTGACCCACGAGCTCCCGGGCCTCGACCGGACCCGGCCCGCCACCCGGGCCCGCGGCGCCGCAGACGTCGGCATCGGTCTGCTGGTCGGTGCCATCGCGGGGCTGCTGGCCATTCCCTTCACCCCGGGCGCGGCGGTCACCGGTGCCGCCGGCGGGGTCCTGGTCGCCCTGAGCCAGGTCCTGATCGACGAGACGCTGCTGCGGCTCTTCCTCCTCACGGCGGTGGCCTGGCTGATCCTGCGTTGGCGGGGATCGCATCAGGAGGAAGCTGCGGTGCTGGCGGTGATCACCGTCGCGGCCGCCCAGGTGCTGATCTACCTGCCGGGAGTGGTGGCCGTGGGCTTCCCGAGCTTCCTCGCTGCGGCGGCCTTCACGGCCACGGCGATCGTGGTCCCCGCCCTCCTCTTCGGAGCGGTCTATTGGACGCGGGGGTTCACGGCAGCCGTCGTCGCCGACGCCACCGCTGCCGCCGCCCTGGTCCTCCTCATCTGAGGGTCGGATCGACCGGGCACGCGGTTACCGACCGCGTCGCGGGACGCCCCCGCGGCGCGGTTTCCCCTTCCTCCGAGGGTGCGCCGTGCAGAACAGTACGAATCAGGGATATCCCTACCGCGCGAATCCGGACATTCCCCTCGCGGATCATTTGATTCCATGCGCCCGGGACGCGTTCTTTCACGGGCAGATCCCACGCACATGGCGTGCGATCTCGCGCGCCCTCCCCGCGCGGTTCCACCCACCTCCTTCGGAACCCCTCATGGGATGGCGATCGACGGTCCGATCCCTCCCGCTTCGCGGGAAGCTCGCCCTGACGCTGGCGGGCACCACCGTGATCCTGGTGGGCGTGGCCACGATCCTCTCGTTCCGATACTGGGAGGCCGAGGCGCTGCGAGCCGCCGAGGGGCAGGCCCTTCTGGCCGCTGCGGCCACCCGCGCCTCCCTCGAGTCGGCCCTGCGCACCGGTTCCGAGGGGGTCTTGCGGCGGCACTTCCTGGAGCTGCTCGAGGAGGGGCCCACCGTGTCCGTGCGCGTCCACGACCGGGACGGACGGATCCTCTATTCCGCGAATCCGGAGGAGGAAGGTCGGGTGGAAGGCTCGGTGTGGGTTCCCGACCCCACGGTCCTCCCCCGGAGCGGCGTCGCCCATCCGGACGCCGCGGGTGGCGTGGTACGGGTCTTCGTGCCCTTGGCCACGTCAGGGGCCGCCATCCTCGAGATCGGTACGTCGGTGGCACCGCTCCAGTCGGCGATGCGGCGGGGCGCGCTCCTGGGTCTCGCCCTCACGCTGGGATCGCTGGTGGCCGTCGCCCTGATCCTGGGGGCCATGCTCGAGAGGGAGGTCGTCACGCCGCTGCACCGGGTCGAGGACACCCTCGCCTCCCGCACCGGGGAGCGACCCGCGGGCGACGAGCTCCGCACCCTCCGCCGCTCGGTGGATCGTCTCCTGGAGCGGGAGGACGCGGCGGAGGCTCGAGCGCGAGCGCGCGAGGGCTTCGCCGAGGTCGGTCAGCTGGCCGCCGAGATGGCCCACGAGTTCAAGCGGCCCCTGGCCTCCATCCGGTCCGCCCTCGACATCCTCGATCAGGAGTACCACCTCGAGGCCGGGGGGCGGGCCACGATGACCGCGGTGAACGAGCAGATCCTCCGGCTCAGTGAGACCATGGAGGACCTCTTCAGCCTGGCCCGCCCGGTGGAGGTCCAGGGCGAGGAGGTCCACCTCGACGAGGTCGTGGACGACGCCCTGGTGGAGTTCGCGGGGCAGCCGGGGGCCGCCCGGATCCGGGTCGAGCGGGACTATGCCCCGGACCTCCCGCCCACTCTCGGAGACGCCCGGCGCCTTCGACAGGCCCTGGCCAACCTCATGGTCAACGCCCTGGAGGCGATGCCCGCGGGCGGCACCCTCCGGCTCGGCATCCGCGTGACCTCCGCCGGATGTCTCGAGGCCTCGGTCTCGGATACCGGGCCCGGCATCCCCGCGGACCACGTGGAGCAGGTGTTGCTCCCCTTCTACTCCACCAAGCCCCGGGGCACCGGCCTGGGGCTGCCCCTGGTAGCCCGGGTGGTCTCGGCCCACCGGGGCACCCTCGACGTGCTCAGCGCGCCCGGCGAGGGCACCACCGTCCGTCTCCGACTGCCGGCCCTGGTGGCCGACGGTCCCCCCGAGGTAGGGACATGTCTCGAGAGCACCTCCTCGTCGTAGACGACGATGCCCTGATCCGGGATCTCCTGGGAGAGCGCCTGGAGCGGAAGGGCTACCGCGTGGACCGGGCCGGGTCCCTGGCTGAGGCCCGGGCGCGGGTCGCGCACCGCACTCCCGACGTAGCGATCCTGGACGTGAAGCTCCCGGATGGCGAGGGCACCCAGCTCCTCCCCGAGCTCACCGAGGCCGGCGTGCCCTGCGTGATGATGACCGCCCACGGCACGGTGGCCTCGGCGGTGGAGGCGCTTCGCCTGGGGGCCGAGGACTTCCTGGAGAAGCCGTTCTCCATGGACCGCCTCGACACGACCCTCGGGCACGTCCTCGAGCGGACCCGCCTGCGCCGGGAGCTCCGCTCCCTGCGGGCCCGGGGTGGCCAGGGCGCCGGGATCGTCGGGGTGAGCCCCGAGATGACCGACGTGATGGAGATGGTAGGACGACTCGCGCCTGCGGACCACGCCACCGTCCTCCTCCTGGGGGAGACCGGGACGGGAAAGGGGATGCTGGCCCGGGCGCTGCACGACCTCAGCCCCCGCGCCCAGGGGCCGTTCGTGAACGTGACCTGCTCCGCCCTGACCGAGACGCTGATGGAGTCCGAGCTCTTCGGCCACGAGAAGGGCGCCTTCACCGATGCCCGGACCATGAAGCGTGGCCTGGTCGAGGTCGCGGACCGGGGCACCCTCTTCCTGGACGAGGTGGCCGAGCTCCCCCTGGGGCTCCAGTCGAAGCTGCTCCGATTCCTGGAGGACCACTCCTTCCGGAGGGTGGGCGCCGTCGACGACCGGACGCTGGACGTCCGGGTGGTGGCCGCGACCAACCGGGAGCTCCAGCGGGAGGTGGACGAGGGGCGCTTCCGGGAGGATCTCTACTACCGGCTCCGGGTGCTCCCCCTGACCCTCCCACCGCTCCGCCACCGTCGGGGAGACGTGCCGGTCCTGGTGGCCGCCTTCTTGAGCCGCCTCAACGGCGAGCTGGGCAGGTCGGTGCGGGAGGTGGATCCCGAGGCCATGGCGCTCCTGGAAGCCTACTCCTGGCCGGGGAATGTCCGGGAGCTCCGCAACGTGGTGGAGCGGGCGGTCCTCCTGGCCGACGGACCGGTCCTGGACCCGGGCCTCCTCCCGGCGGAGATCCGGGGCGGTCGGACCCCCGACGGGCCGTCGGAGGCCGAGAGGGCCGTGGAGCGGCTCGACCTGGGCCCGAACGGCATCGACATGGAGTCCCTCGAGCGTCGCCTCCTCGAGGAGGCACTCCTGCGCTCTGAGGGCAATCGAACCGAGGCGGGGCGACTTCTCGGCCTGAGCCGTCACCAGATCCGGAACAGACTCCTCAAGTACGGGATGACCGACATATGAACGGCGGGATCTCCTCGTCCGGTGCCGGGAGGCGCTCCCCGGCGCGACCCGTCCGCCCGGCCGCCCTGGCCTTGGTGGCCCTCACCTGGACGGCCCCCGCGGTCGCACAGGGCGTCGGTGCGGACCGGGGCTGTGAGGCGTGCCATGGCGAGATCGAGTTCCTGAGGCAGCACGCCGACAACCTGGCGGGGGCCCGGCGGCTCCTGGTGACGGAGCTCGACCTGGGCTCTTCGGCCCACCAGGACGACGGGTGTGCGGCCTGCCACTCGGGATTCGTGCGGTGGCCTCATCCGCCCTCCGCCTCCACGCAGGGGTGCGTGGACTGTCACGACGAGGCCGCGGCCGCATGGCACGAGGGGATCCACGCCGCGCCGCCCGAGGGAGACGGCTCTGCGGTGACGTGCGACGCATGTCACGGGAGCCATCGGATCGCCCCGGTGGAGGCCTTACGGGAGGGTCCGGCGATGCGGGAGATGAACGCCCGCTGCGTGGACTGTCACGAGGGCACCCCCCTTCCGCTCCAGGATCCCCACCTGGACTCGGTCCCGTGCGTCGGGTGCCACGCCCCCCACGAGACGCAGGGGGTGGACGAGCCCTCGGCCCGGGTCGCCCCGCTGCGCCAGGGGGAGACCTGCGGCGCCTGCCACGAGGAGGTCGCCGACGCCTCGATGGCGGACGTCCACGGCCGGGAGCTCGCGGATCGGGCCCAGGGGAGCCTGGCCACCCTCGAGCTCGGGGGAGCCGACGCCGCGCCGGCCTGCACCACCTGCCACGGCGGGCACGGGATGCGCCGGGCCGACGACCCGTCCGCGGATCCGGAGATGGTGGACCGGTGCGCGGGTTGCCACGCCGGCGAGGCGGACCGCTACTTCGGCACCTACCACGGGAAGGCGACCGCCCTGGGATCCCGTATCGTGGCGACCTGCGACGACTGCCACCTGGCCCATGGGGTGGAGGCCGCGGCGGACCCGGGCTCGGCGGTCCATCCGGACCGCCTCCAGGAGACCTGCCGTGCGTGTCACGCGGCCTCCAGAGCGGCGTTCGTGGCCTACGACTCCCACCCGGATCCCATGGACCGGTCCCGCAACGCCCCCCTCTTCTACTCCTTCGTCTTCATGAACACGCTCCTCTTCGGAGTCCTGATCGTCTTCGGGCTCCACACCCTCCTCTGGTGGGTCCGGATCGGGCTGGACCGCCGGAAGGAGGGACGGGAGGGCCACCATGCGTGACGACACCGCCTTCCGCGCCCCGGCACTCACCCCCATGGACGCGGCCCAGCGGGGGGGCGGCCCGTTCATCTGGCGCTTCAACCTGATCCATCGGCTGATGCACCTGCTGGCGATGCTGACCTTCTACGTCCTGGTCCTCACCGGCATCCCCCTGCGCTACGCCTGCGCTCCCTTCGCCCCGGAGCTCATGCGGCTCTGGGGCGGCGTGGAGCGGGCCGGGTTGATCCACCGCGTGGCCGCCGGGGTGATGATCACCTACTCGGTGCTGTTCGCCGTCTGGCTCGTGCTGCGCTTCTTCAAGGCGGAGAAGAAGTTCGAGCTCCTGCGGGGCTACGACAGCATGGTGCCCGACCTGCAGGACGCGAAGGACTTCCTGGCCCAGTGGCGTTGGTACGTCACGGGCCGGGACCGGCCGCGCTTCGGGCGCTACGGATATCTGGAGAAGCTGGACTTCTTCGGGGAGGTCTGGGGCTTCATCATCATTGGTGGCTCCGGCATCCTGCTCTGGTTCCCAGAGCTGTGGGGCCGGTGGCTGCCGGGATGGTGGTTCAACGTCGCCACGGTATTCCACGGGTACGAGGCCCTGATCGCGGCGGGCTTCATCTTCGTCGTCCACTTCTTCAACGTTCACCTGCGGCCGGACAAGTTCCCGCTGGACGCGGTCATGTTCCACGGACGGGCGACCCGAGCCTACATGGAGGAGGAGCACCCCACCCTCCTCGAGGAGATCGACGGCCGTGCCGCGGTCCCCGAGTCCCGGCGCCCGCACCTGGACGCTCCCGCCCCTCGTCCCTCCCCTCGCCAGACCCTGATCGGCGCCGTCCTCGGGTTCGTCGCCCTGGGACTCGGCGTGATCTGCATCGGGATGATCGTATGGGCCGTCGCGTTCTGTTGAGCCTGTGCGCCACCCTGCTCCTGGGCGGCTGTGAACGTCCGGAGACGGCCAGGCCCCGTGCCCCGGACGACCCCCACCGGGACGTGGCCTGTGCCGATTGTCACTCGGGCGCACTGGTCCAGGCCAGCCGGGCGGCGACACCCCCGTCGGCCTGCACCGCGTCCGGCTGTCACGCCGACGGCGGCCCCCGGGTGGTCGAGCTGCGTTCCATCTCCTTCCAGCATCGCGGCCACGGGGGGGACACCACCGTGGCCACGGCCTGCGCCGGGTGCCATACCCACCTCTCGGGGCTCGAGCCGCTTTCGGCGACGGTGGAACCCTGCGCCCTGTGTCACCTGAGCGAGCAGTCCGCCGGAAACGCGGGAGAGTGTCGGCTCTGCCACACCAACCTGGAGTACACCGGAGAGACCAGTCAGGGGATCGACCTGCCTCACCAGGGTCTCCCCTGGATGGACGGCGGCTGCGTCCGATGCCATTACGACGTGACCGAGGCGCCGGTGGACGTGAGGCTGTCGCGCTGCACCGCCTGCCATGCCGACTCGGACCGGGTGGTGGCGCAGGGAATCGGGGAAGACCTCCACCTCGGCCACACTGGCGTGTCGTGCCTCGCGTGCCACGAGGATACAGGGCATCGCATCCGGGCCATGAGCACCGCGGTGGTCCTGGAATGCTCCCAATGCCACCAGGAGACGCACGGCATGACCCCGGCGCCGGAATGGCCCGGGACGGAGACCTGCAACGCGTGCCACGGCGGTACCCACCGCGAGCAGCAGGCCCTGGTCCTGGGGACCGTCGCCGGCTCGCGAGCGCCCCTTCCCAGCGACAAGTTCCTTGAAGGTCTCACGTGCCGGTCGTGCCATCTCCCTCTCCCGGGCGAAGGCGCCGACACCCCCGTGGAGGCCTCCGGGGAGGGGTGCGTCAGCTGCCATCGTCCGGAGTACGGGCGCATCCTCCAGTGGTGGCGGGAAGGCTCCACCGCCCGTGTGGCGCGGGTGGAGGCGGCGCTCACGCGAGCGCGGGTAGCGCTGGCGGCGGAGAGGACGGCGGCACCGCAACTGGACACCGCGAACGCTCTGTTGGCGGCGGTGCGGGAGGGCGGCGCGCCCCACAACCTGCGTCTCTCGCACCGGCTCCTGGTGGACGCCGGTGACCGGATCTCGGCTGCGTACGGGGCCGCCGGCCGGCCGGCCCCCACCCCTCCGGACCTGGGAAGGGAACCCGCCATGGGCCTCTGCACCTACTGCCACTACCGGCTGGACGACCCGTGGGTCTTCCGGGACATGTCGGGGGAATTCCACCGCGACGCGCTGAGCACCGGAGGGCGGTAGGACGCGCCACCGGAGGGCGGAACGGCCGGTCAGTCGCCCCCCAGCACCTCCGGCCGCAACACCTGGGTGACGTAGAAGACCACCGCGTCCATCTCCCGTGCGCTGATCCCTGCGACACCCCACGTCGGCATCCCCGCGGCGTGCCCCACGAAGATCAGTTGGAGGATCGAATCCCGATGCTCCGCCAGGGGCCACTCGGGGCTGACCAGTGAGGGGACCTCGAGGTCGCGGCTCCGCGCGTACTCCGTGCCGCCGGCGCCCAGGGGGCCATGACAGTTCCGGCAGTATGTGGAGAACACCACGTTGCCTTCCAGGGCCCGGGCCGAGTCGCTGGCCCAGGTCACCGAATCGAAGAGGGCCGGCGAGAAGAGGGAGTCCGCCCGCGCAACCTGCGCCTCCCGGTCCGGCGGCTCGAACCGGTGCTCGCTGCACCCCCAGGCCGCCACGGCGACGAGAGGGAGCAGCCCCAGGGCCCGGGCCCTCACGGCCGACTCTCCAGCGTGTCCCGGATGAGCGACGCGCCCGGGTTCCTCTTGCGGGCCTCCTCGATGGCGGAGTCGGCGGCGGCAGTATTGCCCAGCGCCTCCTGGGCCATGTAGATGCCGAACCACCCCGTGGCGTCGTCGGGTACGATCTCGGTCACCCGCCGGTAGTGGGCCAGCGCGCCCTCGTAGTCCGCGGCCCGGAATGCCGCGTTGCCCGAGTCCAGCTGGGCCAGGGCGGCTCCGGGGATGTCCCGACCCGCGGTGGTCGGATCCAGCGAATCGGTCCGCTGGTCGTCGGGGGTGCAGGCACCCAGGGCGAGGGCCGTGACGGCAACCCGCAGGAGACGACGTTTCGTGACGTTCATGGTGTACCCCCGATGAGGGGATCGCTCAGGTGGCAGGCCCGGCAGATGAGTGGATTCCGGGCCTGGGCCTGCTGGGCGTCGAAGCCGGGGCCGTGGGGGCTGACCTTGAACGCTCCCAGCTGGCTGTGACACTGCAGGCAGTCCCTCTGTTCGTGGCACGACGCGCACTGCTCCAACCCCTGCCGAGCCGCCGTGGCGTGACGGAGGAGCCAGACCGGCTCGCGGTCGTGGTATCCCGGCCCCAGGCGCCCCTGGCTCTCCATCCCCATGCTCTGGTGGCACTCCCGGCAGAACGCGGCGGTGTTGTGGCAGTTGCCGCATTCCATCGGCTGGCTCCCCACCGAGGCCGAGTGACGGAGCGCAAAGCTCGGCGGGTGGTAGGCCGGACCCCGAGGCGCGTCGTGGCACTCGGCGCAGTAGGCCTGGGTGTGGCAACCGCTGCAGCTGGCCGGCCCGGCCGTGGCGAGGACCGGGTGGGCGGACATGAAGTAGGGGGTCTCGTGGGATCCCGGCCGACCCTCGGCCAGCCCCACACCCGGCGCCTGCACCCGGGGGCGTTCCTGGAGCGCCCCGGCCGGATCGGGCAGGGGTTCGAGGTGACAGGCCGCGCAATCGTCCCGGGTGTGGCAGGTGGAGCAGTCCCGCGCCGCGGGAGCCGGTCGGCCGTGGATCCGTTCGAAATACTCGTCGTCGTGGCTGTCGGGCTCCGGGTAATGGGCCCGGAGCAGGGGCGGATCCCAGTGGTCCGGCGCGGCCGGAAGGTCCGGGATCGGCGCCAGCGACGCATCGACGTGGCAGGACGCGCACTGGTCCTGGATGTGGCAGGTCGCGCAGCGTGCGTCGTCGGCCAGAGCCTCCTCCCCGTGCCCGTCCAGGAGGAAGTCCCTCCCGTCGTGGACCCGGGGCTCCGGAAGCGTGGCGAACCGGACGTCGCCCGCATCCACGCCCGCCAGGGGGCGATGGCATTCCGCGCAGCCGGTGCCGGACTCGAGGTGGGCGTCGGGCGCATCGCCGTGGCAGCTCAGGCAGCGGCCGGCCTCCAGGGGCACGACGGCCATGGAGGTGCCGCCGGGGTCGTTGTGGCACGAGGCGCAGGCCAGTGGGTCGTCGCCTTCGGCCACCACCTCGCCCACGTGCCGTGCGTGGGAGAAGTCGAGCATGCCCGGCGGGGTCGAGGCGGGCGCCCACGCCACCCGGACCTGGTCGACCCCGTCGTGACACCCGCTGCACTGGTCGGCCCGGGGCATCGACGTGGTCGGGTCGTCGTTCAGGATGCCCTCGTGACACCCCTGGCACAGGGGGAACAGGCCCTGGTGCGTGAGATGCGGGAAGGAGTCGGCGAGCTGGGCCCCGGAGGTGGAGGCCAGGTCGGGGCCCGCGGCCAGGGGTGCCGGCTCCCGGGCAGCCACGATCCCCACCACGATCGCCGCCCCCACGGCCAGCCGCATCGTGCGTCGCCTCATCGCCGCCTCCTCGACAGCCCCGGATCGCTCCCGAACTCGTATCGGAGCCCCACCGTGGCCCGGTTCTGGTTCCACACGTCGTCGTCGGCCCCCCGGCCGTGGTCCTGGCGGATCAGGCTCCACATACCGTCCAGCCGCACCCGATCCGAGAGGATCCACTCCACGCCCAGGCCGCCGCCAAAGGCCCGGCCGTCCCCGAGCCGGTACGCCTCAAACTGCTGGAAGCTCGTCGCGAACACCCGGGTCCGGAGCGAAGGGACCCAGTCCACGGCCACCGATCCGTCGAAGGCGTGGAGGAACGCCGAAGGTCCCCAGTCCAGATCGTAGCCCAGGTCCACCTGCACTCGCTCGGCCGGGCTCCACAGGAAGCCCACCTCGCCGCGGTAGCCCGTGTCCTCCATCGGGGCGAAGACGGTGGTGGTCCCCGGGTCCGAGTAGTTGCGAACCGCCATCGCGACCCGGAAGCCCGTGTCCGGTCCGAACCCCCCGCTCAGACGCACGCGCCCCTCGTGGAAGGGCACGGGACTGAAGAACCCCCAGATCGTGGACAGCTCGAAGTAGGGGACGTAACGGCGGGCCTCGACCTCGAGCAGGTACCTGCCCGATCCCAACGCCCGCTGCAGGGTGAGGTGCGCCTTCCCCAGGCGGGCGAACGGCAAGTCGTAGTCCACCGAGCTGCGGAGGCGGAGGCCCCACGGCAGGGCGGTGGTGAGGTCCAGGGCGGCGCGCTCCGACAGGAGGCCGGAGCGGTCCGACCAGATCTCCCGCTGGTATCGCACCCCCACATCGCCCCGGGTCCAGCGGAACCCGCTCGCGCCCCCGATCAGCACCGCCTCCTGGTCCAGCACGAAGTCCTCGATGCCACGCAGGGCCTCACGGCGGGTCTCGTTCAAGCCCCGGGCGAGGCTGCGCCCCACGAAGGCCTCGCCCCAGAACGCCGAGGCGTCCACCCGGAACGATCCGCCGTCGAACCCGGCGAACCCAAGGCTGGAGGTGGCCTCCTGACGGCCCGCCCGAATCCTGAACATCCCCCGCCGGAGCTCGGCAAAGGCCACGAGGACGTCGAAGTTGTCCTCGTAGATCGGCCAGTCGAGCTCGCCGGAGAAGCGGTCCCGGGCTCGCACCAGCACGGTCGTGCTCAGGCCTTCGAGTCCCAGCCCCCAGGCCGTGAAGCCGATGTCCTGGCTGCCCAGGACCGCGTTCTCGACGGGGGCGGGCCGGTAGTACGGGCACAGGGTGCGGGTGGGGAGACAGTCGATGCGTCGCCCGTCGATGCGGGCCACCCCGTCCTCGCCGTAGACGACGTCCTCCACGAAAGCCGTGTCCAGCCGGAGTGGCTGCATCTGGACGTAGCGCACGGTGCTCGTGGCCCAGCCCCGGACGCCCTGCGCCGCGACGGGTCCCGCCCCGACCAGGGCCACACCCACAATCAGGACCGCCGCGACGAAGGCGCGACCCGCAGCCCGCCCCGGGGCGCGCATCAGTCCACGGCCCCGCTCGGGGCCGGAAGGGCGTGGCACTCGACGCACTCGCCATCCGGACGGTGATCCGTCAGGTCCTGGTGGCAAGCCAGGCAGGCGGAGCGGTTACGCGGGGTGCGCGTGAGCGGCGGGTCGAGGTGGCACCCTGCCCCCGTGCAGCCCAGGTGGGACTCCACCGTGTGGGCGGCGGGCGCCGGTTCCTCGTGGCACGTCATACAGCGCACCGCGCTGGGGGCCTCGTGATGTTCCTGGTGGCAGTTGTTGCACTCGCCCACCCTGGGCGCCCGGTCCATGTCGTTCTGGTGACATTCCCCGCACTCCGCGTCCGCGTGATCGGCGTGGACGAAGGGCACGTCCCGGAGGACCGCGTCTCCCGTGGAGAAGGTCATGGGCCAGGCCCGGGCCACGACCTCTTCGGGGCCGAGCACCGAGGTATCGTGACAGGTCGTGCAGTCTCCGGCGGCCGGCGCCACGTGATGGCAGCTTCGGCAGTCCGCGAGGCTCGTCAGGGTCAGGGAGCCGTGCCGGTCGGTGGAATCGTGACAGTCCGTGCAGCTCACCTCCCGGTGATTCCCGTGCCGGAACACCACCTCGCCCCCGGCCAGGAAAGGAGCCTGCCCGACCTCCTGGGCGGCCTCCTGAACGAACGCCCCGGTCCCCACGGGCGGCATCGCCACCGGCGGTGCGCCGAGCCCCACCACGAAGGGACCCGGGGGAGGCGAGGGATGCACTCCCGCCCCCTGCCGGCCCTGGATGGGCGGAGATGCATGGGCGACCGGCCCGCCGCTTCCCACGTCGTCGTAGATGTCCTGGTGGCAGCTCAAGCAGTCGTCGCCGTCCAACCGGAACTCGTGGGCCACGTGGCAGGTGGTGCAGTCCTCGACCGTGGGATGATCCAGTCCCCGGTGGAAGGCCGACAGCTCCTGGACGTCGTTGTGACACCCCACCGTCGCGCAGGTCTCCACCGCCTGGGCCGGGGTCTCCTGCTCGTGCGGGTTGTGGCAGGCCGAGCAGACCTGGTCGTGGGGCTCGTCCGGCGGCATGTCCACCAGCGTGCGCATCACGTGACACGAGAGGCACTCGTCCCCGGTGGGCGCCACGGCCGCCCGGGCCACGGCCAGCTCGGCTTCGTCCGCCACGACCCGGTTGAACCCGTGGCAGGCCGCGCAGTGGATCGAGAAGTCGCCCATTCGCCCGAGGCGGATCTCCACGTCCGTGTGGCACCCCGACTGGGCACAGGTCTGATCGGTGGCGGCGAACTCGTGGAGGCTCGAGGAGTGGCACTGCACGCACTGGAGGCCCTGGAGCTCTGGATCGTCGGACTCCAGGTGCACCCGGTGCCCCGCCGAGTTGGCCACGAGCACCCACTCCTCCGGGTTTCCGTCGATGTGGCACGAGGCGCACTTCTCGTTCGGGACCTCGGCGTGGACGGCGATGCTGTCCGGCTGCTCCAGGATCTGGGTCAGCGCCATCCGGCTGCGGCCCGCGAAGGAGGGCTTGTGGCAGGCCTTGCACCCCATGTCCCGATGGGCGCTCTGGCCGAAGAGCTCGTAAGGCTCGGCCATGAGGTGACACGACATGCAGAAGTCGTTGTCGTGCTCGACGTAGTCGTACGTCCGGTAGGCCATCACTCCACCCGCCACGAAGAGCGAGGCCACCACCAGCCCCAGGAAGGCGAGGCCGACGGGGGGCAGGGAACGGAACCACCCTCCGATCCGCTTCAGCACGTCGAACCCTGCCACGCCTCCTCCTGTCGAACTCCGTTGGTCGATCCAAGCTGGAAAGGCCGCCCGGCTCGAAGCCGGACGGCCTTCCAGTCACCCGAGTGGGTCTTCAGGACCCGGATCGGGCTCAGCGGGGGTCCATCGTTCGGCTGAGGTTCAACCCCGGAGAGGCCGTTACCCCGTACTCGTCCTCCACCGCGTTGATGCTGGCGATGAGGAGCTGCTCCACGAGGAACGGATTGTGGGCGGCGGCCGCGGCATAGGCAAGCAGCGGACTCGGGCGATCCTCCTCGGGCCCGCCGAACTCCGCGAGCTCCATGTTGAAGAAGGCACCCTCCGCCGTGGTCAGGACGCCGTCGGTGGCGTCGATCGCGCCCCCGGGCTCGTCGAGATTCGGGTCCACCTGGACCAGGAGGTCGTGGAGCTCCTCCACCAGGTTCTGGAACCGCACCGTAGCCGTGGTCAGGACGGAGAGGGCACCGTCCGGGCTTCCGTGACACCCGCTCACGGCGCAGGACTGGAAGTCACGGACCGTCGTGTTGAGCTCGCAGTCCTCGCCGGTGGGAATCCCGTTCTCGTCCACGCAGGGCGCGGCCTGGAAGGTGTGGCCGACCGCGTTCAGAAGGAACTCGCCGGTCTCCGCGTCGGAGATCTCCGTCGCATTCACGTGGCACCCGGCGCAGAGACGCTCGTTGGCCTCGGACCCGTGGGTGGCGATGATGTCGCCCTGGTCGATGGGCATGCCCGGGAAGAAGAACCCGGCCTCACCGTTCAGGAGCGCCGTCTCGGGCGAGTGGGGGTGCAGCCCGTGGGACGAACCGGGATCCGGGACGGTTCGACGATTGTGGCACTGGGAGCAGAGGTT
>DATHRY010000302.1:0-9461 GCA_035464715.1 Longimicrobiales bacterium
CGAACGAACGGGAGTTCGAATGTCCGAGATGACTGAAAGGGTCGCCCTCGTCACCGGCGCATCGAGCGGCATCGGCCGCGCCACCGCTCTCCTCTTCGCCGCCCGCGGGGCCAAGGTGGTCGTCGCCGCGCGGCGCACGGATCGCCTCGACAGCCTCGTCGGTGAAATCACCGAAGCGGGGGGAGAGGCCACGGCGATCGCGACCGACGTCTCCGATGCCTCGGACGTCGAAGCGATGGTCGCGCACGCCATCGACGCCTTCGGTCGGCTCGATTACTGCGTGAACAACGCGGGCATCGAGGGCGAAGAGATCGCCCCCGTCTTCGAGATGTCGGAGGCTCTGTGGAGCCGCGTCATGGACGTCAACGTAAAGGGCAATTTCCTGTGCCTCAAATACCAGGCACGGGCGATGATCGAGGCGGGCAACGGAGGGGCCATCGTGAACGTCGGATCCGTGAACTCCTTCCTCGGGTTCAGCGGTGGGGCGGCGTACGCCACCTCGAAGGCCGCACAGATCACGCTCACCTCGAGCGCCGCCGCGGACCTGGCGCCCCACGGGATCCGGGTAAATCTGCTGTGTCCCGGTTTCGTCAAGACCGAGATGCATCAGCGGATTCGTGGGATCGTGACCGACGAGGGAATGGACGGGATGATCGCGGGGATGGTCCCGCTACAACGAGCGGCCGCGCCCGAGGAGATCGCCCGGACGATCCTCTGGCTGTGCTCCGACGAGGCGAGCTACGTGAACGCGACGACCATCACCGCGGACGGCGGGCTCCACGGAACCATGTGATCCGACGGGTCGCCGACGTCCTCCGCTCTTCCGGTCGCGGGGTCCGTCCGTACCGTCAGTAGTGCCAGGGGCGTCAGGTTGCAGACGACGTGGAGGCTGTGCCCTCCGCCCAGCCTGGCACCACCGCGATCACGATCTTCGGCATGAAGAGGACACACCCGACCTTCGACGAGGTCCTCGCGTGCTCCAGGGTCCGGAACAGCTCGTCGACGGTCCGGGGCCGGAACGCATTCCGACACTCCGGGCGGTCGAAGGCGATCCGGACCGTGCGCTGGTCGAGGGAGCGGTGATAGGTGACGTCGCTCAGGTCCTCGAAGCCGGGGACCTCGCGCCAGGCGGACGCATCGAAGATCTCGGATACCATGGGAAAGCCGTCGGGAGTGGAGTGGAGGTCGGAGCTCAGCGAGCCTCGGTCGGCTGCGCACCCGATTCGTCCTCGACGGCCCTGAGGGGGTGGGCACCATGTGCGCGACCATCTGAAGCCCCCTCGGCCGCAGTCGAGCCGCAGAGCGTTCTCGTCGGATGACTGCCACAGGTGTGGCGGAAATGGACAGTTGCACTCCGGTCCGTTCGGGGGAATGCTCTGAACTGCGGTCGCCCGAGGAGCTGCGTCCCCTCGTCCTCGGTGACGCCCACACCCATCTCTCTCATCGGTTGCGGCAGCCGCGGATGAGGGCCGCTACCCTGGAGACTGTATGAAGAAGTTTGCCCTGCTCGCACTCGGGATCCTCGTTGCCGCGTGCGGCGAGACCCCGACCGAGACCGCGACGTTGGACGCCCCGCCCACCGCGATGAACTTCGTGAACGCACCCACCGAGTCGGGCATCGTCTTCCGGGGCGGGGCCGAGGTCGGAATCTTCGCCATCGACCCGGAGAGTGGCTTGGGGATCATCGTGGGCGTGAGCGCTCAGGATTTCTGCAGCGGGCCGTTCGATCTGGACATCGTGCCTGTGCAGGTGATCGACCATGGCGAGGCTCGTCTCGGGGTGATCCAGAACGGCGAGGTGAATGTCTTCGTCTTCGTCGCGGGTGGCCCGATCTGCGCCAATGTCGAGGCCACCGGCACCGGCATGTACGTGTCCACCGACAACGACTACTTCGCCTTCGACCGGAACGACGTGCGGAAGAACGCGAACGCGTTCGGCTGGAAGGTCTCGGGGACCCTGATGGACGCCGGCGGAGCTCCGGTGCAGCTGGATTACGTGCACCGCGTCGTGTACTTCCCCAACGAGGATTTCAAAGAGGTTGTCCACATCGGACTGCACTACTGATCCCTGATCGGTCACGGGACGCGGGGGGCATCGGGCATCGGCCCGGTGCCCCCCGCGTGCTTGCCGGGATCGGCCGTGCCGTCGCAACGTCGAGCCGCAGCCCCCCTCCCGTCCCGACCACGTCGCGCCCGTCGTGAGCACCTCCACCCCCCACCCCGACCATCCCGTCGTCCTGTTCGACGGCGTCTGCAACCTGTGCAACGCATGGGTCCGGTGGCTGCTGGAGCACGATCCGGAGGGCCGCTACCGGCTCGCGTCCCTGCAGTCCGCGGCGGCCCGGGAGGTCCTGGCCGCCCGGCTCACGCCTGAGGAGATCGCGGAGCTCCCCGATGCGATCGTGCTGGTCGACGCGTCGGGGGTCCACACCCGTTCGGCCGCGGTACTGCGGATCGCCGGAGGGTTGGGGTGGCCGTGGAAGGCGCTCTCGGCGTTCCGGGCGGTCCCCGCCTTCGCGCGAGACGCCGTGTACCGGCTCGTGGCCCGCAACCGGTACCGGTGGTTCGGTCACCGCGACACCTGCATGCTGCCTTCGCCGGAGGTGATGGAGCGCTTCCTGGACGCCGCGGAGCCCCGGCAACCGATCGAGACCCAGGACCCCGCGGACCGTGGGGCCGGGGCGCCGACGCCGCTGAGGAGCTGGGCGCTGCGGCTGGTCATCGCGTACCTGATCATCTACATGCTGCCGTTCCCGCTCACGCTGCTCGGGAACCTGACCCGCGTCCCGCTCCTCGGCGACATCCCGGGGCTCGGCACCGTCATCGGATGGCTCCTGGTCCCCTGGTCCGCCCTCACGAACTGGGTCACCACGTTCACGGGCAACGTCCTGTTCGGGGTTCAAGTCGCGCCGAGCATGACCGGAAGCGGGGACCAGACCTTCAACTACGTCGAGTTGGTCGCGGATCTGGGGCTGGCCCTGGTGGCGGCGACCGTGTGGACCGTCGCGGCGCGGGCCCGGCGCGTGTCGGGGACCACCTTCGACATCTCCCGTGTGTGGGTCCGCTACTACCTGGGCGGGTACCTGCTGATCTACGGGTGGGTCAAGCTCTTCCCCCTCCAGATGCCGCCGCCCGGCCCGGACCGCCTCCTCCAGCCCTACGGCGACTCGTCGCCGATGGGGATCGCCTGGACGTTCATCGGTGCGAGCCTCGGATACCAGATGTTCTCGGGCTTCTGCGAAGCCGTCGCCGGCTACCTGCTGTTCTGGCGGCGGACCGCCCTGCTCGGTTCTCTGATCGCCATGGCCGTCCTGCTCAACGTGATGGCGATCAACTACTTCTACGACGTACCGGTCAAGCTCTTCTCGACGCACCTCTTCCTGTGCGCGCTCTTCATCGCGGCGCCCGACCTGCCCCGGATGGTCGGCATGTTCGGGTTCAACCTCCCGGTCGCGTCCGACGCGAGGGTCCCGTTCTGGCGACGGTGGGGCTGGAGCCCGCGGGCCGTTGGCGTCGCAACCCTCGGGTTCGTGGCCATGCTCACCTGGTTCCACGTCCAGGACGGGGTCGCCCAGTCCCGCAGCCGAGGCGTCTGGGCCGAGACCTCCCGCCTCGAGGGCATCTACGTGGTCGAGTCGTTCGTGCAGGACGGCCAGGTGGACCGGGAGAACGAGGACGATGCCCGGTGGGTGCGCGTCGGTGTGAACATGCCTTCGGTGACGACGATCCAGCGGGCGACGGGGGAGGCCGAGCGCATGCTGATGTCCATCGACACCGCGGCGCACACGGTCTCCTTCTACGGCCGGGGCGAGCAGGCTCCGCCGACGCCGCAGTTCTCCTACGAGGAGCCGGAAGAGGGCGTGTTGCGCCTGGAGGGGAGCTTCGCCGGCAAGCCGACCGTCGTCGTCATGCGGAAGAGCCCCTCCGACGCGCTGCTCGTCGGGCGCGGCTTCCGGTGGATCAACGAGTTTCCGTTCAACCGGTAGGGGGGCCGGCGAGGGGTTGACCCCTCCAGCACCTGACCCTCCGTCAAGAAGTCCTCGAACCTCGACATCCCGTGCCGGATCCTGCGGGCCGGACGCCTTCTTTGCGGAGGTGGACGTGCGCTCACTCGTTGTGATCCTGGCGACATTCCTGGTGGCCGGTTGTTCGGGGTGGCAATCGCCAATCGGCCGTGAGCAACCACCCAGGGTTGAACTCGAGGTGCGGCAGCCGGCGACTGCGGGACCTGTCTACTACTTCAACATCATCCAATTGGCACTCTCGGAGCCTCCCCGCGGCCGGGTGAGATCTGGTGCGCCCAGACGGGACGATCACTTCACGCACCGTTGGTGGAACGAACAGGCACTCGGAGGTGAGTGGCCCGAGTTCCAGGAGCGTGCGAGAAGCTTCTTGGAACTCGCCCACATCTTTCCGGACACCGTCCCGGTTCCAGACGGCCCCCAGGCGCCGTTCCGGTTCACCTTCCGTTCTCCTCGCATCAACTATCCGTTCGAGATGACCTGTGGCCGTTCTCTGGATGGAACCCATCGTCGTCGAAACCTGGGAGATGCCAGTCATCACGGGTCTTTTCATCGGTCGGTGGGCTTCTTCTCCCGGCGGTTGAAGAGAGCTGCCCACGTGGGTCCGTCGAGTTGCGGCGACGGTGCGCCCAGGCGCATCGTCGGCTTCTCTCGCGGGACAGCCGCGCACTCACCCACGCAGGAAGCGAGTCTCATGGCCAGAGGATCTTCCATCGGTGTCGTGTTGCTGACGGTCTCTGCCTTTCTCCTTGGAACGGGCATCCGGTCTGCCGACGCCGACGCCGCGCCCGCCTCTCCGTCGCCGGAAGGCTCCGACGCTCACGTCACCCTCCAGCACGTCACGCTGGGGGTATCCGACCTCCAGGCCAGCCTGCGCTTCTACGAGGGGGTCCTCGGGCTGGAGGAGATCGACGCACCGTTCCTTCCCGAGGAGTTGGCCTTCCTGGCGCTGGGGGACGGCCTCGAGCTCCATCTCAACGAGGTCCCGGGCGGGGAGATCGCCCCCCTGGACTCCTACCACTTCGCCGTCACGGTGGCGGACCTGGACGCCTTCCTGACCCGCCTCCGGAGCGAGGGAGTGACGTACTACGCCGAGGACGGTGAGCTCACCGTCCAGACCCGGGGCGACGGCGTCCGTCAGACCTACTTCTCCGACCCCGACGGATACTGGATCGAGGTCAACGACTTTCCCGGAGCAGGGGCGCGGTGAGGGACGGCCCCCTGGGCCTGGCCGCCGCCCTTGCCGAGAGCCACCGCATCGAGCGGGAGCTCGGGCCACGGGGGCCACACGCCCCCCCGCGACTGACCCCGGGCGCTGCCAAGGCCCGCGGTCCGGCGGGTTTCGTACCCTCCCGGCCCCGTGTCGGGCCCGGCACAGCACACTTGCGTTTGCAGGAGACCCGTTCCTACCGTGGTTCGGATAAACTGCGCTCGCAGAATCAAGGAGGCGCATATGGACCCCCTGCTCCTGATCCTCCTCGTCGCGGTACCCGTCCTGAGTGTTCTCGGATGGGTCTTCTGGATCGCCGTCGGATGGTTCGCCATTCGGAAGACCATGGCGGTGGCCCAGCACCAACAGTCCGATCTCGATCAGTTCCTTGCCCAGGTCGAGAGAGCACTTCTCGCGGCTTCGTCCCAACAGGCCGGGCCGGGGCTCCCGCAGCAGCCCGCCGCCCAGGGCCGGATACCGGGGGCGTCCCCGACCCGGCTCACTCCGGAGCAGCAGCTCCAGCTCCAGGCGATGCTGATGCAGGTGCAGAATCAGATGCGTCAGGTCGATAATCTCAGCCGTCAGCGGTACGAGAGCCGGGTCTCCGATCTCCATGGTCTCGCGGCATCTGCGGGCATCGACTGGACGCCCTCGTACTGAGGGTCCGCTCGTACTGGAGGCAGCGGTGGAAGCCGAGCTTCGCGCGAGACGCGACCGAGCGGCCGAGCGGCACGACGCCGCGCTTGCACGCCACCCCGACCGGGAGGGGGACGGGTTCGTAGCCGAGTTGGAGGCGGTCGTAGAGGAGTTGACCGCGGTGGCGAACATGGGGGACGTACCGAGTGCGGACCCGGTGGAAACCGCCCGGACCTTCCGCTGGCTCGGGGACGCCCTCTTCGACCTGGGGCGTGGGAACGACCGGGAGGCCCTGGAGCAGGGTGTGGCGGCCTACCGTCGCAGCGAGGCGCTCCTGGCTCTCACCGAAGCGCCCCTGGAGTCGGCGAAGCTGGACATCAATTACGGCAACACGCTGCGGGGACTCTCGGGGGGTACGGACGTGGGTTTGCTCGAGGCGGCGGCTGCGCGATACGAACGGGCCGCCAGAGCGTTCGAGGCGCTGCACTTCCCCGACATGAAGGCCACGGCGGAGGAACATCTGGCGACCCTAGGGCCTCAGCTCCGGCTGGCGAGAAAGGCCGTAGAGATGCGGCGCGGGTCGGATCGACTGGAGGATCTGAAGGAGCGGCTCGTGGGAGCGGACGCCGCCGAGCGGGAGCGTATCGCCGGGGAGATGGAGGCTCTATCGGGAGTGCCGGGACGTGGCGATCCCGCGGGTGCGCTGGACGCGGGTCTGAATGCGATCCGGGAGCAACTCGACCGGCATCCGGAGCGGTTCGGGGAACAGGCCGCAGACGGGTTGAGGGACCTCGAGGCACAGGCAGCACGCTTGAGTGGCCTTCTGGGTGACCTGACGGGGCCGCCCACCCCCGCCGAGGCGGGCGGATCCCCCGAGGCCAGCCCCGAGGCGGGCATGCTCCAGGCCTTGCTGCAGCAGCTCGTACTGGAGACCGAGAGCGGGCGGGTCTCACGGGCCCGGGCCGAGCAGCTTCGGGACCTGCTCGACAGCCTGGGGGGGGCGATGACCTCCGACGGTGACGATCTGGACTCCATGATGAAGCGGGCTGCCGCCGTGCGGAAGCTGATGGAGAGGGCGGCGGACTATGCCACGACGCCGAGTTGGGGCACCGGGATGCTCGAGCCGGGCAGTCTCACGTCGCGGCTCGTGACCATCGGCTCATCCCTCAAGCGGTACCTGCTGGCTGACCAGGCAAGACCCATGCTCCCCGACGAGGAACAGTCGCAGGGCATGGCACTCTTTGAGCGGGGGGTCCGATTGGAAGCCGGTGTGCGCGCTGCCGACCCCGACGCCGTGGAGGGCCTGGCGGGGGACGTGTGGCGCTGGGCACTGGACGTGCAGGAGCATGCCCGCCGGCACCACCTGGTCCTCGCCGTCCCCGACTTCTCCATGACGGATGTCCACTCCTCGCCGCGGAGTGCGTTCGTGTCCGGCGGGGAGGTGCTGGACCGGGCGTTCGAGGGCCTCACCGAGCGAACGGGAGTGGAGCGGGTGGATGAGTCGGGGCGCGGCAATCTCGCGCAGGACCGTTGGAACCAACTCCGCTCGGCGAGCGTGGCGATCTTCGACGTGGGGGTCGGAGAGGGGCCGGCTCGGGCACAGGTCTGCTACGAGATGGGGTTGGCGCTGGCTCTGGGAAAGCTCACCGTAGTGGCCGGTCGTCCGGGGGCGGTCCTCCCCTTCGACGTGGACCTGAAGCCGGTACCGCTGTCAGGGGACCCGGATGTCGACGCCGGGGCGTTGATCCGTGGCCTGGACCATGCACTTGGCACGATCACCTGGGGTGGGACCGGAAGGAGCGTCGGGTCGACCCCGGTGGAATCCCTCCGTTGGTTGGAGGCAGGCTACGGCCCGAGGCTGACGGACGGCACGAATCGGATCGCCCACGGGCAGGTGCGAGCGTCCGTGGACGACGCCGTGGCCTTCCGGCGCACCATGAACCACCTCCTGGGCATGCTCGGGCCGGATGCGCCCACCCTGCTCCTTCCCGCCTGGCCCGCGGCCTACCCACCCGCGAACGAGCCACCGCAGTGCTTCCATGTCTCCCCGTTTCGGCCTGCCTGGTCCGGTGCGGTGAAAGGGTTGGCGGAGGCAGCGTGCAGGCGGGTCGGCTGGCAGTACAAGCGGGGTGACGACGCGGACGCCCAACGCATCATTCACGGAATCTGGGAGGAGATCGGTCAGGCGTCGGCGACGGTGGTCGATGTGACCGGCCACAACCCGAACGTGGCCCTCGAGCTCGGCTTGATCCATGCCCTGGGACGTCCGTACCGCTTGCTGGCCCAAGGGGAGCCGGAGGAGCACATGTTCCCGAGCATCGAGAAGCTCCAGATCCGGAGTTACGGGGGTCCGCCCGACTTCCAGGGCTTCACGGAGGCGGTGGAGGAGTTGCTCGGGTCGGTCTGACCGTGCGGGCCGAGAAGTTGTTCACGCAGATGTGCGCGAGGAGTGGATCCTCACTCTACCGGACCCCGGGTACGGATCGAGCCTCTTCATGATCTTCTCGTTGACCCGGTTACCCGAGAAGCTCGCGCCGCGTCCGGCCTGGGGCCGCAGGACCCCCGTCCATCTTCAGCGAAGGCTCCAACGTCTCCGTTGACGATACCTATGTAACGTAGGTATAGTGACGCCATGAGTCCTCCACGCGACAATCTGATCCCCGGCACCCTCAACCTCCTGATCCTCAAGGCCGTGAGCGCCGGGCCGCTCCACGGCTACGGGATCAGCAAGTGGATCCTCGACCGCACGACGGACGTGCTGCAGGTCGAGGAGGGGGTGCTGTATCCCGCTCTCCATCGCCTGGAGAAGGATGGATCGCTGGACTCCGAATGGGGGCGCAGCGACACGGGCCGCCGGGCGAAGTTCTACGCGCTCACCCCCGCCGGCGCCGAGCGCCTGGCCGGCGAGATCGAGCGGTGGCGGCGCACCTCGCGGGCGGTGGAGGTCGTGATCGCCGCTGAGGGAGCGTAGCGCCCGATGGCCCTCGGGTCCGGCTTCAAGCGGTTCTTCCGCATCGGCAATCCCACGCGGGAGATCGACGAGGAGCTCGAGTTCCACCTGGCCATGAAGACCGAGGAACTGGTGGCCTCGGGCATGACGCCGGAGGCCGCCCGGGCCGAGGCGCTGGAGCGGCTCGGCGACGCCGGCTGGATCCGGGAGGAGTGCGGAACGATCCGGCGCGAGCTCGATCGCCAGCGGCAGCATCGGGAATGGTTCGACACCCTTCGGCGGGACGTCCGCTACGCGCTGCGGAGAATCGCCCGCCAACCGGTCTTTGCCGCCCTGGCGGTGCTGGTCCTGGCTCTCGGTGTCGGTGCGAACACCACGATGTTCAGCGCCTCCAACGACTGGGTGTTCCGGGACGATCCCGCCGTGGAGGCCCAGGACGAGCTTGTGGGCATCTACCGACAACGTCTCCGCAGCCGCGCGATCGATACCCGGAGGGGTTTCGGGCACCTGGGCTATCTCCAGTACAAGGAGCAGGCCCGGTCCTTCGCCGGGATGACGGCCTGGCGCCCCGTGGGCATCACCATGAACGAGGCGGACGGCTCGGTCTCGCTCAGCGCCAAGCTCGTTTCGTCCGACTACTTCGA
>DATHRY010000303.1:0-3301 GCA_035464715.1 Longimicrobiales bacterium
GCCAGACTCCGGACCTGCGCGTCGAGAGCGGCCCCCGACGCGATCCACCACGCCACCAACAGGCCGCGCCCGAAGATCACGGTGCCCCTCGTCGCCTTCTCTCCCGGCCCGGTCTCGTCATCCACCCACCTCCCCCGGCTCGATGCGGTTGCCCTCACCCCGGTTCGTGACCTCGCCCACGTTCTGCACCCGGACCCTGTTGTCCCGGCCCTGAAGATAGATGGACGGGCCCGCCACGCCCTCGAATACGTTGTCCAGGATGTCGTTCTGACGACTCCCGTACGACACCCAGATCGCCGCCCCGTTCGCCACGCCCCAGCGGAGCACCCGGTCGGTGTTCCCGGGGAAAGGGTCCCGGCGCTCCACCCCCTCGATCGCGTTCCCCATGATCCAGCTCCGAGACGCCCCGTCGAGCTCGATGGCCAGTCCGCGGGCGCCGACGACGTGGTTCTGCTCGATGCGGGTGCCCGTGATGCGCGCTTCCTCGTCGTCGTCCGGGGGCGGCAGGAGATCGACCAGGAGGATGGGAACGTCGACGAAGCTGGAATCCGCGGGATCGCCGACCTCGAGGGACGGAAGGGGCCGGCGGTACAGGACCGGAGCGACGACGATGGTATTGCCCTCGACAACGTTGTCCCGGCAGTCGGCACCCGCGGTCGCGACCTGGATCCCCACGGCCTGCGGGTAGCCTTCGATCCGGTTCCGGGCGACCACGTTGGAGCGGCAGCCCCCCGGCTGCCGCGGACTCAGGGCGACAGCGGTCAGGGGACCCCCGTAGACCGGCACCCGGGTCGGGTCGACGACGACCACGGAGTTGTCCTCGAAGCGTATGTCGTTTCCGTTGATGCTGATGGCGTGGCCCACGTCCTCGAAGAGGTTGTCGCGGACCACGGTGGAGTCGTTCAGGGTCAGGACCCGCACGGCGGTCGAGACCCCCCGGAACACATTGTTCTGGATCACCGCGCCACCCGGGCCGGGATCCGGCGGCTCCTCGGTCATGAAGGTGCCCAGCTCCGCCATCGTCCGGGGCTGGCAGCACCCCACCACGACCCCGTGCCAGGACCCCTCGAAGGTCATGCCGCGGACGGTCTGCAGCCCACCCACCAGCTCGAGGGCGTCGCAGCTCATCGCCGACGTCGGAAAGTCGTCCAGGGCCGCCGGGTCGCAGCTCTCGAGGACGGTGCCCTCCGGATCCCCCTGAAGGGTGAGGCCCGGGGTCGTGACCTGTACCGGTCCGCCCAGCCGATAACGACCCGGTGCGAAGCGGACGGTGGTCCCGGGCGCAGCCACCTCGAGGGCGGCGAGGACGGCCCCCCGATCCGCTTCCGGATCGCCGGTGGGAGGTGCGACGCGGACATCGCCGGTCTCCGGGGCGCAGGCCGTGATAAGCGACAGCACCACGAATATGGGAATCCGATGCATCGGGAGGCTCGGGGTCGTTGGAAGGGATCCCACCTACGCACGGGAGCCTAGTGCCCCGACGGGAGTCGGGACAGCCCCGACGGGTGACCACATCGTCCCGGGGAGCGGGAGGGTGCGACGGAGACCGCGACTCGACGGAAATCAGCGGTCCGGGGCGCCGAGGGGGCCCGGGTAGTCCGGACCCGCGCCGAACGCGAGGCTCTTCGATGCCGCTCCCCCCCTTCTCACGGCCCCAAACCGTCCCGTCGGATGCGCGGCGGAGGAAAGCGATCCGGACCTCCCGGACCGGACTGGATACGGAAACGACCCTCCCCGGGGCCGTGGCCGGTGCCGTGACCGCCGGCCTCGCATTGTATCCGCATGCGCCATCATCACATACCCATTTGTGCCGCACGTTTCCCATATGTCGTTCATTCGCGACGTACTTGCAATGCCGGCCTCCGGCACCGACGCTAGAGCCGGGCCGGCTGCCACCTCACTACTCGCCATGAGCCCACGTCGAGTGGTCCCCGTCCCGGCAGCGGCAGGGGGCCACGCTCCCCTTGGAGGCAGTTATGAAGCGCTTGTCCGTGCTGGTCCTCTTGTCGGTCGTCGCCGGGTGCGGTGACGTGCCGACGTCAACGGTCGCCACGGAGGGAGAGGTCCCTCTCTCCCGGAGCATCGTGGACGGTGCATCTGCGTCCATCCTGTTGCTGGAGGACGGCGCCACCGAAAGTGATGTTGCCGCCGCCGTGGAAGCGGCGGGTGGGACGCTGAGCGCCTACTTCCCGTTCGGGGTCGCCGTCGCCTCGGGTGGGGACCTCGGCTCGATCGATGGTGTCCAGTCGGCCACCGTGGACGTGGGATACGAGGTGAGCCTCCCGGACCCGATGGGAGAGCCCGTGGGGCAGGACTACGGCTACCCGCCGACCAGCGGGGACGACGACTTCTTCTTCGACCTCCAGTGGGGCCACAACTACGTCGGCGCCCAGGAGGCGTGGAGTGCAGGGATTCGGGGCCAAGGCGTCCGGGTCGCGGTCCTGGACGGGGGCTTCGACCTCGACCATCCCGACATCGCCCCGAACCTGAATCTCGCTCTCAGTGCGGACTTCACGGGTGAGGGCCTCCAGTTCGCGATCCCCAGCACCTTCAGCCACGCGACCCACGTCTCCGGGACGATCCTCGCCGCGGACAACGGGTTCGGCATCATCGGGGTGGCTCCCGAGGCAGAGCTCGTGGCCGTGAAGGTCCTGTCGGACAACGGCTCCGGGTCCTTCGCCAACATCATCGCCGGCATCTACCACGCCTCCGCCGTCGACGCCGACGTGATGAACCTGAGCCTGGGCACCATCATCCCCCGGACGGCCGCGCCCACGGACATCTCGGCGCTCGCCGTGGCGGTGGGCCGGGCCGTGCTCTACGCGAAGCAGAACGGTACGCTGGTGATCGTCTCGGCGGGCAACGCCGCGGCAGACCTGGACGGGGACGGCGACAACGTCCGTTTCCTGACCGGGATGCCCGGGACGACCGGGATCTCCGCCCTCACGCCCCTCAACTGGGCGAGCAATCCGAACCAGGACCTCGTGCCCGCCAGCTACACGAACTACGGGACGTCGATGGTCGACTTCTCCGCCCCGGGCGGGTCGGTGGACTATCCGGGCAACGAGGGCTGCGTCGTGGCGGGGCTGGCCCGGCCGTGCTGGGTGTTCGACCTGGTGTTCAGCACAGGGAACAACGGATGGTACTGGTCTGGCGGGACCTCGATGGCGGCACCCCATGCCGCCGGCGTGGCCGCGCTGATCATCAGCGAGAACGGTGGAGAGATGGCCCCGGCGGCCGTGGAACGGGAGATGCGGCTCCGTGTCACCAGGATGGCCAACGGGAAGACGGACTACTTCGG
>DATHRY010000304.1:0-2493 GCA_035464715.1 Longimicrobiales bacterium
CCTGCTGGCGGACGAGCCGACGGGGAACCTGGACTCGAAGAACGGGAACGCGGTGATGTCGCTGCTGAAGGAGCTCCACGAGGAAGGGGCGACGATCTGCATGGTGACCCACGACCCCCGCTACGCCCACGTGGCGGACCGGACGGTGCACCTGTTCGACGGCCAGGTGGTGAGCGAGGATGACGCGAAGAAGTCGCACGAGCTGGAGGAAGCGGGATTTGATGTAGGACACGACTGAGCCGGGACGCTCGGAGCCCGGGGCCTTCGGGGTCGCCGGCATCCGGGCTCGCGGCGTTGGGGCCGCTCGGCGTAGCGGTGCTACGCGCTCGCGACCCCGCCTTGCGAGACCGGCGCCGGGAGCCCCTCGGGGCCTCCGGCCTCCTCGGTCCCGACTCAGCCGTGCCCGGCCACGAGGGGGCGGACCTTGGACAGCGACCCCGATCCGGATCTCCGGGTCGGGGTCGTGGTTTTTGCGCCCAACGCTCGAGAATCCCAGGCGGGGTGAGTCCCCCGGGACCTCACGGCCTCCTCGGTTCCGACTCAGCGCGACCCTACACGCCCGCCTGCCGATCAGCCCTCGGCGGGTGAGGTCTCGGGAGGGGCGTCCGCGTGGGGGGCGGCGTCGGTGGGGGAGGTGACCTCGGCGGGGGGGTGGGCGGCGCGGTCGAGGGGGCGCTCGCGGCGGCCGGACATGAGGACCAGGCCGCCGACCATGGCGGGGAGGTAATAGGTGTAGAACCGCCACCAGAGGAGGGCGGCGGGGAGGACGGCGCTGGACAGGACGCCGTCCAGGGCCGATGCGAAACCCACCTCCAGCACGCCGCCGCCGCCGGGGGGCGGCAGGAGGGTGCCCAGGTAGAGGAGGGCGAAGGGCCAGAGGATGAGGGCAGTCAGTCCGCCCTCGGGAATGCCGGTCCAGCCCAGGATGAGAGCCGCCAGCACGAGCACGCGGGCGGCCATGTGGGTCAGCGTCGAGACCAGGACCCCGACGTTGACGGGCCAGGGAACGCGCCGAAGGTCACCGGCGTGGTCGATGAACGCCCGGCCCTGTTCCTGGAGGGAGTGCCATCGGGCCGGGGTGAGGCGGAGGGCGGTCCACACGCGCGGGGGCCGGGTCCCGGCGGAGCGCGCGGCCCACACCGCGACGCCCCCGAGCACGAAGACCATGGCCGCGTAGGACACGATCGCCAGAGGCACGGCACGGCTGATGGGGGCGAAGAGGGTCAACACGATGGCGACGACCAGGAGCACACTGGCCTCCCACGCCATCTCGCCCAGGAGCACGGCTCCTCGGCCGCCGAGGGAGGCGCCGTCGGATCCCATGATCCAGATCTTCGCCGGGTCGGCCCCGACCTTCGACGGTGTCACGGCGCCTGCGGCGTCGGCGGCGAACTGGGCCCGGAGGGCGGTCCAGAAGCGAAGAGGTACGCCCACCGCTCCGGCGAGAAGGCGGACACGGGTGGCCCGGCTGAGCATCTCCACCGTCATGGCCGCCAGGGCGAGGAGGTGTGCCTGGGCGGGGATCCGGATGAGGTCTCCGGGAGAGGCCCCGACCCGGGCCGCCACCCAGATGGTCGCGGCCAGCCCGGCAAGGATGCTGAGGACCCGGAACGCGAGGGAGGCGATGCGCCGCCGGGATCTGGGCTCCGACACGGCGCCTCCTCAGCCCCGCCCGGGGGCCGGGGAACTCCGGGTGTCCGCCCCGGCCTCATGCCCGACGGGGCGCCCGCGCCCCCCCGCGGCCAGCCCGTCGTAGAGGCCGGAGAGGGTCTCGAACGTGCGGTCCCAGCTGAAGTGCTCCTCGGCATGGCGCCGGGCCCGGGCGGCGAGGTCGTCGCCGAGCCGGGGCACGATCTCCTCCAGGGCGCGAGCCGCGTCGGCCGGGTCGCCGTGCCGATAGCGTTCCGCCACGCCGGCGCCGGCCACCCTGTCCGGAGCCGCTCCACGGTCGACCACGACCACGGGCAGCCCCGACGCCAGGGCCTCTGCGATGGACAGCCCGAAGGTCTCGCCAGGGCCGCACGCCAGGTAGAAATCCGCGGCTCCGAACACCCGGGCCACCTCCTGTCGGGACTCCACGTAGCGGTGCACGGTGAGGCCCGCCTGATGCCGCGCCCGGGCCTCGAGAGCCGGACGCTCCGGGCCGTCCCCGACCAGGAGCAGGTGCGGCCGCCGTTCGGGGGGGATGCGGGCATGCCCGTCCAGCGCGACGTCCAGTCGCTTCTCCCGGGCGAGCCGGCCCACGAACAGGCCCAGGGGAACCCGTTCAGGGACCCCCAGCTCACTCCGGGTCGCCCGCTCCTCCGGGCCCCGGAGGCGGAAGGTGTCCAGGTCGACGCCCAGCGGTACCTGCGCGACCCGCGCGACCCCCAGCGTGCGGAGCTCCCGGACCACGGACGCCGAGGCGGCCGCCGTCAGGTCGAAGGTCCGGTAGACGTCCCGTACGAAGCGGCGCGCCGTCATCCGCAGGCCCACGCGCAGCCAGGCCAGCCA
>DATHRY010000305.1:0-30610 GCA_035464715.1 Longimicrobiales bacterium
GGTCCGGGTGGGGGGGACCGCAGAGTACCTGGGTCAGGCGGAGGAGGTCTCCTCCTACTTCATCAGCGACCGGGACGGAAACCGTATTCGTCGCACCCAACGGCGTTCCTGGATCCTCAGCAGCGTTCGCATGGAAGCGGAGCGGCTCTTCTCGCCGGGCGGCGGGCGCACGGGCTGGGTCTCCGCAGGATTCGGTCTCTACCCCACCCGGGAGCGGGACGAGACGTCCGCCGGGGGCGGCCTCCCGGCCTCGACGTATGAGAAGTGGATTCCGGCCCCAGGGATCTCGGGAGGCCTGGGCGTCCGGTTACGGCTGGCGGAGCGGTGGAGCCTGGAGCTCGGGGCCCACGGGGACCTGGTGGTGGGGATCGGTTCCGACGATCTGCTCGGTCTTGTCCGCGTCGGGGTGGGGCTGCGTCGGGACCCTACCGGGCGTCGGTGAGGGCACGGGCCGGGCGGGCGGGTGCCCCATCCGGACACGGCCCGGCCGTACCCCTGCCCCGATCCGACGGGCCTCAGTAGCCCAGCCGGGGGTCCACGACCGAGAGCATCGGCTCCCCCGCGACGTACCGGCGGAGATTCTCCTGGGCCAGGAGCAGCGATCGGGCGGCGAGCTGGTCCGAGGCCGCCGCCACGTGGGGTGTGAGCAGGAGGTTGGGTGTGGTCCAAAGAGGATGCCCGGGGGGGAGAGGCTCGGGGTCGGTCACGTCGAGTCCGGCACCGGCGAGGCGTCCCTCCCGGAGCGCACGGATCAGCGCATCGGTGTCCACCGTCTCCCCGCGCCCGACGTTGATCAGATAGGCGGTCGGCTTCATCGCCCGGAGGAACGCCTCGGACACGATGCCCCGGGTGTCGGGCGTGAGGGGGAGGGCGTTCACCACGACGTCCGCCCAGGAGGCCAGCTCGAGGGTCTCGTCGGCGAGGCCCACGTATTCCACGAAGTCCGGCCCCTCACGGCTCGAGTTCCGCGTCCCCCGCACCCGCATCCCGAAGGCGGCGCCTCGGCGCGCGACCTCGGTGCCGATGCCCCCGAGACCCAGGACGAGCATGGCCTTGCCCTCCAGCTCCCAGTAGGCGCTGTCCAGCGCGACGACGGCGCTGGCGGTCGGATGGCTCCACTGGCCCGCCCGTTGTTGTTCCTGGTAGCGAGCGAGGCGTCGGGTCATGGCGAGGAGCAACCCCATGGCGTGGTCGGCGATCTGCGGGGCGAAGATCCGTTGTCCGTTGGTCACCAGCGTGCGGCCGTCGGCCACCTGGGGCAGGGACGTACATCCGCCGGCCCCCGCGGGTGGCGAGTGGATCCAGCGCAGGTCCGTCCCCGACTCGGCGATCCCCGGACCGCAGAAGCCGATGTAGACATCGGCCCCGGGCAGCGCCTCCAAGGCGGACTCCATGTCGTCGACGGCCACGACCTCGGCGTCGGGAGCGATCCGCTGCAGCGCGGGCCCCCAGCCCCGGCCCATCATGGTGACGATCTTCCGGGGCGGCGCCCACCCGTCCCGTTCCCGGACGGGATCGGGGGCCGCCCGGAGATCGAAGCGCTCGATCAGGGCGGCCGCGTCGACGCAGGAGGGACAGGGAGGGGCGTCCTGGCCCAGCGTCGGGCCCGGGACGGCGGTGAGGATCGCCGCGAACAGCACGGCGCATCGGGTGGTATGCTCGGCGAATGCCATCCATCCCTCCGGTTGGCGAAGTCAGGTGATCCGATCGACTCGAGGTCCCCGGATCGGTGCGACGCCCGCCGCGGACTCGATCCGAGAATAGTCGTCGGCCACGGGATGTGCGCTACGTAGGTCGATGGGGATGGCGTGCGTTGGGTCACGAAGCGCCGTGCCCGGCAGTCTCGCCCTCCCTTGGTCCTCGAACCGGTGAGGTCGCCGGCCTCGCGACGAGGACCCCGGGGGTGGGGGATTCCCGTAGGGAGATTTCCCCACACGCGCCTCACGCCATCGACCTGCCTGTGCCGGGTTGATTCTTCCGACTCGCGCCCCGCGCGCATGGCCCCACGTTCAGGGTGAACGCTGGGACCCACCCGGCCGAACGTGGGGGGACAAGATGACCGTGCGTCAGCGAATCGCCGCTCTCGTGATCGTCGCCTCGGCGGTGGCCTGCGGGGAGCAGGCTCCACCTCCGCCGGAGGGAGCCGGCGGCGACGGGGCGATGACACCCGCTCCCGCGCTCCTGACCGCCCTTTCGGACGAGCAGGCGGAGGGTCGCGCGATCTACCAGTCGGTGTGCTGGACCTGCCACGGCGCCGGCGGCCGCGGGGACGGCCCCGTGGCCCAGACGGACACCGTGGGGGTGCCCCAGGACTTCATCGCGGGCGATTACGCGGACCTCTCGGTGGACGACCTCGTGGATCGGTTCGAGGCGTCGCTCACCGGAGACGGAGTGGACCCCGACCATCCCCACATGCAATCCGTGGTCGAGTTGCTCAAGCCGGACCGGTTCCGGACGGCGCTGAGCTACATCCCGGTCCTGGCCTATCCTCCGGAGATTCCGGGAAGCGCCCTGACGGGAATGGACCTGTACCAGACCCGTTGCGCCGCCTGCCACGGCGAACGGGGCGACGGACAGGGGTACGCCGCGGAGGCGCTCAAAGTGATGAAGCCGGCGGACTTCCGTGCCGACACCCTGGTGGCTGCAGGCGACTGGGACGGGCTGTTCCACCGGATCCGCCTGGGGGGGCGCACCGTCCACGGCTCGTCGATGCCGCCCTGGGGTGAAGCCCTGTCCGACACCGAGATCTGGGACCTGGTGGCCTATGTGGCCACCTTCGAGCAGGGTGCGCTTCCCCCGCTTCCCGGGCGCGGCCCCTGACGGGACCGGCCGCCGTCCACGAAGGGGCCGGCCGTCCAGACTCGAGGTCGGCCTCGTACCCGGCACGGAGTGCGGCGAGCGACTCCGCCACCTCCCGAGGATGGTGACGGCGCCCGTGGAGAGGGCTCGGATTCTGCGGAGGCGCGTTCGGGAATTCCCCCTCGCAGGCGGGAGCGTAGGCCAGAGAAGGCCTAGCGCTGGAAGTCGTGTGCCGCCACCAGGAACCTCTCCAACTCCCCGAAGGCGATGTCGTAATGGCAATACGAGCACTCTCCCGGGCGGGGCTCCACCCCGAGCACCGGTAGCCGGGGGGCGATGGTCCGGGACGCCCGATAGGCGTCCACACCCCGGTCGAGGCTCTCCTTCAACAGGCGGTGGCTCAGGGACGGGTTGTGCTGCGCCCCCCCCTCACGCACCAGCGCCACCCACTCCATCGGACGGTTCAACTCCTTCCCCTTCTCCGACATGCCCGCGGCCACCAGGGCGGCCCGCGCTCCTTCGAGGTACCGGGCCACGGGCGCCACCCGTTCCCGGCCTCCCACCGTCCACCAGTCGGCGACTCGCCCGTACTCGGACTCGTGGCACCGGCCGCAGGACACGGGGTCCACTCCGTGGCGTGCCGCTGAGGCATCCCGCACATGGCACCCCCGGCAGGAGAGGCCGGCCAGGAACTTGGGAGAGGGCTCGGGGCCCATGTCCCCGGGTGCGACACCAAGGAACAGGCGTTGCTGGGCCTCGTGCACCGAGCTGTGGCAGGTGGAGCAGACTGGAGAGGCGTCTTCCGAGTCTCGCAAGGCGACATCGTGGGCGGCGCCGTGACAGTCGCCGCAGGAGATCCCCACCGCGGCGCTCATCGCGGTGATGCGGTGGCCCTGATCGTCGTGGCAGGCGGCGCAGGCCACCTCGACGTGGACGCTGTGCGGATCGGCATCGGAGGTCACCGCTCCAGGCGCTCCCGAGGTGTGGCACGGGGCGCAGCTCTCACGGACGGTCGACGGTGCCGACACGGCGTAGTGGCACCGGAGGCAGGCGTCGTCCATCCACTCGAAGACCCCATGCGGAAGCGGCACCCCTTGGGTCGTGACCACTGAAGCCGGCAGGTCACGGTGGCACGAGCGGCATCCCTCGCCGTCCCCGGCACCCATCTCGCCGGCGTGGCAGAGGACACAGGTCTCTCGACCGGCTCCGAGTCGCGCGTCTCCCTCTTGGTGATGATGGCAACCCGCGCAGCCCATCTCCACCGGTCCGGCACCGCCGTGCAATCCGTGATCGAAGCCCTGGCCGTCCCCGGGCAGCGTCTCGATGGAGTGGCATGCCGTGCACACGTCCTGCGGCACATGGGCGTCCTTTCGGTCGCTCATCGCCCCGGAATGGCAGCTCCGGCAGAGGAGGTCCTCGTGGCCAGGAGTCCGTTCCTGGCCGGCGATTCGGGTCGCGAGCGCTCCGCTCGACGCCAGCAGCAGGACGCCCGCCACAGATACCATCCATCGGATCGACATCCGAGGCTCCCTTCTTCTGGATGCGCGGGAGGGTCTCGCTACGTGCATGGGCAAGGGCCGTACCGAGATCGCCGCTATCTCCCAAGCGCAATTGCTACAACATCTTATGTGCTCAGAAGGGGCGCATGCGGAGTGCCGGCGGGCGCCGGCCGCGCGCGGCTTCGCGCGGCCTCGTGCGCGGAATCGCCCGCGTCTCAGGACCCCAAGCGGGGCGGGCCGGCCCGCAGGACGTGCCCCGGTTCCAGGCCCGCCAGAGCGTGCTCCGGCCAGAGACCGACGCGATGATCTCGCCCACGGCCCCCGGCTGACGGCACGCGCGACCGGATCTCACCCCTGCCCTCCGGAGGGCCCGTGCCGTGCAGGAGGGTTCCACGTGCGTTTCGGGACGTAGCGATGTAGCCTGAGGCCCGTGAACTCCGCCCGCGGGGCGGTCCTCTCGACCCGGCCCGGGCACCGGACTCGCGGCCCGATGGAGACGTGGATGGCGAATGACGGCGGCTGGTTCAAGTCGCGGCTCGGGGAAGCGATCGCGATCATCCTCTCGATCCTCATCGCCTTCGCGATCGATGCGGGGTGGGACACCTGGCAGGAGCGTAAGGAGGAGGCGGAGCTGCTCCTCGCACTCCGCTCCGAGTACGAGGCCAACCTCGAGGCCGTCCAGGAGACCATGGACGGGCACCGCGGCCACATCTCCGACGTGCAGGCGGTCTCGGAGCTCCGAACCGCGGACTACGACACGCTGTCGGTGAATCGGGCGTCGCAGATGGTCCTCGCCTTCGCGAACCCCTGGACCTTCGACCCCAGCCTCGGGACCACCGAGACGCTCATCAGCTCGGGCCGGATCGGCCTGCTGCGCGACCGAGAGCTGGCGGCGATGCTCACGACCTTCGTCAACTTCACGGAGGATGCCGAGGAGGATGCGGACTACGTGCGCTCCGGAGCGGAATTCGTCTGGCAGGCGGAGTATCGACTCGGCGGACCGTGGTTCAACGGCGAGATCGAACGCTCGACCCAGGGAGAGCTCGAGGGGCTGGACTTCATCGAGTCGGCCGGCGGGGACGACCTCCGGCGACTGTGGGCCGACCCGGTGATCCGTGGAGGCGCCCTGATGAACCAGATCAATGCCGGCTACTACATTGTCGAGCTCCGACAGATGCGAGACCACATCCAGGCCATCCTGGCCCGGCTGCCGAAAGGGGATCCGCCGGAGGAAACCGAGGACGGAGGCACCGACGCCGGGTCGTGACCACGGCCGGGCTCGTGAGTCGGTTCGAAGCCTCACTCACGGCGGACCGGAGTGTACCCGGATCATCCCCACATGAAGTGGGTGGTGGCGCTGCTCAAGCCGGACCGGTTCCGGACGGCGCTGAGCTACGTCTTTTTCCTGGCCCTTCCTTCCGGGATTCCCGGAAGCGCCGTCACGGGGACGGACCTGTACCAGACCCGGTGTGCCGCCTGCCACGGCGAACGAGGCGATGGGCAGGGCTACGCCGCGGAGGCATTGAAGGTGATGAAGCCGGCGGACTTCCGGCGCAGTCCGGCTCGTACGGCCCCTCCTCCGCGATCCCGCGCCGGGCCCTCCGGCCGGTAGCCCAGTCGAAAGGCGACCCCGGTTCAGGACCTCGTCGTCGGCGCGGGCGTGCATCTCCCGGCAGTCCTTCCCAGGGCATGAAGCCTTCATCGGTGGGTACCGGATGCCTCCTGGCGGCTCAGCGACCAGACGTAGGTGGCGACTGCACGCACCTGCTCCGGATTGAGGGCAGCCCCTCCGTTGGGGGGCATGACGACCCCGTTGCTGGACTTCGAGGCGTCCACGCCCTCTCTGATCAGCTCCACCAGCTCCGGCAGTTCCGGGTCGATATGGATCCAGGTCGTATCCGTGAGGTCCGGCCCCACCCCGACCATCCCCCTCCCCTCCGGTCCGTGACAGGCGAAGCAGAGACCGGTGGAGGTGAAGATCGCCTTCCCCTCACTCACTTCCTCCGGGTTGCTGTCCGGTGGAAAGGCCTGCGCCTGGGCCTCCACCGGGAGGCCCGGAAACAGCGCGGCCAGGGTGGCGATGCCCCCGAGAAGTCGACACCCGATCATCGGTGGAACACGCTCCGGGCCCCGGGCACCCGGCGGAAGGGCAGCTGCACCTGCTCCGCGACCTGCCACCAGCGGCTCCCCGCCGGGAAGACCACAGGAACCCCGGGCTGGGAATCCGCGGGGGCCACGGTGAGCGACGAGAGAGCGGCGGCAGCCCTCGAATCCTGGTTGGTGGCCTGGAGGAAGGCGAGGACGGCCCGGGCCTGACGGGCTGTCAGGTTGGCTCGGGCCCGCATGTGGAGCGTGATGGGGACCCAGTGCGCGTCGGACCGCTCGCTTCCTGCTCGGGCGTTGTGACATCGAGTGCAGTGGGACACGAAGACCTGGCCGCCCTCTCCGACCAGCGCGGCCCCGGGCTCCTGACCGTGACCCACGGCTGGGATGGAGAGGAGGAGGACCGTGAGGCCTACGAGTTGGTTCGTATTCATGGAGGTTCTCCTCGTTCGTGTCAGAATCCGAAGGCCCATTGGACGATCACGCGGTCGTCCCGGTCTTCGTGGATCTCCCAGGCGACCTTCAGGGGGACTGTCGGCCGGAACCAGTAGTCCAGCCCGATGGCAACCTCCGAGTGGCTGTCCGAGACGGTGGCTCCATCCACGGTGCCATCCCCGAGGAAGCTCCACCGTGCCACCGGCTCCCACTTGTCGAACCGCCGCGAGGTCTGGAGGTAGAATCCCGACTGGTCCAGGGTCTCGAAGTCGGTCTCACCCACGAACTCCTGCCAGGTCAGGACCCCCTCCCCCCGCACCTCGAACCCCCCCCGACGCCATTCGACGCTCAGGGCGGTGCCCACGAAGTCCAGGAAGTCCTCGGCGTCGTACATCGCATGGAAGCCGGAGACGTAAACCTCGAAGGAGGGTCCCTTCACGACCCCGACCCGAGCCCCCAGCATCTTGTTCTGGTTGTTGTCTCCGAAGGCGGTTCCGAAGGCCACCGGAGGCGCAGGCACATCCGCGGCAGCCGCGTGGTCCCCCACCGCCCTGGCGACCGGAAGGATGCCCGGATTCCCCAGTCGTGCGTGGGCCGCATCGTCGGCATGATCGTCGACGTCGGAGCCCATCTGGGGTCCCTGCGTCACGTAACCCGACACGTCCAGGTGCCAGCTGCCGGAGAGGGGCTGGTTGAAGCGGACCATGAGACCGGCATCGGAGAGGATCGGCAGGAGGGCGTCTTCCGCCACCCCGCCGTGGGCGTGGCCGAAGAGGGGCGGAGCCGTGGGGAGCTTGTTGATCCAACTCGGGTGCAGGCGTTCGCCGAAGACGCCGAAGGGGAGGAGGAACTTGCCGAAGATGAACTGGAACCGATCCAGGCCCAGGTAGTCCAGCTGAGCGTATTCCAACGTCGTGGTGGTCGCCGTTCCGTTCAGACCGAACTCCAGCTCGGCCTCGAACAGGAAGTCGGTACCCGCGCTGTAGAGCAGGACGGGGGAGAGGGACGCGATGAAGTCGCTCGTAGACTCGTCGGTGATCACCGCCTCGAAGCTGGCGGTGCCATAGCCGGCCACGACGAACTGGTGTCCCTCCTGGGCCCATGTCCCAAACGGCCGGAGAGCGGAGACGGCCAGGGCGACGAGCCAGGTCCCGGGGATGCGGTGCCTCATGGTGATCTCCTGACGGGCCTAGTGGGCCGCGGACACGGGAACGATGAAGGCGACGTGGTGATGGGCACCGTGATCGTCGTCGAAGTCCAGCGACACCTCGAAGTCGCCGTGATCGGTGAAGGTGTGGTGGGCCTCGTAGACTCCGGTCTCGGGCTCCCCGGCGGCGTGGGCGCTGTGGCCTCCGTTGGTGGAGTGCTCGACTTCCACCTCGGCCGTCATTCCGCCCACCGGTGTCATGGTTCCACCCACGTCCTCACTCACCCAGAAACGGATTACCGCCTCTTCCCCCTCGTGGATATGGCCGGGAAACGTCTCCATCTCGACCCGGAAGTGGCCGCTCTCGTGATGGATGCGTTCCACATCGAGGGGCTGGGCGTGCTCGTAGATGACGTCGGCGTGGTCGGCGCCGTGAGCCTGGACCGCCACGCGCATATCGTAGAGGCCGCTGGAGTAGAACCGGTGCGTGCCACTGAAGTGGTCGGCGTGGGCGGCGAGCTCCGGGCCCCTCCAGGTCTCGCTCCCCTCGGCGCGGAGCTCCACGGTCACTGTCTCGAAGTCCTGGACGACCATGCCGTCGTGGTCGGTGATGCTCACCTCGACCTCCAACTCCGTGAGAGTGGCGAGGTGGTCGGGGGAGAAGGACACCGTGACGTTGAGGTCCTGGTCGTGCACATCCGTCGGGAACACCGGGTTGTCGTTGCACGAGGCCACCACGGCACCGGCGGCCAGGAGGGACGAGGTGATGCGGACTGGTCTCATGGTTCCCGCTCCCTTGAAGAGTCGTCCAGGACGGTCCGGAGGTATCGGGCCTTCCTCGTCCGACCGGATCTCCGGATCCTGCCGCCATGTGCCCGATGAGGGGGCAATCGATGTGCCAGGACTGCGCCGGGGCGACCAAACCTCTACGAGGAAAGGACCTGTGGGCCTGGAGGCCTCCCCGGGTTTGACGCCGGTGGGGGATATGCCCCACTCTTCTGACCGGGGAGGAGGGGCATATGCCCCACCGGCGTCAGGTCGTCACCCACCGGAAGGACCGGAGCCGCGGGCTCGCCCCCCGGGTGGATCCCCCGGGCGTGATCCTTGCGACGTGCAGACCGCACGACGCAGGGATCTCGCCGCCGACGAGGAGGGGCGGTCCTATGCAGAGGCTCCAGGGAATCGCCGACGGCTCGACGCTTCGGGGGCGGCTCCTGCTGGCCCTCCTTCTCCTCTCGCTGCTCCCCCTCTTCGGCACGAACGCCCTGGGCTATCTCCGGAGCCGGATCATCATCGAGGATCTGGTGGCCCGGTACCTGGATGGGCTCGCACGCGTCGAAGCGGCCCACGTACGGGATCGGCTGGAGCAGCGTCGGCTCTATCTGGAGGCCTTGGTCAGCGGGAACCGCTTCCTGGAAGAGGCCCTGGACACGATATCCGAGACGGCCACCTCATCACCCCGCTCGCGGTCGGCGTCGGAGGCGGTACGGGAATACCTCTCCCGCCAGGTCCGTGAGTCGGGCCAGTTCGCGGGCATGGCCCTCCTGGATGAGACCGGGGAGGTGGTGGCGTCCACTGCGGGGCGCAACGCTCCGGGGGAGTCCCGCACCACGGGCAGCCCGGACCTCACCGTCCTCCGACGCGCCGACAGCCACCTCCCTCCTGTTCTGCGGTTCACGATCCCCGTGGGCTGGGGACCGGGGGAGCCCGCAGGGTATCTGGAGGCCACGATCCCCCTTGAGCGCGGGAACGAGTTGCTGGAGATCCCGCAGCACATCGCCGGAAGCATCGAGTCCTTCGTCCTGGATGCCGAAGGCCGGCCGGTGTTCATCTCCCACGCCCACGGACACGCGGACTACGGGACGCCCTTCGCCAGTCCCCTTGTCGGCGTGCCTCCGGGGGAGCACGCAGTCTATCTCGACCGAGCCGGGGTGGAGGTCATCGGCTCCTCGGCCGCCCTCCCGGACTACGGGTGGCTCTTCTTGACGGAGATTCCCGTGGAGGACGCCTTCGGGGAGCTTCAGTACCTGGGTCGCCTGTCCGTCCTGTTCGGGACGATGATCGCCGTGACGGTGGTGGTCATCGCCGTCGTCCTGGCGCGCCGCATCGTCGCTCCGGTACGCCGCCTCGTGGGGGCGACCCGGGCCTTGGGTGGTGGCGACCTGGGCGTCCGCGTACCCGCAGCCGGCGGGGCGGAGATCGCCGAGCTGGGCGCCGCCTTCAACCAGATGGCGGACGAGCTTTCGGCTACGCAGAAGCAGGCCGAGCGGCTGCATCGCAGGGAGATCGAGCGGGCCGGACAGCTGGCCACGGTGGGAGAGCTGGCCAGCGGCGTCGCCCACGAGATCAAGAATCCGATGGTGGGAATCTCCAACGGTCTGGATCTGATCCTCCGGCGGGTGGCAGACCCTGAGCTCAAGCCCATCGCCCGGGAGATGCAGAGGCAGCTGAATCGCATCGAGGGAGCCGTGAGCGATCTCCTGACCTTCGCCCGACCCAGGGAGCCCCGGTTCGCGCCCGTCTCGGTGATGGCGGTGATACGACGAGCGGTGACGCTGGTGGAGCCCGGCGCGGGCCGGCGCGGTGTGGAGATCGTCGTCCGTGAAGAGAATCCGGTACCCCTGATCCGGGGAGATGGCGAGCTCCTCGAACAGGGTCTGGTGAACCTCCTGGTGAACGCCGTCGCATTCTCCCCCCCGGGGAGCGAGGTGATGGTGGTGGTGAGACGGGAGGAGGGCGAGATCCGGATCCGGGTGCAGGACCGGGGTCCGGGGATGGACCCCGACACCTTGAGCCGGATCTTCAAGCCCTTCTTCACCACCCGCGCCAGCGGAACCGGCCTCGGCCTTCCCATCACTCTGGGAATCGCGGAGCGTCATGGGGGCCGGCTCGAGGTGGAGAGCGAGCGAGGAGAGGGCACCACCTTCACGCTCGCGCTCCCCGAAGAGTGGGCCCCCGGACCGGAGCAGCCATGAACCCCCCGCGCATCGCCGTGTGTGACGACGAGATGCTCATTCGCGCCTGGTTGGAGGAGCACCTGACGGAGGCCGGGTACGGGGTGGAGACCTTCGCCCTCGGCCGCGAGCTCGTGGGGGCCATGACCCGGAATCCTGCCGACCTGATCCTTCTGGACCTCCGCCTGCCGGACGGGTCCGGGGTGGACTTCCTCCGGGAGATCCGCGCTTTGGAGAACCCTCCGCCGGTGATCATGGTCACGGCGTACGGCGAGGTGGAGACGGCGGTCCAGGCGGTCCGGAGCGGTGCCTTCCACTTCCTGGAGAAGCCCGTGGAGCTTCCCCAGCTCCTCCTCCTGATCGACCAGGCGTTGGAGACCAAGAAGCTCGTGGCGGAGCTCAATCGGTACCGGGAGGGGAACCGTTGGCAGTTCTCGGACGTGATCCTCGTCGGCCGTTCGGAGTCCATGCGCAGCCTGGCGGGGATCATCACCCAGCTGGGGGAACAGAGGACGCCTGCAACGGTCCTCATCTCCGGGGAGAGCGGGACGGGGAAGGACGTGGTCGCCCGAGCCATCCACGCCCGGGGGCACAGGCGGGCCGCCCCATTCATCTCGGTGAACTGCTCCGCCATCCCGGAGTCGCTCGTGGAGAGCGAGCTCTTCGGGCATCAGGCTGGTGCCTTCACCGACGCCCGGACCCAGAAGCAGGGACTCTTCGAGCTGGCCCACGAGGGCACGCTCTTCCTCGACGAGGTGGGCGACATGCCCGTCGGGGCCCAGGCGACCCTGCTCCGGGTCCTGGAGACGCATCAGTTGAGACGCGTCGGCGGCCTTCGGGACATCGCCGTGGACGTGCACGTGCTGGCGGCCACGAACCGGGACCTGGAGGCTGCGGTGGCCGACGGGTCCTTCCGCCGGGACCTCTTCTACCGGTTGAACGTCATTCCGCTGCACATCCCACCCCTCCGACAACGACCCGAGGACGTCGCGCCCCTCGCATTCCACTTTCTGGAGGCCCTGGCCCGGGATCTTCGACTGGCCCCGCGAAGCATCGAGCCGGAGGCGCTGGCCGCCATGGAGGCGTACGCCTGGCCCGGCAATGCCCGGCAGCTCCGCAACGTGCTGGAGCGGATCCTCCTGCTGCACGAAGGCGAGACCGTAGGCCTGACGGACCTCCCGGCGGAGATGGTCGCCGAGTCGGGCTCCGGGTCCGGGGTGGGGAGAGGGGGCGTACGGCTCCCGGCCGAAGGACTCGACCTGGAGACCCTTGAGCGTGAGCTCCTCCGCCAGGCGCTCAACCGGGCGGAGGGCAACAAGAGCGAGGCGGCCCGGCTGCTGGGGCTGAGCCGGGACACGCTGCGCTATCGCATCGAGAAGTTCGGGCTGTAGAGCTGAGCCGGACGGCCCCCGGGAGGTTCCGGGGATCCCCCTCGAAGGACGGCGCCGAACGGTCCAGCCCCGTGGGGGCGCCGACGCCCCCTGGGGCGACACCGTCCCGGACTCCCCCTCGTCGCCCGGCTCGATCTCCCACTTCCACTCCCGGTCCATCACCCAGCGCTCGAACCAGTCCAGCTCCACGTTGGCCTTGAAGAGGAGGTGGCGGAGCTCCCGCCATCCGTGGGGCTCCCGGGGCGCGACGTGGAGGGGCTGCTCTCTGGCTCCGGGTGTGAGGCACGGGCTCGACGCCGTGGAGTGGGCCGCGGACGGCGAGGCGCTCTACGTCCTGGCCAACACGGGGATCCGGGACCAGCTGTTTCGCCCTCCCTCCCCTGCCCGTCGCCTCCGGGTCGCCGGGGAGACATCTTTCGGTATGCCGCGACGATCCACCCGACCCTGGCTGACGAAGTGGTACCTGGACTGCATGACCCGGGGTGGGGACTGCCTTCTCGGGTACGCGGGAACGGCGCGCCTCGGACCGATCCGGCTCAGGGTGACCTCCGCCCTTCTCGGGTCCGCCTCCGGCGCGACCGCCCAACGGTGGCGCATCATGGATGCGAACAGGCCCGAGACGGCCGGATCCGGCGGTCTGCGATGGAGCTCCCGCAGGTTGGGGGTCCAGGGACTCTGGACGCCGTCTGCAGCACCCCTGCATCGCGTGCTCCACGAATCGGACCGGGTGCGGATCACCTGGGAATGCGCGGTCCCCTCGGGCAGGGCCCGTGTTCGATGCGGAGAGGCGGAGCTCGACGGCTACGGATACGCCGAGCGGCTCTCGTTGGTGGGTGATCCCGCGGACCTGGGACTCCGGGAGCTCCTGTGGGGACATTTCGCGGGACCTTCGAGCCATCTCGTCTGGCTGGCCTGGCTGGGAGCGACACCGATCACCCTGGTCCTGCGGAACGGCGAGGAGGTCCCGGGAGCGAGCGTTCCGGACGTGGACGCGGTGGTCGCCGGCGGGCAGCGCCTCGCCCTGGGGGCTCCCCGGGTCCTCCGGTCGGCGATGGTGGCGGACACCATCCCCGTGGCCCTGCGGCTCCTGGTCCCGGCGTCCCTCCGCCGGATGCGCGAGGAGAAGTGGATCGCTCCCGGACGGCTCGAGAACGGCGTGGACCCGCCGGAAGAGGGGTGGGCGATCTACGAGCGGGTGACCTGGCCATGAGGGGCGAGGCGGCAGGGGGCGGTTTGACGGGCCGGATCCTGTACGGCGCCCTGTTCACGTTGGTGCTCCCGGTGCTCCTCTGGGTCTGGGCCCGGGAAACGGAGGCGGTGGTCGGGCTGCCGGCGCTGCGGGCGCCGGGGGTGGGCACGGCCGTCGCCGCACTCGGTGTCGGGCTGATCACATGGGGTATGGTGGCGCTCGTTCGATGGGGCGGCGGGCTCCCCATGAACGCCTATCCGACGCGACGCCATGTGACCCGCGGGCCCTACCGGCTCGTCGGCCACCCGATCTACGTGGGATTCGGGCTGGCCTGCGCCGGGGCGGCCGTCGCCTCCGGGTCGTCGTCGGGCCTCTGGCTCGTGACCCCGGTGGTGATCCTCGCCATGGTGGCGCTGGTGGTGGGCTACGAGGGTCCGGCGCTTCGGGAGCGGTTCGATGACGCCGCGACGTACCGTCCCCTCCTCTCCCTCCCCCGGTCGGAGCCCGGCCCGCCCACCGGATGGGAGCGGGTCTCGGTGATCTTCCTCGTCTTCGTCCCCTGGTTCCTCGCCTTCGAGGGCGTGGTCCTCCTGGGCGTCCCCCCGGACGCGGTGCAGGCGTTCCTTCCCTTCGAGCGGGACTGGCCGGTCCTGGTCTGGACCGAGTACCTCTACGCCCTCGTCTATCCGTTCGTGGGGCTCGTACCGGTGTTGGTCCCCGAGCGGCGGACACTCCGGGCCTTCGCGCTGCGAGGACTCCTGGCCACCGGGGTCGTCACGCTCATCTACCTCACGGTCCCCCTGGTGTCCCCGCCCCGGCCCTTCGAGGGCGGAGGACTCGCCGGCGATCTGTTGGCGTGGGAGCGCTCCCTGGCAAACACGGTGGCGGCGTTCCCCTCCTTCCACGTCATCTGGGCGCTCCTGGCCGCGGATGCCTGGAGCCAGGGGAGCGGCCGATGGCGCCGCATCTGGGTTCCCATCGTGACCGGGGTCATCGTGACGGCTTGCATCACCACGGGGATGCACGCGCTGGCGGACGTGGCCGCCGGGTTCGCGGTGTGGTGGATCCTGCGGCGACCGCGACGGTTGTGGGAGGCACTCCGACGGGGGGCCGAGCGGGTGGCCAACTCCTGGCGGGAGTGGCGCTTCGGTCCCGTCCGTGTGCTGAGCTACGGCTTCTACGCGGCGGCAGCCGGAGGCATGGCGGCGTGGATCGCCGGTTCACTGGTGGGCCCGGACCAGCTCGGCGGGGCGGTGATCCTTCTGGTGAGCGGTCTGCTGGGTGCCGGACTGTGGGCGCAGAAGCTGGAAGGGTCCAGCGTGCTGTCCCGGCCCTTCGGGTACTTCGGCAGCCTTGTAGGGGCCGCGGTGGGCGCGGTCGCGGCGGGATGGGCCGGGTACGACACCTCTCTGCTGTTCGCGGCCATCGCCGCTGCGGCCCCGTGGACCCAGGCCATCGGTCGACTCCGATGCCTTGTGCAGGGGTGCTGCCACGGGCGGGAGGCACCGGGGTGGATCGGGATCCGGTACCTCGACCCTCGGTCACGGGTCTGCTCGATCGCCGGCCACCGGGGCATCCCGCTCCATCCCAATCCCCTCTACTCCATCCTGGCGAATCTCGTGATCGGCCTGCTCCTGCTCCGACTCTGGGCTCTCGGGGCGAGCGAGGGGCTGGTCATCGGGGGTTACCTCATGCTGGCCGGGATCGGCCGATTCGTGGAGGAGGCGTACCGGGGAGAGCCGCAGACTCCCCTGATCTGGGGGCTCCGGCTCTATCAGTGGCTCTCGGTCGTCCTTCTGCTCACCGGTGCGGCCGTCACCGTGACAGCCCGTGTCCCCGCGCCGGACACGGGACCCGGCCTCCACCCTCCGACGATCCTCTTCGCCGGCCTCTTCGCCCTCACCTGTCTCTTCGCCATGGGAGTGGACTTCCCCCGGTCCAACCTCCGATTCGCCCGACTGGCGCCGGTGGCATCGACCCGGGAGGTCGAGGACCGGCGATGAAGGCGCCGCGACTCAGAAGATGACGCGGGTCGTGAGGGTGGCCCGTCCGCCCGTGGCCAGGTAGAAGGGGAGCGTCGTCCCGGACGAGAAGCCGGACGTGAAGTGGAGCTCCTCCCTGGCCTGCCCCCGGGCCGCCAGGTGGTTGAAGAACTCGAGCTCCTCCGTCGTGAGGAGCCGGTCCTTGCTGACCACGATGGTGGCGAGGCCGAAGTCGCGCGGAGCATCGGGGTACGCAGGGGTCCGCACGCCGTTCCGGGCGATCACATCCTCGACGGACACCGGATCGACCAGCCCCGTCGAGCCGTTCGTGAGGGGGATGCCCTGGTCCCGGAAGACCACGTGGGTCGACACCGAGTCGGCGGGGAGCAGCCCCATGAGGTACAGCTCCATGTCGTTGAACGAAAGCCGGCGAGGGGCGCTCTCCAGCCGGTAGCTGCCGTCGCCGACCGGACGGACTTCGAAGGGGAAGCTCCCTCCGACTCCACCGGCCAGATTGAAGCCCATGACCCCCCGGGCGAGGGAGGAGACCGGCCAGTGGGAGCCGCCGGCGTTGAGCACGGCATTGTCGAGGAACATCATCCAGCGATGCCCGATCTCGTGTGCCAGGGCCGTTTCACCGGCGTCGAAGAAGATGCTGATGGGATAGTCCACGAGTCCCTTCAATCGCGAAGCGCTCCCATAGGTGAGTCCGCGGTTGAAGAAGGAGAGCCCGAGGCCTCCGACGTCGTTGCGCACTGCCCGGTAGGTCCGGTTGTTGAACGAGCTGACCTGCTCCACGACGGCGATGAAATCGAAGTCGTCCGGGAAGTGCTCGTAGAAGGTCTGGATGAGATCGGGGGGAATGGACCCGGCCAGGAAGAGATCGTCGTAGCGGATGTTGACCACGTGCTCCATGGCCTGGACGCCGTCGGCCATGACCGTGGGGGTCGCCGAAGGCACGGTGCCGTCCCGGACGTTCACGAAGACGTTCCCGCGGGTGATCCTCGAGCAGCCGCCGCAGTTCAGGTAGCCGACGAACTCGTGGAGGTCCCCCTCGGCGTATCCGGAGAGGAGCGGTCCTGCGTCGAACGAGAAGCCGTACACCCCGGTGCGGAGCGCCTGTGGTTCGAGCGTGGGTCCGCTGACGGGGTCCACGTCCAGCGTGGGGTAGCCGTCGAAGGCGACCTCGAGCACCGCCGACCCCGTCGAGCCGACGGAGAGGACCAGCGGCGTCCAGAGCGTCCACCGTATCCTCCCCGGACCGGCGTCGGCGACCACGGTCACCTCGGCCATCCCGACCCGGCCCGGGTCCGCATCCGACGCGGCAGCGACGGTCACCGGACCGGTGGGGACCGAGGACGGTGCACGGTAGATCCCCGTCCCGTCGATGGTGCCCACCGTCTCGTCGCCGCCCACGATCCCGTTCACGCTCCAGGTGACGGGACCCGCTTCCTCCGCGAGCGCGAACCGCACGGTCGCTCCCCGGGGCATGCGCCAGTCCGAAGGGCGGAGAGAGACCGGGGTCGGCTCGACCACGACGATGGACAGGACCTGTTCGGCCGTCTCACCCCCACTCCGGACCTCCACGATGAACGCCCAGGACCCGACTGCGGTGGGTGTGCCCGAGACCGTTCCGGCCTCGTTCAGGCTCAGGCCGGGGGGCAGCGGATCCGAGCCCGGCGCCAGAGCCCAGGCGTAGCTCCCGTCGCCGCCGGTCGCCTCGAGGTCATGAGGGCCGTACTCCCGATCCCTCAGCGCCTCCGGCAGGGAGGTCGTGGTCACGGTGAGTGGCGCGGTGACCGAGATCGTCAGCCCCTGAACCGCGGTCTGCTCCCCGCTTCGGACCTCCACCGCGAAGTCCCACGATCCCCCCTGGGTGGGTGTCCCCGAGATGGTCCCCTCGGCCTCCAGGGTCAGGCCAGGCGGAAGAGGATCGGAGCCCGGGGCCAGGGCCCAGGCGTAGCTCGCGTCGCCCCCCGTCGCCTCGAGCTCGTGGGGACCGTACTCCACTCCCTCGACCCCGTCGGGGAGAGAGGATGAGGTGATCGTCAGAAGCCCGTGGACGGCGATCGACAACGCTCGCTGTGCGCTCTGCGTCCCGCTTCGGACCCGGACCGTGAAGTCCCACGAGCCCACGGCCGTCGGGATTCCCGAGATCGTGCCGTCGTCGGCGAGCGCCAGGCCCGGGGGGAGGTCCCCCGAGCCCGTGGCGACGGACCACGCGTAGCGGCCGTCCCCGCCGGTCGCCGTGAGCTCCTCGGGGCCGTACTCGAGGCCCTCCACACCATCCGGCAGAGAGGTCGTCACCACCGACGGCGTGATCACGACCGGGGAGTCGCTCCCGCAGGCGAGCATCCCGAGGATCACCACGCCCATCGCGACGACCGCAACGAGCCCTCTCCGGATCACCGGAGTCGGACGAGCGAACGACGAGACAGAGACCAGCATACGCGCACGATTGACGGGTCGGGCCCGTGTGGCAAGGCTCTTCTGTCGCGTGACCTGATCTGGACGTCGTCGGTGTACGGAGATGCCCGCGCAGAGCTCGACTCACCTCAGTGTACCAGGCCCACGGCTTCACCCCGCCGCGGTGGGTCCGGTCGATCCCGGACGCACCAAGGCAGGGCGAACGCCGATGGCGGCGTCTCTACTCGGACGTGCGCGCGCCCTGCATCAGGAGGGCGTGTACCAGATCGGCGACGACCAGGCACGCTCCTGAATCCAAGCGAGCAGGCCCTCCGGCAGGTCGACGCCGAGCGCCCCCGACGTCGGAGGTCGACCTCCGGTGCCGCCCAGGGAAGCCCGGGTCAGCGACCTGCCTCGGCCTCCGGAGCCATCACTCCGGGGCACTCGCCCGACAACGGCCCCCACCCCTCATCACACGCCACACGATTGGCGGTGTCCAGCACCCACTCACCTACCGCCGGGTGGGGGAGCAGCCCTCGACCAGCTTCGTAGTCCAGTCCCTCGAGGACCTGGGCGTAGGGCCCGAAGCCGGAAAGTCGTACCGGAAGGACGAGCACCCTGCGTCCCTGCGCGGCCTCAGCGCGGACGTAGTCCCGCAGCTGCGCCTCCGCCACCCTGCGCTCCTCCTCCCAGTCCTCTCGCAGGGTCGCCGCTCGCACGTCGGCGAAACCCAGTCGCCTGACCTCTCCGGCGATCACCTCCATGGCATTCAGGACGCCGCGGTTGTCCCGGTCGTCTCCCATGCCGTGAGCCAGCAGGAGCACGCTCTCGCCGGCTGGACGCTGGCTGACCTCGAGCGCACGGGCCGCCATGATCTCACCCGCCTGCGGTGCATCGAGCAGTCCCGCTTCATGCGTTGCCACGGCGAGCCCGTGATCCAGGGACTTCCGAGCCGAGGGGTCCGCCGCGGCGGGTCCCATGAGGACGAAGTGCTCGGGTGGATCGGACGCCAATCCGAGGTACCAACGGGTCTGGTCGAAGAAGGAGCGGCCCGACAGGAAAGCCCGAACCACGACGACCCGACGGACGCCCCGCTCCCCGAGACGCTCGAGCCCCTCCCGCAGGGTCATCGGGTTGGCCATGCCGTAGGCCACGACGGCCGGAACGTGGGCCGGAAGGGTCGCCACCGCCTCGTTCACCGAGCGGTTCCATGCCTCGTCTCCCCCGTGGGCCATGAGCAGGACCCCGACCTCGGGAGCCTCCTGGGCTGCGGGATGCCGGGGTGCTGGTCCACCCGTTCCCGTAGTGCTCGGGGTCCCGCAGGCCGCGGCGCCCGCGACCGACAAACCTATGATCACTCGGCGCAGTGGGCGCACCGTCCCCTCCAGGATGTGACGTTGAGAATCATTCTCATGCGCCCTACGATAGTCGCCACCTCCTCCTGCCACAAGCGGATCGCGGCACCCCCACGGTGGGAAGAGTCGGAAGACCACGTGCTCTGCTCCGTTTGACTCGCGGACCGGACCCGGCAGATCTTCCGCGATTCCATTTCCCGCCCGGCCTCGTCATGACCGACATTCCGTCTCGCCTCACTGCCGCCCTGGCCGACCGCTACTCCGTCGAGCGAAGACTCGGCGAGGGTGGTATGGCGACGGTCTACCTGGCCCAGGACCTGAAGCACCGCCGCAAGGTCGCGATCAAAGTGCTGAAGCCGGAGCTGGCGGCGGTGGTAGGTGCCGACCGGTTCCTGGCCGAGATCGAGACGACGGCACAGCTCCAGCATCCCCACATCCTCCCCCTCTTCGACTCCGGAGAGGCAGACTCGTTTCTCTACTACGTGATGCCCTACGGGGAGGGGGAGACGCTCCGGGACCGGCTGGACCGGGAGCGGCAGTTCCCGGTGGACGAGGCGGTGGCCCTGGCGGTGAAGGTGGCTTCGGCGCTGGCCTACGCCCACGAGAACGGGGTCCTGCATCGGGACATCAAGCCCGCCAACATCCTTCTCTCCCGAGGTGAGCCCCTCGTGGCGGATTTCGGCATCGCCCTCGCCCTGGGCGCCGCCGGCGGCGGACGACTGACCGAGACGGGTCTCAGTCTGGGCACGCCCTACTACATGAGCCCGGAGCAGGCCACCGGGGACCAGTACGTGGCGCAGCCCAGCGACATCTACGCGCTGGGGTGCGTGCTCTACGAGATGCTGGTGGGCGAGCCGCCCTACGGGGGAAGCACCGCCCAGGCGGTCCTGGGACAGATCATCGCCGGCGATCCCGTGGCTCCCACCACAGCGCGCGCCTCGATCCCCGCCAACGTGGACGCGGCCATCCGGAAGGCCCTGGAGCGGCTCCCTGCGGACCGCTTCAGCGCCGCCGAAGATTTCGGACGTGCGCTGAACGATCCTGGATTCCGGTACGGGGAGCCGGCGGGTGCAGGAGCCGCGGGCTCACCCGGCCCCTGGAAGCCCCTCACCGTTGGAGCCGGCGTCGTGGCCGTCGCGGCACTGGGCCTGGCCGGGTGGGCTCTGTCCCGGGACGGGCAGGCCGGAGCGGTCCCACTGAACGTCATGCTGGACCTTCCGGCGGACCAGGGCTTCGTGGGCTACGGGTCCTTCGATCTGTCACCGGACGGGAGCTTCATGGTGTACCAGGGGCCGGGTGACCGTGGGGGCCAGCTGTGGATCCGGCGCTTCTCGGAGCTCGACGCGGAACCCATCCCGGGTACGACCGACGGCGTCCTCCCGGACATCTCCCCGGACGGAACGGAGGTCGTCTACCAGAATACCGGCTTCCCCGTCCGGCAGCTCTTCGTCGCCTCCCTCACGGGTGGCGGGGTGCGCCGTGTGGCCGACTCGGCATGGTGCTGCGCCTACTGGGGAGACGATGGGCAGCTGTACTACGTCACGCCGGCCAAGCAGGACGGGCCGGCTCGCACCCTGTACCGAACGGATCCCGACGGCCTGGCCCGGGAGCCGCTGTTCTCGATTCCCGACGGCCGCAACATCTGGGCACCCGCCATCTTCAGGGGCGGGACCCGCGCCCTTCAATCGGCGGCTACCGGAAACTCCGGCTACATCCTCGGTGTGAATCTCGAGACGGGCGACACGGTACGGGTCGGCCCTGGCCTGGAGCCCACGGTGACGACGGCCGGAACCCTCCTCTACGTGAACGCGGATTGGGAGCTCATGGCCGCGGCGTTCGACGAAGACGCCATGGAGATCACCGCCCCCCCGCTCCTCCTGGCCAGTGGACTGCTGGACACCGGTGACGATATCGGCCACTTCGCGGTGTCCTCGGACGGGGATATGCTGGTCTACCGACGTCGCCCGTCGAACCAGACCGAGATGACGCCCCATTGGCTCGACGGTGTGCGTCCCGAGGTCATCGATCCGGAGTGGCGCGTGGACTTTCCGTCCCAGGTGGGCGGTGTCGCCCTGTCCCCCTCGGGAGATCGCCTGGCCACCAGCGTCGTCATCGACGGCCAGGTCGACGTCGTCGTGAAGCAGCTCCCGACCGGTGCCGCCATCCGGCTGAGCCTGTCCGACGCCACGGATGGGCGTCCATCCTGGACCCCGGACGGGCGGTTCGTGACCTTCCTTTCGGATCGGGCAGGCCCCGCGGCGGTGTATCGACGGCGCGCGGACGGCGCCGGGACCACGGAGCTCGTGTACGAGGATCCCGCGGGAATCGAGGAGGCCGCCTGGTCCCCGGATGGCGAATGGCTCGTGTACCGAACCGACCGCTTCAGCGCCGGTGGCGGGAACATCATGGGAATCCGCCCGGGTGTGGACAGCGTGCCCGTGCCCCTGGTCGCAGGCGACTTCGAGGAGGTGCACCCGACCGTGAGTCCGGACGGCAGATGGCTCGCCTACGCCTCCGCCGAGTCGGGACGGTTCGAGGTCTTCGTCGTCCCCTTCCCCGACACCGACGAGCGGCGCATTCCCATCTCGTCCCGAGGAGGAACCGCACCCCGGTGGTCACCCGACGGGCGGTCCCTCTTCTACGTGGCGGGGGGCGAGCACTCCACCGGTGGTCTCATCCGGGCGGAGCTGCAGCTGGAACCCCCCTACTCTCACCGGGAGACGCCCGTCAGCATCGCGGGCACGGTAGACACGTGGGGACGCAGCGAAGCGGTGCAGTACGATGTCCACCCCGGCACGGGTCGCGTGATCGGGCTCCTCCGGGAGGGGGGGCAGGTCGAGACCCAGCTCGTGTTGGTGCAGGGATTGACCGAGCGGATCCGGGCGGCCCGGAGAGGTGGAGGCTGAGGCGCGCGACGGGGAGGAACGGTGGAGCGCCCATCCAACGGGGCGAAAACGATTCCCCCGAGGCCGGACCCTCGGGAACGGAGAACCCCGCCCGAGGAGGTAACCTCGGGCGGGGTGAAGACTACCCTGATCGGGCGCTGAGGGATTCGTAGCTAGTAGCTGTTCTGTACGATCGCCCCGCCCGACACGTCGATCTCGCCCTGCGGGATCGGATACAGCTCCCGGATGTCGGCCTCGGTGAGTCCGGCCGCCACGAGGGGCTCGAAGGCCGCCATGACGGGCTTGGCCACCCCGAACCTGAGGAGGTCGGCCCACCGCTTCCCTTCGGTGACGAACTCCAGCCGTCGCTCGAAGAGGAGCTTCTCCTCGAAGGTGCCGGCGGTCGCGGCGCTGATGGGCGTCACACCCGCCCGCTCACGCACCTGGTTGATGAGGTCGTATGCCTCCGACGACTCACCGAGGGCCTCGGCCAGCATCAGGAGGACATCCGCGTAGCGGAAGACGGGGAAGTTGTTGTCCGCATCACCCGGACCGAAGGGCTCGCTTTCCCACTTGGCGACGTACCACGTGGTGTCGTTCGCATCGCCGACCTGGAAGCCCCAGGTGCCCCCCACACCCCGCTCGTCGTCCTCCTCGATCCCGTACTGCACCTCGTGGAGGTATTCGATGTCGGGTGAAAGGACCTGAGGCGCGTTGCCGGCTCCGACCCCGCCACCGTCCCCGAAGGGGGTGTAGTAGTCGGTGAACTGGCTTCCCGTGCCGGTCCCGCCCGCCTTGTACTGGAGCTCGAAGATCGACTCCGCGTTGTTCTCGTTCCCCACGCCCCAGAGGTCGGTGTAGTCGTCCAGGAGCTGGTATTGTCCCGAGCTCACGACCCGGCGCAGCGCGGTCTCGGCCAGCCCAGGCTCACCGTCCGTCAGGTAGACGAGCCCCAGGAGCGTGTTCGCCGCCCCACTGGTGGCACGGCCCAGGTCCTCGGCGCCGTAGGAGGCCGGCAGCAGGCCCTGGGCCAGCTCAAGGTCCGAGGCGATCTGTCCGTAGATCACGTCCGCCGACACCTGGTTGATCTCGATGTCCGGCGACGTCACCGGCTCGAGCTGGAGGGGCACGTTCCCCCACAGCACCGCGAGCTGGTAGTAGAAGAGGGATCGGATGAAGAGGGCCTCGCCCCGGATCCGCTCCTTGAAGTCTCCGTCCTCCAGGTTGTCCAGTCGATCCAGGATCGTGTTGGCCCGGGAGATCCCCTGGTACGCGGTCGTCCACGGGTTGGAGAGCTCGGAGGCCGTGGCAAGCTCCTGGAAGTAGGCGATGCGGAAGTAGACCTCCGCGAGGCCGGTGTTACCGCCCCCGTTCATGGTGTTGTCGGAGCGCATCTCGTGGAGCAGCACGTAAGAGCGGTTGTAGGCGCCGTTGCCCGCGAGCGTGCTGTAGGCGCCGTTGATCGCCACCTCGAAGTCGCTCTCCGTCTTGTAGAAGGACTCGACGTTCCGATCGGAGATCGGGCTGAGGCGCGTGAAATCCTCGCTGCAGCCCGACAGGACCAGGGCCGTCGAGAGCGCCAGGATCGCGCGCGTGGTCGAAAACGCTTTCATGGATGACCTCGATTGCATGATGTTCAGAAACCGATCTCGACACCGAGCTGGTACGCCCGCATGAGCGGGTACGCCCCGTAGTCCTGGCCCGGAGTCAGCCCGTCCGACTGGACGCTCACCTCGGGGTTCCAGCCAATGTAGTCCGTCCACATGAACACGTTGTTCACCGAGGCGAAGAGCCGGACGTTGCTGCCCCAGAGACGGTTCCCGACGCTCTCGGGCAGCTGGTACCCCAGGGTGATGCTCTTCAGAGCGACGTAGGACCCGTCCTCGACGAGCCGGTCCGACGGCCGGGTGCCCCCGCCGTGGGACTGCCGGTCCGGCTTGGGATGGATCCCGTCCCCGGGCTCCTCGGGCGACTTGTAGTACCTGCCGACGAAGTACCTGTAATGATTGAAGTTCCCCTCGGGCTCCATGTGCCGCCGGGTGAGGTTCAGGATCTCCCGCCCGACGACGCCATTGAAGAACACGCCGAGCTCCAGGCCCCCGAAGCTGAAGCGGTTCTGGACGCCCCAGGTGAGGTCGGGATTGTAGCTGCCGATCTCGGTCCGGTCCTCGGCGTCGATCACGCCGTCGCCGTTGAGATCCTTGAACCGCAGATCACCCACGGTGGGGTTCCCCTCCATGTCGACGGGCCCGTTGTCGATCTCCTCCTGGCTCATGTAGACGCCGTCCGTCACGTAGCCCCAGTAGGCACCGATCTCGCCGCCCACCTGGGTGATGTGGCGGATGCCCGCGGCTCCCGAAGCCAGGATCGGGTCGCCCTCGGGGCCGAGCTCGAGGACCTTGTTCTTGTTCGAGCCGAGGCTGAAGTCGGTGGACCATTGGAAGCTGCCCACGAGGTTCCGAGAGGTGATCTGGGCCTCGAAGCCTTTGTTCTCCACCTCTCCGATGTTCGTCAGGACCGTGGCGAAGCCCGTGGACGACGGCACGTTGACGTTGAGGAGCAGATCCTCGGTCCGACTCACGTAGTAGTCGAACGAACCGTACAGGCGGTCGTTCAGGAGGCCGAAATCGACCCCGAAGTTGAACTGCCGGGTGGTCTCCCAGGTGAGGTCCTCGTTCCCCAGGGTATTCTGCGTGGCGCCAGGGACCAGCTGGTCGTTCAGGACGTAAGGGCTGCTCCCGACAAGGCCGATCGAGCCGTAGTTCGGGATGTTGAAGTTCCCCGTCACGCCATAGCTGACACGGGGCTTCAGCTGGCTGAACAGCGTCTGGTCCTGCATGAAGGGCTCCTGGGTCACCTGCCAGCCCAGCGAGATGGAGGGGAAGTAGCCCGTCTGGTTCTCCCACCCGAACCGCGAGGAGCGGTCCGACCGGAAGGTGAGCGTGGCCATGTACCGGTCGAGCAGGGTGTAGTGCACGCGGCCGAGCATCGAGACCAGGGACCATTCCTCCTGGTTCTGGCCGCCGCCGGTGACCTCGCCGCCGCCGATCGTGGTGACCTGATCGTCCGGGAAGTTGCGGGCGATCACGAACTTCGTCTCTTCGTGGTTCTTCTCGGCCGTGTAGCCCACCAGCACGTCGAACTCATGGGCCCCGAAGCCCTTGGTGTAGTTGGCCGTGTTCTCCACCAGCCAGCTGTACTGCTGCCCGGAGAAGGTCTGGGCATAGGGCTGGGGAGTCGTGCTGCCCCGGTACTGGAGCTGCGTGCTCTGGTAGAAGTTCCGGTTGTTGGTGTCGTAGTTGAACCCGACCAGCAGGTTGTACCGAAGGTTGTCGAGGATCCGGTAGTTCCCTCCGACGCTCCCGAAGACCCGGCCGGTCTGCAGCTCGTCGTCGATGTAGTCCCGGGCGGCCAGGGCGTGGTTGGTCGTCGTCATCCCGTTGCCGAGCTGGTTGATGCTGTTCGGCCCGGACTGGAGGTAGTTGCCGTCCTCGTCGTACACCTTCGCCACGGGCGACGAGACCATGGCGGAGTAGATGATCCCCGGTGGCCGTCCGAAGTACGGGGCGTTCGCCGCCTTCCGGTCGTGGTCGCCGAAGGCGGTGTTGATGTCCGTGCTGATCTCCAGCCTGTCCGTGGGGTCCAGCGTCAGGTTGGCGCGCAGCGCCAGGCGTTCGAATCTCGATCCCTCGATGACCCCGGCCTGGTTCGTGTACGCTCCGGAGACGAAGTAGTTGAAGTTCTCGGACCCACCCCGTACGGACGCGTCGTAGTTCTGGAGCGTGGCCGGGTCCAGCACCAGGTCCACCCAGTCGGTGTCGGTGCCGTCCCAGTTCACCATGGCCTCGGGGATCAGGTGGTTGCCGTCGGCCCCGTTTTCCGCGCGACCCGCGTTCGTGTTCGGATCGTAGTCGGGGTTGTAGGAGGGGCTGGACGGGTTCAGCGGATCCCGGGCGAAGAGGTACGCGTTGTTCCGGGAAAGGCGCACGAACTCGATGTGCTCTTCGGCGTTCATCATCTCCGGCCGGTTGAACGCCGTCTGGACACCGGCGTAGGCCCGGAAGCTCGTCACGGGGGGCATGCCCGTCTGTCCCCGCTTCGTCGTGATCAGAATCACCCCGTTGGAGCCGCGGGATCCGTAGATCGCCGCGGCCGCCGCATCCTTCAGGACCTCGATGGTCTCGATGTCGTTCGGGTTGAGGTTGGAAAGCGGGTTGGCCCTGGTCACGCCGTGACTCGGATTGGACTGATCGATGGTCCCTTCCAGGTCCGTGTTCATGGAGTAGGGCACACCATCGATGACGTACAACGGCTCGGTCCCCGCCGAGATCGATCCACGTCCACGGACCAGGATCTGGGGAGCGGCCCCGGGCTCACCGGAGGACTCGGCCACGTTGACGCCCGCCAGGCGACCCTGGAGGGCCGTCTGGACGTTGGGGGTCACCGCGGCCTCGGCGATCTCCGAGCCCCGGACGGAGGCCACCGACCCGGTGACCTCCCTTCGGATCTGGGTCCCGTAGCCCACGACCACCAGCTCCTCGAGGTCGACGGCGGTCTGGGTGAGGGTGATCTCCAGGGACAGCGGCGTACCCTCGGAGACGGTGATGTCCTGGCGTCGGGTGGCGTACCCCAGGATCTCGACCGTCAGGACCCGATTCCCGACCGGGACGTTGTTCAAGAGGAAGCGGCCGGCGTCGTTCGTGAGGGACCCGATGCCCGTTCCCTCGATGTAGACCTGGGCCCCATCCAGCGGCGCAGCCGTTGCCGCGTCCCTCACCACCCCCGTCACCTGGCCCACCTGCGCCTGTACGGGGAACGCCGCCGAGAGCATGCCGACGAGCAAAAGAAATACCAAACGAGCGGTCTTGTGCATGTTTCCCCCGCCTCCCAGTTGGATGGAGCGGCAACGTCCAGCGGCCCCGGGCAAGGTGGATCTCCAGGGCCTTGCGGGGGCGTGACAGACGCGATCTTGAAGTGTCGAGTGAACGTACGTTTCCATCACGCGCATCCGCAAGCGGCGCCGAAACGAGTCGTGTCGCTCCAGTGCAAGTGCTTGCTGCGCAATAACTTGTGCCACGCCGAACATGCCGGGAACGACGGTGTGGGCGCCCGTCGCTCCGAAGGCGCGTCCGAGAGCCGCCTGCCAGCGCAGCGCCCAAGGTCGTCGCCGCCGCGCATAGGGTACTGGTGGCCGGCTCAGGACGGCGGGCTGGCGTCCCTGTGCTCGGTGAAGATCAGGACGACCCCGTTGGCGCCCCGACTGCCGTAGATCGCGGTCGCACCCGCGTCCTTGAGCACCTCGATCCGCGTGACGTCCCTCGGGCTCAGCCCCATCAGGGCCTGCCCCGGAGCGGCCCGGACCGTGACGCCGTTGATCACGTAGAGCGGCTCTCCGTCACTGCTGAACGAGGAGGAGCCCCGGATCCGCAGGGAGATCCCGCCATTGGAGAGACGACGGACGGTCACGCCCGCCACACCCATGAACAGATCCTCGAAGCTGGTGACCTCGCGGCCGAGGTCTTCGGCCCGGACGGTGGTGACCGCCGTGGTCACGTCCCCCCGCTCCTGGGAGCCGTAGCCGATGCGCACTTCCTCGGAAGCCTCGGCGGACGTACCGTTCCCCGCGGGCGTACCGGCACAGGCCGCGGCTGCGACCGTGCCCAGTATCAGGGCCGTGGCGACCCTGGCGTAGCGAAGCGTGGCGAGATCGTTCATCTGGTGGGCACCTCCGACCCGTTCGCCGAGCAGCGCTCAGGCGAAGCTGTACCCGGGTCCCTCCAGCGAGGTCCCGTACAAGGCCTTCCGACCGCTCACTTCCTCAGCGGCCACTCTCGTAGGGCCCGTGCGTGCTGAGCACATCGCCGGACTCGGTCCGGTTGTCGAGCACGAACACTCGATACGACGCGCCCCCGGGCTCGACCCGGACCACGACGTGGCCGTGGTCGCTGGCCACCTGCCCGGCCCGGCCCCCGATGGCCGCCTTGGTCTCGTCGTGGAACTCCAGGATGAAGATGTCGCGGTCCTCGGGGTAGATCCGCCGGTTGAGCAGACGCTTGAGAACCACCGGTGCCGGGTGCGTCCTCGACCACGCGGGGACGATGTCCACCCGCGGACGGAGGGTCTCCAGGAAGAACGCGTTCGCCGGCTCGATGGAGCCGTGGTGGCCGATGACGGCCACGTCCACGGGCCCGCCGATGCCGCGGGCGATGGGCGTCTCCTGATCGTGCCAGGCCGGGTAGCCGTCGGGCGGCACGCCCTGCAGATCGCCCCCCGTGTAGTACGAGAACGGTCCGTAGCGCACGAGGAACGCCAGCGAGGAGTGGTTCTCGGTGGGCCGGTCCTCCTCGGGCACGGACTCGAGGGGTGGCACGATTCGGGTGACGGCGTCTCCCGTGCCCGTCCACACGTCGCCGTTCGCGTGCAGGTTCCGGATCTCGAACGAGGGATACGAGGCCGGATCCTCCACCAGCCGGAGCTGGTCCGATCGGCCGGGTGCGAAACGCTCGACGCCGAGCCCGTCCGAGCGCTGTCGCGCTTCCAGGAAGCGCCGGTAGTTGGCGATGGACGGATGGTCCAATGGCTCGGGGTAGTCGTAGTCCGGCCACCCCCGATCGATCATGCGCCGGATCGGGAGGTGCTCGGCCACGTCGGTGATCCCCGCGAGCTGGTAGTCGCCGTGGACCGATGTCGGCGACTCGGCCGAGACGAACCCCATGTGGTCGGCGTGGAAGTGCGTCAGCAGCGCGTAGTCGATCCCGGGATCGCGACCGGACGGCGCCATGCGGGTGATGTAGCGGGCGATCCACTCGCCGGCGCTGCGGGACGCGTCGGGTCTCGGCGTCGCGACGGGCGGCGTCGCCGCCCCCGCATCCAGAAGCATGGTGGTCCCGTCCGGCAGGACGAAGAACGTGGAGTTCCCCTGGCCGGTCGAGATGTGGTGGATGTCCAGCGTCCCCGGCGTCCACGGCTGGAACGGGGCCGGCGCCTGGCCGGACCCGGCGGAGGCCAGGACCAGGAGACCCGCGACTCCCAGGACGGCGGGACGCGGCATGGACGCCACGCCGATCATGACGGGACGAATTCGTTGCCGACCTTGCGCGCGCGCTCGGCCTTGTCGAGGTCGACCTCCAGCGACAGACCGATCTCCACCAAGAGGTTCCACCCCGCAGCGAGAAAGACATAGGGGTTCATCTCTCCCGCGTCCGGCACTCGAATGGTTGCGAACGGCGTGTCCACCGTGCTGATGGCCACCACCGTCAGACCGACACCCTCGACGAGCACCTTCTGGAACTTCCCCGACTCCTCCTCGAAGGGATCGACGACGATGACGACGTCGTCGGCGTCCATGACCTCCTCGATACCGTGGACGGCGTAGGTGCCCTCGAGGAAGTCGCTCTTCTTCCGGCAGATCTCGTTGGTCTTGAGCGTCAACTCCTCCGCCACGCCGTCATTGTACCCGGCGAAGTAGACCGTCGGTGCCTTCGCGATGGTCTGCACGATGCGCGGATCGACCGTCTCCGTGAGGGCGGCGCGGACCTTGTCGGCCGCGCCATCGAGTTGCCCGGTCATGTCGCGGCCGGCGACGTGACTCACGATCGCCTGGTACACGAGAGCCTGCTCGGCCACGCTCTTGGTGGCCGCGACGGCCTGCTCCCACCCACACTTCAGGACGAAGGTCGTGGCGGCGTGGCTCTCGAGGAGGGTGCCCTCGTTGGCCGTGAGCCCGAACCGGTTCGGGTTTCCGGCGTCCGCGAGCCGCTCCAGGACCGCGATGACCTCGGCGGTCCGTCCGGAGTTCGAGGCCCCGAAGACCGCGAACTTCGAGAGATCGTAGGTGGCCGCCTGCCTCGATCCCTCGGTGGCGACATGAAGGCCGGCACCCCAGGTCATCGCCTTGCGGACGGCGTTCTTCGCCGGGAAGATCCGGCTGGATCCCTCTCCGGTGAGGAAGAGCCTCCCGACGTCGGCGACTGCCTCGGCGGCCTCGACGTAGCGGGCCGGATCGAAGCGGTCAATCACGTCGACCGTGTCCATCATCTCGCGGCACAGCGCGAAGCGCGTGTACCTGGCATCGGTATCGTTCATCGTCGGGCCTCTCTGCGTCTCGGTGCGTCCTCGGCGGTCATTCGACGGGCTCGAACCGGAGGTCGGCATACTCGGGCATGTCGCCGACCAACGGGCGGAGATAGTCCAGGAACGCGTCGCTGGGAAAGTTGCCGGCCTCGTTGATCATGGCGTCGGGCATGGGCTTGGCCCGCACCGCCACGTCCGCGAGCGGCACAGTGCCCAGTGTGGCCGAATACGGTTCGTCCGACGCCCGGACGATCGTGACCATGACGCCCGTGGCATCTTCGCCGGCGAGGCGCGACGCCTCGCGGCCGCAATCGTAGGCTTCGGCCAGATCCGATTCGACGGCCCGGTCGACGGCGCACATGGGCAGGGACTCGGTGATCTGGAACTCGCCC
>DATHRY010000306.1:0-4871 GCA_035464715.1 Longimicrobiales bacterium
GGACGGCGCATGGTGGCTCCTTGTTCGAGGTGACTCCGATCAAACTCGTAGAATGCAGCCTCGAGGGCGCAATGCCTCTAAGTAGGGGTACGTAGTGTATGGGCCCGGTCGTCTCCGGTGGGCGGACGCCCCGTCCGTCAGGACGATTTGCGCGCCCGGGAAGCCACCAGACACCTCTCCGCGAACACCCGATCGCTGGGCGCGAGCTCGTAGCCCAGCAGCTCCTCCACCGTGACCCACGCCAGCGCCGAGTGCTCGATCGCCCGGGGGGTTCCGACGATCTCCACCGGCATGAACTCGATGGAGAACTCGGAGCCCGGGTCCTGACGGATGAAGAGGGGCGCCTCGACCGCGGTGGCCCCCACGTCCAGCTCCTCCCGCATCTCCCGGTCCGCGGCTTGGAGGTCGGTCTCGCCGTCCTCGATCTTGCCCCCGGGGAATTCCCAGAGGTCGCCGTGCCGCTTGTGGGCGGGGCGCTTGCAGATCAGGTAGCGATCGTCCCGGGTGATGACGGCGGCGAGGACGCGGATGGGCATGGGGGGCGGTGCTCTCGGCTCACGGATGGCGGCGGACCCATGGTACGGCGACGGTGGGACGGGGGCGAGGCACGCTGGAAGGACCCGTCCCATCCCCACATGGCCCAGACCCTCCACCACCCCTAGCTTGAACGCCCCCGCCTCAGCCCCCGACCGCCCTCAATGACCCCTTCCGAATACCGGGACCTGGTCGCCTTCCTGGAGAAGTAGTTCGACGGCTTTGAGAACCGCCTCTCGGCGGTCGAGGTCGGACAGGAGGCTCTCCGGAAGGACGTGCACCTTCTGGCCGAAGCCTTCGCAGCCAATGGCCGCCGTATCGACGCGAACGGCCGGGCTGTCGAAGCCCTCACCGAGAAGGTCGATCTGAACGGGCGTCGGGATCCGGGCGGCGCGTGATCGGGTCGCAGCCCTCGAGGACCACCTCCGGGCGGTGTAGCCGACGGGCTCGGTGCCGGCCGGGCGTCGTAACGTATCGCGGGTCGGTACCGTTGGTCCGCCCTACGGCGTCTCCATTCTGTTTGAGGTCCGCCGCACCGCCCGCCCCCTCCCCGCATTTTTTCCTGGCATCCCACCGCCCCTGTGGATACCGTGCGGATAAGTTGCGTGCAGGAATGCGCCTGCGACCCGGAGGTGGGAGATGCAGTACGACGAGAAGCGGAAGAAGGACGACGAGAAGCGGAAGCGGGAGGAGAGGAGGAAGCGCGACGACGAGGGCCGATGCGATCCCGATCGGCCGATGCGCCGGGTGCAGTGCGAGGACGTGGATCGCCCGGCGAAGAAGAAGGTCCCGAAGGAGCTGAGGGACATCGAGGCCCGCATCGAGCTGCCGGCCTTCGAGGTGGAGATCTTGTCGCCCGACGCCCTCCAGGAGGTCTCGGACGAGGCCATCGAGGCCTTTCTCCCGGACTGGGAGCCGGTCCGCGCCAAGCCGGACCGGGCGCTCCGGCAGGAGGGCTACCGGCCGCGCATCCGGTTCCGGGGCAAGGAGTTGGAGCCGGTGGTGGTCCTGGGGACCGACGAGCGGAGGACCTACAACGACCGCGCCTATCCCTGGGGCTGCGTGTGCCGCGTCGTGACCAGCGTCGGGAGCGGCTCGGGGGTGCTGGTGGGGCCCCGGCACGTCCTTACGGCCAGTCACGTGGTCAACTGGTCCATCCCCGGGGGCGTCAACGGCGTGGTGGAGGTCCACCGGGCCGGCGCGACGGTCTCGGCGGTGTCGACGATCACCCGGGTCACGGCCTTCACGCGAGTCACGGGCACCGTGGGATGGACGGAGCTCGACGAGGACTACGCGGTCCTGGAGACGGCCGACGCCATCGGGGACCGCTTCGGCTGGCTCGGGACCCGCCGCTACAGCAGCAGCTGGGACGACGAGCCGTACTGGTACAACATCGGCTACCCGGGGGACGTGGGCGGGGGGATGTGGCCGACCTGGCAGCGGCGGAAGTGGCTGGACGAGCACGCCTGGGATTTCGGGTCCGGCCGCGCCATGGACACGAACGCCGACATCAATCCGGGCAACTCGGGCGGCCCGATGTTCGCCTGGTGGGCGGAGGGGCCCTACGTGGTCGCGGTGGTCTCGGCCCACGACGTCGAGGACATGGAGAACTACTGCTCGGGGGGCTCCGATCTGGTCCGGGTGGTGCGCGCGGCACGTGGGCTCTGACCACTCGCCGCCATGAGTCTGCCCGGTGGCCTGCTGAGGTTCCACGCGATCCCGCGGCTGGACGGCGGCGACCACGACGGGATGCACCTGCTCTGGTCGCCCCCCTACCCGGCCGGCAACGCGCTGGACGGGTTCACGGTGCTGCGCCGGAACTCCCAGGGGGAGTTTCCCCGGGACTGCCTGGCCCTGACCCCGTCGACCCTCGAGGCGGCGCGCCAGCTGGGCCACGTCCGGGTGGGGGACGCCACGGTGTGGTGTCGGGTCACGGTGCTGGGATCCCGCGACCCGGTCACCACCTCGGGGCCGCCGACGTTCCTGACCTTCACGGTGAACCTGGGACGCACCCACAGTGTGGTCACGGTGTCCGGCGGCCCGGCCATCGCCGTGTTCGCGGGCCTCCCGGACCGGACCCTCCTGTCGGGTCAGCTCTTCACCCCACCCACCGTCACCCTCCGGGGCGCGGGCATCGGGGTGGTGTGGATCGTCACCCGGGGCACCGAGAGCAACTTCCAGGTCTGCGGGGACATCGACCGCGACCGGGCGTGGGAAGGGGCCCGGGTGGTGGTGGAGGGGCTGCAGATGCCGTTCCCCTCCGTGCACCCGGCGGTCACGGACGCCGCGTCGGGCCGGGCTCTGGCCGAGGCCCGGGCGCAGCCGGACCCGCTGGAGGGCGACTTCCAGGAGATCCTGCGCTACGCCGACGCGGCCCTCGCCCGGCCGGGGGGCGTGCCCCCGTGGCGGGTGGTCTCGGAGCGACCTGGCGGAGGCGGCGACGAGTGGGACGTGTCCCCCTTCGGCCTGGTGGTGGCCCCCACGATCCTGCCGGCGTGGCACCGGGCGCTGGGCTTCGCCCACATCGACCGGGACGACCTGCTCCCCGGGGTCCGCTACGACTACCGGCTCGTGGGCGCGATCCGGCGACGGGACCGGGACGAGCGGATGTACGACCTGCACACGGTGCCCCGGGGCTACCGGCTGCCCCGCGTGTTCCGCTGGGGCCCCACCTTCGTGTGGGGGGAGGCCCCGATGGTGGTGGAGGCCGTGGACGGCGCGCCGGGCGACCCGGGAACGATCCGGAAGGGGATCGTGTCGGAGCGCCTGACGCTCTTCCTCGACGACCCCACTCGCCGGATCGTGCTCGACGCGGTGGCGGGGGCGACGATCCAGGCCCAGGGGTTCCGGTTCGGCACGTCCGTGGGGATCGTGGGCGCCACCACCTCGGGCCGCACCTCCCTGGACTTCGGCACCGAGGTCGACCGGGTGGTCGTCGAGGGCGCCCTGAAGCTCATGGGCATCGTGCCCGCACCCCTCGACCCGGCGCTGGACCCCGACGAGCCCGTCCCCATCACGCAGACGATCCTCGAGGTGCCGTTCCTCCCCTCGGCGCCGCCGCCTCCGCCCACGGCGGTGACGGTGACGAACCTCAGCGACCCGGCGCGGACCGCGGCCCGGGGCGTGCTGGACACGAACCGCGGCTTCGAGATCACCTGGGACGCCCCGTCGACGATCCCGCCGGCGTTCGCCCCCATCCTGCCCGCGGACGCCGTCGGCGCCTCGCCCACCGAGGTATCCCGCTACTCGCTCGTCCGCTCCTGGGCGGGCCGGCCCTTCGCCCCCGCGGCGGGGGACGGCACCCAGGTCTCGGGCCGCAACGCCCCGTCGCCCACCGACACGCCGGCATGGGGGTTCGACCTCTTCCGGGCCTTCCCCCCGGCCGACGAGGCGCCGGGCTCCCACGCCGACCTGGTCCACGCCGTGGAGGTCTTCGAGCCGGAGGTGCTGGAATACGGCGAGGACATCGTCTACCGGGTCCGGTCGGTGGACGCCACGGGCCGGGTCTCGGCCCCGGTGGATTCACCCCCGGTGCCGCTCCGGAAGCACGTGCGCCCGCCGGCCCCCACCACGCCCCCCGGCCCGACCTCGCCGGATCCGGAAGCGGTTCCCCCCACGGGCGTGGACGTCCGGCTGGTGCAGCCCGACGATCCGGAGGCGACGGCGGCCGATCTGGCCCTGGCCGCCGGGGGCCCGGTGGTGCGGGTGCGGTGGGGATGGGGGCCGGCGCAGCGGGAGCTGGACCCCGACGTGGTGGAGTTCCGGGTCTACGAGCACGACGGCCCTCTCACGGAGATCTCCGTGCGCACGACCGGCCCGCCCACCTCCGTGGCGGGGGGCTGGTCGCTGCCCGTGGCGTTCGATCGGCCGGTGGCGGCGGACGAGTTCGCCGGGGTGATGGTGGTCCTCGGAGCGGCGTTCCGGATCCTCGCCCACCCGGGGGGCAGCGCCGTGGCCCTGACCCTCGCCCCCAACGCGGTGAACCCGTCCACGTCCCCCAACGCGGGGCGCTTCACGGTGAACCGCACCACCTCGGCGGAGCTGAACCCGGAGTACTGGCACCGTCGGGTGGCGGTGGTCCCCCGGGTCTCGCCGATCCCCACCGATCCCCACGCGGTCGAGGCGTACGAGATCACCCTCCCGGCGGGCTGGCTGGCCGTGGACGCGTCGACCCCCCGCCAGCGGGAAGCCATCGGAGTCACGGCGGCCGACGGGGAGGATTACGTGCCGGACCGCCGGGCCGCCGTGGAGAGCGCGCCCCGGGTCGGGAACGAGAGCACCGTGGCCGGGGCGGAGGTGCGCGCCCGGTACTACGGCCGGCCCGACCTGACGGTGGC
>DATHRY010000307.1:0-2682 GCA_035464715.1 Longimicrobiales bacterium
TGGGCCGGAGCGGTGCGCCGTCGAGGTACAGGCCGGACGCCTTCGCTGCGTCCAGGAAGTCGTGGTACTCCCCCTCGAGGGCGTCCCTCTCGGATCGGGTCAACGTCCGCACGCGATGTTCGTTCTGGTAGATCAGAATGACGTAGCGCACCTCACTCCTCCTGCATGGCGACCAGGGGGTCCACCGATGCCGCCCGGTGGGCCGGAACCACGCACGCCGCCAGGCCCACGGCCACCATGAGCGCCGACACCAGACCGAAGGTGAGGGGGTCCAGAGCCTCCACGCCGAACAGGAGTCCCTGCAGGAGCCGCGCCACCAGGATCGACGCCGCCAGCCCGATGAGCACCCCCGCCGCCAGGAGTCGCCCGCCGTCGGCCAGGACCATGGCCAGGACCCGGGCCCGGGCCGCCCCCAGGCTCATACGGATGCCGATCTCGGTGGTGCGCCGGGCCACCAGGAAGGCCAGCACCCCGGCGATGCCCACGCCGGTGATGACCAGGGCCAGCAGCCCGAAGGCCCCGACCAGGAGGGCGTTGAGACGCTGCGGGGCGATGGTCTCCTCGTGCACCTGCTCCAGGGTGGCGACGTCCTCGATGGGACCCTCCGGCGTCAGGTCCCGGACGATGCGCGAGACTTCCGGGACCAGCGCGGCCGCGTCGACCCCCCGGATGACGACGCCGCCGGGGAAGTACCCCAGCTCGTTCTGGGCCAGGGGATGATACAAGGCGAGGGGCGGTTGGCGGTCCGGGCCGAGGTCGCGGGTGTCGTTGACGACGCCCACCACCGTCACCCATCCGCCCTCCATCCCGATGAACTGGAGCACGTCCCCGGTCCAGGCGACCCGCTGCCCCAGCGGATCGGCGTCCCCGAAGAGCCGACGGGCCAGGGACTCGTTCAGGATGGCCACCGGGGCCGCATCCGTGACGTCGGTGGACTCGAAATCCCGCCCGGCCACGATGCGCATCCCCGCCGCCCTGAAGTAGTCCGGCGTGGCGGCCCTGTATTCGGCCATGTACGGCGGCGTCCCCGCCTCCCGGGGGAAGCCCTCGGCCTTGATCTCGAGCATGATGCCCGCGGTCCGGAGCGGCACGTTGAGCCCGACCCCCACGGCCTGGACGCCGGGGAGGCCGGCGATGCGGGCCTGCATCCCCTCCTGCAGCCGCAGGACCTCGTCCGCCGTCCGGCTGTCCCCGTCGGCCGGCACCTGCATGGTGAGGGTGTTCTCCATCTCCACCCCCGTGTCCACCGCGTTGAGCCGCAGCAGCGTCCGGGTCAGCAGGCCGCCCGCGGTGAGCACCGTCACCGCCGCCGCCACCTGGGCCACCACCAGCCCCCGCTGGAGCCGCTGCCGTCCCCCCGACGAGCGGGACCCCGTCCGGAGCAGCGTCATGTTCCCGCCCTCGGACGACCGCAGCGACGGCGCGAAGGCGAAGGCCATCGCCGATCCCGTCGCCACCACCAGGGTGAAGGCGAGGACCGGGCCGTCGATCGACACCTCGGCGGCCCGGGGCGTGTAGCGGGCGGCGAAGCCCACCAGCAGGTCCAGCCCCGCGTAGGCCAGCACCAGCCCGACGGCGGCCCCCGCCACCGCAAGGATCCCCGTCTCCCCCAGGAGGAGCCAGCGGAGCCGCTCCCGCCCCGCACCCAGGGCCCAGCGCAGCGTGAGCTCCCGCTCCCGCTCCAGGAAGCGGGCCAGGATCAGGTTGCCCGCGTTCGCGCACGCCGTGAGCAGCACCAGCGCGGCCGTGGCCATCAGGAGGAGCAGCGTCTGCCGGGCGTCGGCGGTGAGGGCGGTCCGGAGCGGCGTGACCGTGATCTCGTAGCCCGCGCCCGGGTCATAGGCGTCGGGATGATCCGCGTGGACGCGGGTGGCGATGGCGTCCAGCTCCGCCTGGGCCTGGGGGAGGGTGGCCCCAGGGGCCAGCCGGGCGAACACCTCGGTCATGCGGTGGCTGCGGCCGTGGACCATGGTGGCGTCCAGGTGATGCGGGCTCGTGACCATGTTCACCAGGATGTCCGTGCCGTCCGGGAAGGGCGGCGCCGGCTCCGCCACGCCCACGATGGTGACCGAGCGGCCGTTCATCCGCAGCACGCGGCCCAGGATGTCGGGATCTCCCCCGAAGGCGTTCAGCCAGTAGTCGTAGGTGAGCATCATGACCGGCGCGGCCTCGGCCCCGTCGTCCTGTTCGTTGATGGCCCGCCCCAGCACCGCGTCCAGCCCCATCACCCGGAAGTAGTTCCCCGTGATGATCCCCGCCTGGACCTGCACCGGCTCGTCGCCGCCCAGCATGTTGAAGGGCATCGCCGAGAACTCGGCGAACCCCGTCAGGGAGGTGGCCGCCTCCCGGTAGTCCAGGATCTCCGGTACCGAGAAGAGGGCGTTGTCGAACCCCTGCCCCTCGGCCGACTGCCGCAGGTACATGAGCCGGTCCCCGTCGTCGTGGGGGAGCGGCCGCAGGAGGACGCCCCGCAGGACGCTGAAGACCGCCGTGTTGGCGCCGATGCCCAGGGCCAGGGTGAGCACGACCAGGGCCGTGAAGCCCGGGGAGCGGGCCAGGGATCGGAGCGCGTATCGCACAGGGCCTCCATCGGTGGAGTGTCGGGCGGCCGGTGGCGGGGGGCGGCCCGTCGCTCGGCCTTCGTCTTCACCCTATGGACGAACGGGGGAGGGGGATTTCGAC
>DATHRY010000308.1:0-2061 GCA_035464715.1 Longimicrobiales bacterium
TCCGGCGAGTTGGCCGGGCGGGGGCCGACGTGCGTCCGGCCGCCGCACGGGCTGGCGAGCGCCTCTCCCTCTCGCTCGTCTCCTCCCGCCGGCCGGGAACCGGCAGGATGTCGTTCGTGTGCCGAAGCCGGCGGAGAGCCACCCTTCGCCTTGCCGCTGAGCGGCCGGGCCTCGATTCTCCCTCCCGACTCCTGCCCCCCGAGGTTCCATGCGCCCGATTCCCCTGTCCACCGCACGTCAGCGTCCGTCCCGTTCCAGCGGCGGACCCTCCTCCCACGGCGCGGCGCCCCGATCCCTTCGCCGTGGTGCCCTCCTGCTCCTCACCGGCCTCTTCGCGGCCACGGGATCCGCCGGGCAGGAGGTCGAGGCGGTGGTGGAGGCCATGACCCTCCGGGAGATCGGACCGGCGGTCGCCGGCGGGCGTATCGCGGACATCGAGGTCGATCCCCGAGATCCGGCCCGGTGGTGGGTGGCCGCAGGATCGGGAGGCGTCTGGCGCACCGACAACGCCGGGACCACCTGGACCCCCGTGTTCGACGACATGCCGAGCTATTCCATCGGGGACATCGCCCTGGATCCGACCAACCCCGACGTCGTCTGGGTCGGGACCGGCGAGAACGTGAGCGGCCGGCACGTCGCCTGGGGGACCGGCCTCTACCGTTCCCGGGACGGGGGCGGCACGTGGGAGGCTGCGGGCCTCGAGGACAGCGAGCACATCGGCAGGATCCTCGTGCATCCCGAAGACGGCGACGTGCTCATGGTCGCCGCCGAGGGCCCGCTCTGGTCCGCCGGGGGCCAGCGGGGCGTCTACCGCAGCACCGACGGGGGCTCGACCTGGGAGGCGGTGCTCACCGTGGACGAGCACACCGGCGTCACCGACCTGGAGTTCGATCCGTCGGACCCGGACGTGGTCTATGCCGCCACCTTCCAGCGCCGTCGGCACGTGTGGGGATACATGGCCGGGGGTCCCGGATCGGGCATCTGGAAGTCCACCGACGGGGGCGTCACCTGGCGGGAGGTCACCCGGGGACTGCCCACCGGCGACATGGGGAAGATCGGGCTGGCGGTCACGCCGGCGGATCCGGCCCGCGTGTACGCCACCATCGAGGCCGGCCCTGACGAGCGTGGGTTCTACCGGTCGATGGACCGGGGCGAGAGCTGGGAGCGGCGGAACGGCTACATCTCCGGCGGCACCGGGCCCCACTACTACCAGGAGATCGAGGCGTCGCCCACGGACCCGGACCTGGTGATCCAGATGGACGTGTTCTTCCAGATCACGCGGGACGGTGGCGCCACCTTCGACAACCTGGGAACGGGCCGGGAGAAGCACTCGGACAACCACGCCCTGTGGATCGATCCCGCCGACACCCGCCACATGCTCGCCGGCACCGACGCGGGCCTCTACGAGACCTTCGACGAGGGGACGACCTGGAAGCACTTCCCGAACATGCCCATCTCCCAGTTCTACAAGGTGGCCGTGTCCAGCCGGGAGCCCTTCTACGACCTCCTGGGGGGTGCCCAGGACCTGGGGACGCTGCTCGGACCCTCCCGCACCACCACCACGGAAGGGGTGCGGAACGAGGACTGGCACTTCCCCATGGGCGCCGACGGGTACGGGGTCCAGTTCGATCCGGCGGATCCCGACGTCTACTACCTGATGACCCAGGTCGGGAACCTCTACCGCGTCCACGGCACGTCGAACGAGGCCCTCCAGATCCAGCCGCAGCCGGAGCCCGGGGATCCCCCGGAGCGGTGGAACTGGGACTCGCCGATCCTCGTGAGCCCCCACGACACCGACCGGCTGTACTTCGCGTCCCAGCGCCTGTGGCGGAGCGAGGACCGGGGGGATTCGTGGACGGCGGTGAGCGGGGACCTGACCACCGACACCGACCGCTACACCCTCCCGTTCATGGGCCGGGTCTGGGAGCTGGACGCCCTCCACGACAACGGCGCCATGTCCCAGTACGCCACCATCACCGCGATCTCCGAGTCCCCGGTGACCGAGGGCCGGCTCTACGTGGGCACCGACGACGGGCTCCTGCACACCAGCCCGGACGGGGG
>DATHRY010000309.1:0-3262 GCA_035464715.1 Longimicrobiales bacterium
GGGCGTTCTCCGTGGCCGTGACGGTGGAGGCTCAGAAGGGTGGGACGCACCGAAGCGGGTGGGTGCGGGGCGGGGGGTACTGACATGGACACTTCCGACCGTTCCGCCCGCTGGTCGCTCGCTGCCGGCCTCACCCTGGCTCTGGGCGCCGCGGCCGCCGCCCCGCTGGAGGTCACCGCGCAGTCCCTCGAGGAGCTGTCCGACGGCGTCCGGGAGTTCGTGACGGTGTCTGCGCCCCACTTCGTCATCCGCGACGTGAAGCTCATCGACGGGACGGGGGCACCGGCCCGTGAACGCATGGCGGTCGAGGTCCGCGACGGGCGGATCACACAGGTGGTGCCGAACGATGACTACGTGGTCCCCACGAACGACGGGATGCAGGTGATCGATGGATCCGGCCATACCCTCATGCCCGGCCTCGTGATGCTGCACGAGCACCTCTTCTACCCTTCCGGGCAGGCACGCTACAACACGAACGAGATCTCCTTCCCGCCGCTCTATCTGGCCGGAGGCGTCACGACGATGCGGACCGGGGGAAGCGTCGATCCCTACACGGACCTCCGGGTCGCCGAGCACGTGGAGTCGGGTCGGGTGGCTGGCCCGCACGTGGACGTGACCGCGCCGTACCTGGAGGGGCCGGGCGGATTCGTCCGCGCGATGCCCCAGCTCGCGACGCCGGAACAGGCGCGGGCCCACGTGAACTTCTGGATGGATCAGGGCGCGACGTCCTTCAAGGCGTACAACCTGATCGACCGCGCGACCCTCTCGGCCGCGATCGACGCCGCGCACGCCCGGGGCGCGAAGGTCACGGGCCATCTCTGCTCGATCACGTACCGGGAGGCGGCCGGGCTCGGGATCGACAATCTGGAGCACGGCTTCTTCGCGGCGACGGACTGGGTGCCGAACAAGGAGCCGGACGTCTGCCCTCGCGGCGCGAATGCGACGTACCTCGAGCTGGACCTCGCGAGCCCGGCGTTCACCGACCTGGTCCATCACTTGATCGAGCACGACGTCGCCATCACGAGCACGCTCACCGTGGTCGAACGCCGCGCTCCCGACCGTCCTGCGCCACCGGAGGGCGCGCAGGCCGCGATGCTCCCGCAGCTGCACGAGCAGGTCATGAGCCGACTCGGCCGTGGCGGCGGGAACGGGGCCGAGCTCCTGGCCAAGTACATGGCGATGGAGAAGGCGTTCTACGACGCGGGGGGTACGCTCGTCGTCGGCACCGATCCAACGGGCGGTGGGGACGTCGTGCCCGGGTACGCCAACCAGAGGGCGCTCCAGCTCCTCGTCGAGATGGGACTGACCGTCGAGCAGGCGGTCGAGGTCGCGACACGGAACGGGGCCGAGTATCTCGAGCGGGAGAGCGAGATCGGAACCGTCGAAGCGGGCAAGCGGGCGGACCTGGTCCTCATGCGCGGCGACCCGACGGCGGACGTCGGGGCGTTTCGCGGGATGACCATCGTCTTCAAGGACGGGGTCGGCTACGACTCGGCGCGGCTCTTCGAGTCGGTGAAGGGCTGGGTCGGCGTCCGGTAGTCGAGCCGGGTCCGATGCACTACCATGCCGACCCCGAAATCGGCGACCTCAGCGTGAACCCCGGAGATGGACATGGCTGCGACGTACACCTGCGACACGTGCGGCATGAGCGTGAACATGACCTGCGCCACGTGTGACTCCCCGCTCGAGAACGACACGATCACCACCGACACCGGCGTCGAGGTCCAGGTCTCGAAGTGCCCCCAGGGGCACGGGATGATCAAGTCGCCGCAATGCTGCGGTCAGGATATGACCTGCTCGATATAGCGCGGGTGATCGACTCGCGATGGGGGCTGGTCTTCCTGGCGGCCCTGGCTCTCGGGGGGTGCACGAAGCCCATCGGAGCGCAGGACAATCCAGCGGACGCGCTGGACCATCGCTTCGCGGAGGTCGACGGTGTCCGGATCGAGTACTTCCGGTTCGGAGAGGCGGGACCTCCAATCGTCCTGATTCAGGATCATCACGACTATTTCCATGAGGTCTACGGCCCCGGGGAGTACGACGAGCTGCGGGCGTGGATCGGATTCCTCGAAGATCTGGGACAGAGCCACCGGGTCATCGCCCCGGTGCGCCGAGGATGGGGGGAGTCCGATGCCCCTGGCTACGGCTACGACGTCGCCACGCAGGCGGAGGATGTCTTGGGGCTCATGGACCACCTCGGCATCCGGAAGGCGGTCCTGGTCGGTCGAACGTTGGCTACGCAAGAGCTGACGTGGATCGCCGAGCATCACCCCGACAGGCTCATGGGGTTGGCCTATGTCGGAACCCCATTGGGACATCTCCCGGATGCGGATCCGAGTCTGGAGGTCACTCGGTTCGGGGAGATGTACAACCGGGTGGCCTGCGACATCGGAGGCGGAGACGGGGAAGAGATCGATGCCCGATTGGATCCCCGCCGAGGCTGGCGAGCTCACTTCACCTTGGACGATACGCAGCGAATCGCGATTCCGACCCTGCTCCTCCTCCATCCGTTCTTCGACCGCGTCAGTATGGCGTCTCGTCGATTGGATCGAATCGAAGCCTGGGCGCCGGACGATTTCGGGGACCCGGATCGGTGGTGTGACGAGGAGGCCCGAGCCTACTTCACGGCGCTGAGCCGGGACCCGGAGCGGGTCGCTTCCCTCCGCCAGGCCTTCCAGCAGGTCGACGGCCTGTCCCGTACACAGGAGGCCATGCGGAGGGCGTTCGGGCCGTACCTCAGCGTGGTATGGGAGGAGGAGGTGCCGGATGATCCGGGCTACGGGCAACTCTTGATTGCGATGGAGGACTTCGTGGGCACGCTAGAGGGCGGCGGACGTCACCCCTAGCGGTGGGATCGAACCACGGGAGCGGTACAGGGTGGATCGGGGAAGTGATGGCTGCGGGCGACTTCTGCTAACACAAGAGTTGCCGCCTCCGTTCGCCGTTGGCTCACTCCGGTGAAGCACGGCCCTGTAGCGTCCGGGCGGTCTCAACGGTACTGATGGGGAGACGAACCGGCGATCTCAACGTGCCCGGTTTTCGGGCCGCGCCGGCAACTCCAAACCGTTAGAAGACACTCGGTGGGCGCATGGGGCGGGTGTCGCCTAGTAGCAGGAGTCGAAGAGTCTCTCTCTCGTACTCGGATGGGGGGGTAGGATGGGGCGCAGGGTTGCGGCGCTTGTCGGGGCCTGGGTCTGCCTGTCGGCATTGTACCTGGCCGGCTTCTACTTCTTCGGGAGTCTGTTCTCAGGGGAGGCGCAGG
>DATHRY010000310.1:0-5178 GCA_035464715.1 Longimicrobiales bacterium
AGCAGACGACGGGTGCGCGACGGATCCTGATCGTGGACGGGGAGTCTACCGTCGACCTGGGGATCGGAGGGTGCCCGGACTGGTCCCCGGACGGCACGCAGATCGTCTTCGGTCAGGGCGACCGGATCATCGTCGCCGGGGCCGATGGAAGCGGGATCGTCCGGGAGTACACGGCCGATCGGGGGGTGGCACACTGCCCGCGGTTCTCGCCGGACGGGGAGTGGATCACGTATGTGCAGGGCTCCGACGGTGTCGTCGAAGACGGCGTCCTCCTTCCCGATGCCGACGGCGTGTTCGTGCTCCGGGTGGAGGATGGACTCAGGTACCACCTCCTCGGGCTCGCGTACTCCGAGGAGTCTCGCCCCGCACCCCCCGTCTGGGTCCCGGAGGCGGCGGAGCTGGGCTCGGGCGGTTGAGCACCATCCCGATCTCGCTCACGTGGCTGGAAAGGGTAGGCGGGACCCGCGTTCCGAGGACCTCCATCCGCGCGCCGACCGCGCCCGGGAGAGGCGGTGGCGGGATCCACCCACAGGCGATCGATTGGACGACACGATGGCGCGTGCTCAGGGCGCGGGCCACCGTGTCGCCGCCCCCGCGCGCGGAGTCGCCATGATGAGCTCGCTGCTACGGCCCACGGCGTTGGTCTGCCTCGCCGCCATGCTGGCACTCGCCCACCCCGCCGAGTCCCAGGAGCGACGCACGAAGCGCCTCCGGGCCGAGGTGGGATATTCCGCGAACCACGGCGGCGGCGACGAGGGGATCAGCGGCGCCCTCCGCTTCGCCGTCTCCGGCAGGGGGAACGACGCCTTTCGCTTCGAGACGGGCCTGCTCGCGGGTTACCCGTTTCTCGGGGCGGACCTCGGGATCGAGCTTCGCTACCCCAGTGAGTCCAGCGTGGGCCTGGTGCTCCGGGCGGGGGGCGGGCTGCTCGTCGAGGACGGCTTCATCGGGCCATTCTTCCGGGCCGGAGGCGGAGTCGAGTGGACGGTCACTCCGCGGATCGCCCTTCGCGCCACCGGGCAGCGTGGCAGACACGGAGGCGTGGGCGGACCACACGTTCTGTATCTCGGCCTCGATTATCGCTGGTAGGTTGGTCTGCTCACCCGATCAGGCAGGTCGATGCCCCACGGTGGTTGGAACGCGCCCCTGGGGGCCCTCCCCCCTACTCGAACACGTACGCCACCGCCTTCGCGGCCTGCTCCAGCGTCTCCACCGTAAAGGTGGCCAGGGCGTCGATCTCCTTCAGGGCGTGGGTGTGCTCCGGGTCCCGGACGAGGATCAGGGGGATGTCCAGAGCCAGGGCGAAACCCGCGTCCATGGCGGTATTCCACTGCTTGTACTTCGGACCGAAGTAGGCCACCACCAGGTTCGCACCCTGGAGCAGGATCCGGGTCCGGAGGGTGTTCACCCGGGCCCCCATGAGGTCCCGGTACCGGGCCGAGGGCTGGGCGCCCAGGATGTCCTCGCCCACGGCGTCGGATCGATCGTGGACCTCCTGGGGGCCGACGACCCGGGCGTTGATCTGATGGGCGTCGAGGTGGAGGCGCAGCTCGTCCCGCCAGTCGCTGTGGATCTCGCCGGCGGCGTAGATGGTGATGTCGTCCATCGGGGTTCCAGGGATGGAGAGAAGGGAGGAAGACCCTCGCAGAGGGCCGGATCCCCGGGGCCCGCGCGAGCCCCGGGGCTACCGTACCGTCCGGGCCCATGTACGGTCCCCGGTGGCGGATCGGCCGCCTCCTACTCCGCGTTCAGCGTCTCCGCCGGATCGATGCGGGACACCGACCGGGCGGGCCACCACACGGCCGCCATGGCAGCAACGGAGGTCACCAGCGCGGCCGTCACCAGCGAGACCGGATCCAGGGGCGCCACGCCGAACAGGAGCGCCTTGGACAGGCGGCCGAGGCCCGAGGCCAGCAGCAGACCGCCGCCCACGCCCAACACCAGCACCGGAGTCATGGCCCGGACCTGCTCGGAGGTGAGCCGGCGGGCGGAGGCGCCCAGGGCCATGCGGATCCCCAGCTCACCCCGTCGGCTGCGGACGGCATAGGACGCCACGCCGAACACGCCGACCACGGAGAGCACCCACGCCAGGGCGGCGAGGGCCGACACCAGGCCCCGGGCGGCGCGGGGGATGGCGACCCACTCGCCGACCATCTCCTGCAGCGGCACCACGTCGATGACCGGCTGACTCGAGTCCACGGACCAGATCGCCTCCCGTACCCGGGTTCCGAGGGCCATGGGTTCGGCCACCGATGTCCGGACGTACATGCCCACGGTGCCCCGGGGATTGCCCTGCTGGGGGACGTAGAGCATCGGAGGCGCCGGCGCGGTGGGCCCCAGCGAGCGCACGTCGGCCACCACGCCCACGATGCGCATGTCCCGGTAGTTCTCGTCGTGTGTGCTGAGGAGCCGACCCACGGCGTTGCCGTCCGGATAGTGTTTCTGCGCGAAGGAGGCGTTCACCACGGCGCTGCGGACGGTACCTTCGAGATCGTCGGAGTCGAACCACCGCCCGGCCACCATGCGCATGCCCGCCGCCTCGAGGACGTTGGCGTCCACCCGGCGCCACTCCTCCCGCAGTTCCCGGACGGGCTGGAGCTCCTGGTCCAGGAAGTAGATGCGGGCGAAGTCGTCCTCGGCCAGGAAGGGGAGGTAGTCGATGGTGCCGGCCCGCTCCACCCCGGGAACGGCTTCCACCGCCTCCACCACGTCCCGGAGGTAGCGGGCCTGGTCCGGCACCGGCTGCTCCCACACGTCGCCGAAGCGGATGGCCAGCACCCCTTCCGCCTGGACGCCGGGCTCGGTGGACATCATCCGGTCGAAAGAGCGGACCAGGAGGGCGGCGCCCACGCAGAGCACCGTCGTGAAGGCCAGCTCGAGCCCCACCAGGGCCCGGACCCCTGCGATCCCGGACCGCACCCGGCGATCGGAGCCGGGCGCAGGACCCTGCCGGCTCCGGAGCACGGCCGCGAAGGCGGGCGCCGTCAGGGCCAGGGCACCCAGGAGCGCGATGACGAAGGTGACGGCGGCCACGCCGGGGGCCAGCTCGGCCCGCACGGCGGGGACGCGGGCGGCCGAGTCGGGGATCGCGATCCAGACCGGGACCAGGTCGGCTACCCTGCCCAGGAACCAGGGCGTGACGGCCAGACCGAGTCCGGCGCCGACGGCGGCCAGCAGGAGGGGCTCCAACGCCAGGATGCGGACCAGGACGGTCCGACTCGCGCCCAGGGCGCGGCGAACGGCGATCTCCCCGTCCCGGACCGCAGTCCGGACCCGGAACAGCATGCCCAGGTTCACCAGCGCCACGAGCAGGACCAGGAGCACCGTGCCCACCAGCACCAGGATCACGGGGCGGACGGCCTCTACCATGACGGTGTCGAGCCGCTCGGCGTGGAAGTCCCACCCCTCCACCTCGGCGAATTCGGCGGTCAGCTCCCGGGTGAAGGCCGCGAGCTCGAGCTGCAGATCGTCGTGGGTGGCCCCCGGCAGTCCCCGAGCAAGGACGTTGAAGTGGGGGCTGGAGCGGGAGCGCCCGGCCATGTAGTCGTCGGTGAGCGGTCGCAGGATCGGCGCCGGCGCCACGAACTGGAAGTCCTCGGCGAGGACCCCGATGACGATGTGGGGCACCCCCTCGAGGAGGATCGGGGCGCCGACCACGTCGTCGGCTCCCCCGAGGCGATCCCGCCAGAACGCGTGCGAGACCACGACGGTGGGCTGGCCTCCCGAGTACCGCTCGGACTCGCCGAAGCCGCGCCCGAGAGCAGGCTCCACGCCGAGCACCCGGAAGAAGTCCACCTCCACGTCCAGGGTGGACACGACCTCGGGCCGGCCCTCGGCGTCGAAGTACGTGCCGTCGTAGTGGAACGCCGCGACGCGGGCCGTGGTGAGCCGCTCCCGCATATCCACCACGTTGGGCCCGGACACCACGTCCCGGAGCTGACCGTTCTCGAGGTTGCGGGCCCAGACGATCGAGACCTCCTCGGCGTCGGGCCAGGCCGGCTCCGACAGGAGCGTCCCCTTCACGTAGCTGAACACCGTCGCGTTGGCGGCCACCGCGCAGGCCAGCACCGTCACGGCGGTGATCACGTAGCCCCAGCTCTTCCCCAGCGAGCGGAGCACGAAGCGCGCGTCCATCCCGAGTCCCTGTCCCATTCCCCTCATCCCCCTTCCGAGCTGTTCCACGCGGAGCACCGCCGCTCCGCTCGTCAGGTCACGTATCAGCGCGAGAGTGGCGAGCCAACCGCCTCCCTGCCGGTCCCATCGGTACCGGGCCACCTCCCAGATCTCCTCTCCGTAAGCCGCCCGGTGCTTCCGGGGAAAGAGCGCCAGGAGGCGCCGGAGCGCGGGCCGGGGTCCATCCCCGGGCGGAGGGCCCCACATCGGGTTCATCCCCGCGGCTCCGCCAGACCGAGGGACCGGGCGGAATCCAGCCAGGCCGCCTGGCGCTCGGCCTCACGCCGGATCGCGTCGCGGCCGTCCTCGGTGAGGCCGTAGACCTTCCGCGGGGCGCCGACCCCGTCCTCGGGCGCCTCGTCTCTCAGGGGCGTCACCCACCCCGCGTCCACCAGCTGGGCGATGGTCCGGTAGAGGGAGCCGGCGTTGAAGCGCATGCCCCCGTCGGACCGGGCCTCGATGCGCTCCATGAGACGGACGCCCCAGGTGGACTGCTCGGCCAGAAGGAGGAGGATGAGGTAGTGCCGAGGATTGAGCGGTGCGGTGGGATCGATGGGCATGGGGCTCCCCGGAGAGCGCGCGTACGATGCAATATGCAACTTGCATATTATCGACGAGACGCCCGCCAGGGTCAAGGTGGGGATCCTCGACCCGGGCCCGCCCCACGGTGGGACGGGGTCCCGGGGGCCGACCGGCCCGGTCCAGATCGATCCGCCGGGCTCACCCCGTAGAGGACGCTGCGGGCCACATAGGCGCCGGGGATCACGACCAGCAGTCCCAGGAGGGCCCCGTACCCCACGGGGACCAGGGCACTCCGGACCACCTCCCGGACCACGTGGCTCCGTCGTCGAGGCCCCTGTGATCAGGTGCTCTTCGGGCTTCCCGGGCCGCCCGCCGTGAGGGGCAGCCGGACGCGCATGACCGTTCCCCGGGCGCTCGAGTCGACCTCGATGTGGCCCCGGTGCGTCCGGACGATGCGATTCGCGATGCCCAGGCCGAGGCCGG
>DATHRY010000311.1:0-3815 GCA_035464715.1 Longimicrobiales bacterium
GGTGAAGGTGGACTGAGGGCGGGCTCACCCGCTCTCGGCGACGTCCCGGCTGAGGACCTCGAGGAGCCGATAGGCGAAGCTCGAGCCGTCCATGGGCGGATCGGCCACGGTGCGCCGGGCGACCTGCAGCACGTACCGGAACCCCGGCTCGTGCGTGAAGCCTTCGATGGGGTCGTAGAAGAGCCGCCACTCGGTCTCACCGGGGGCCCGGACCCGTAGGCACTCCTGCACCATCTCTCCGGTGCAGGTCTCGGTCCGGGCGTCGACCTCGAGGGTCAGGATGTCCTCGTCGGGACCCGCCACGGAGGAGCAGCCCGAGAGCGCCGCGGCGAATGCGACCCCGAGGGGTGCGAGATACGAACGGGTACGTCGAACAGTTCTCATGACTCTACGATAGAGGCTCGCCCCCCTGGGCCGAAACGATCACGGGCCGGACCGGGAGATCCCGGTCCGGCCCGCCGACGTCCTGGGCGCGACCCGTCAGGGACGGATCGTCACGTCATCCACGCCCTGCACGTTCACGCATTCGTCGGCCTGGAATCCCCGCAGCACCAGCTGCGTCGTCGACAGCTCGAGGTCATCGTTCGCCACGAGGTCCTGGATCCGGAAGGCGACCAGGAGGTCCAGGAGCCCGTCGCCGTTCACGTCCTCCACCGAGGTCTGGTAGTCCCCGTTCCCCCGCTGCGCGGCAGGGGTGTCCGGGTCGGTTCCGTCCCCCAGCGTGATCGTCGTCGGGTCCAGCGTCGTCGCGTCCACGGTGGCCGTGCTCAGGATGGCCACCGGCACCACCCCGCCCCGGCTCAGGTTGAGGGGGCTGTCGAAGGTCCGGGCATCCGGCTGGACGACGATCTCCACCGCGACGAAATCCACGGTCACGGTGACCCCGTCCTGGCCGGTCCCCCCGTCCTTGTCGGTGACCGCGAGGTTCACCGTGTAGTCCCCGGCGGCGCACACCTGACGTGACGCCTCGATGAGGGCCGACTGGTCAGCCGTGCTGCCGTCCGTGGTCCCGGGGGCTAGACCATCGTTCCAGGTGATGACCCAATCCCATGGATCGTCCTCCACCCCGGGGTCGCTGAAGCTCCCGGAGAAGTCGAAGGTCTCGCCGGAGGTGAGGGTGACGTCCGAGCCCGCGTCTACCGTGGGCGCGACGTTGTTCACCGTCACGTCGATCCCGGCGGTGCCGGTCCCGCCATCGTCATCGTTGACGCTCATCGCCACGTCGAAGATCCCCGGCCCGTCCACATAGGTGTGCGACAGCGAGAAGCTCTTTCCCACCAACGCCAGCGCCTCCGACCCGTCCCCGTCGTCGTAGTCCACCGTCGCGGACCACGTGTCCGCGCCGGGATCGGTGAAGGACCCGGCCCGGGTGAAGGTGTCCCCTTCGTCGATGGTCGCGGTGGTCGCACCGGCGTCCACCGTCGGCGCCACGTTGGTGATCTCGATGGTGGCCCCTTGCGCCGCCACGTCGAAGCCGTCGGTCGCCGCTACGCTCCACCCGTAGTCGCCGTTGTCGGTATAGGCGTGGCCCGGCGCGTCATCGGAGCAGACGGCGGGGCCCGGGCAGGTTCCGTCCCCGAAGGTCCAGGTGAAGACGATCAGATCGTCGTCGTCGTCCGGGTCGGTGGTCCCGGAGGCGTCGAAGGGAACGGTGCTGCCTTCGGGATAGGTCGAGGGCACGCTCACCGAGAGGGTGGGCGGGGCATTGTTGAACCCGTAGAGGGCGTCGATGGTCTCGGCATCGGTGTCGCTCAGGCCGTTCCGCTGGCCGATGGTGACGCCGGCAGGAACCGCCACGGTGGGGATGATCGTAGGGTTCGACCCGATGGCGAAAGCATTTACGCCGTAGTGCATGATCGAGCCGAAGTCATAGGCGGTTCCCGGAACGTCGAAGGCTCCTGAGCAGTCGCCGGTCTCGGTGGTGGATCCCGCCTTGTAGAAGTTGCCTTCCTTCCCGGACTCCACCTCGGCGTAGTCGATGGTGACGAAGCTGTCCCGATCGCAGCGGGTCTGCTCGTGGTACACGCCCAGGGCGTGGAGGATCTCGTGGGCCGCGTTCCCGGTGGAGCAGAAGCTCACCCCGTCGTTCACCTTGAGGTTGATGAACTGCTGGCCGCCGATCCGTCCGATCTCGGAGGAGCATCCGGTGGAATTCTGGAACGTCACGTAATCCGACTCCCCCGAACGCGGCACCAGGGTCACCCCGGGCGTCTGGTCCTCGATCCAGTCGATGGCACCATCCACGATGGACTGGGTCGGCGGGTTTCCGGCGTTGATCGTGTAGGGGATCACACCGCCAGGCCAGCGGTTGTTGCCTCCGTCGGCATCGATGACGACCCCCTTGAAGGGACCGTCGCCGGCGGGATCGAGCTCCGCCCGGGTGGCGGCGATCTCATCTGCGCGCCCGATGATGATGTCCCCTTCCCAGATGGCCAGGCCCTCGTGGATCTCGAAGACGACCTCCATCGGGGCGCCGTCGGGTCCCACGACCCAGCCCCGCCCGGGTTCCCCCGGCTCCGGGTAGCCCTCCATCATGGGCAGGCCCCGAACGTTGGTCGCCACCGGGGCGGCCTGAGGCTCACCCGAGCCCTCCGGCGAGAGGGGGGTCGTGCTGTCCGAGTCCTGGCAGGAGGAGACGGATAAGACCAGGGCGACGCCGAGCAGGCGACCTGAGGTCCGAGGGTCGAGGGGCATGCACTTCTCCGGTACAGGAAGTCCGTTGGGAACCCGGAGGATGCGGCGCGCGCCCTGATCGCGCAAATACCTGCAATTCTGTAACTTATGGCGCCGACGCAACACATGGCTGCGATGTCAGCGTTGGTTTCCCGCCATTTCACCTCCCGGCGACGGCCGTGAACAACCGCCGCCTGCCCCGGAGGCCCACGCTCCGGATCGTGCCGCCCGCAGTCCCGTTCGGTTCTCGAGCCGCCAAGGGAGCAGGCCTCGTCGACGAACAGGACTCCGCCCATGGCCTTCGTCAGGACCTCCCTGGTCCGGCCTCCCGCCGGCGGGCAGCCTCCTGTGGCAGCCGGGCGGGACGTTCGTGGCCGGTCAGTTCCCCCGGGCCACGAAGTCCCGGAGAAAGGCCTCCAGCCGGTCCAGATCCGCCTCGACGGTGGGGATGCTGACCGAGGCCCGCAGGGCGCCCACCGCAGTGGCGCCCCCGAGGCACTCGGCCATCCCTCTGAGTGAGAAGGTGCCGGGCGGAATGGTCTCCAGGCAGTCACGCATGGCGTCGGCGGGAAGCTCCAGCGCCCGCTCCGCCGCCCCCGGGTTGCAGAAACACCCGCCCCGGAGCGAGATCCCGACCTTGCTGGCGGCCCGTTCCACGATCCCGTACGGCACCGGCAGCCCGGCGGGGTCCACCAGATTGAAGGCCACGGTCCCTCCCCTGCGCTCCACCGACCTCGGTCCGTAGATCCGGATGGCCGGCTCTCCTCCCGGATGGTGGACGCTCGAGAGGATCCGCAGAAGGCGCGCCGTGAGCGACCGTACCCGCTCCCGAACCCGGGGCATCCCCACCCCGTCGAGGAACGACAGTCCCGTGGTCAGGGCGGCGATGCCCAGGAAGTTGAGGGTGCCGTCCTCGAACCCGACGCCGCCGGGCACCAGCCGGTGGATCCTGTTCTGCACCGAGACGAACTCCACCGTGCCGCCGGCGAACCAGGGTCGGCGCAACGAGTCCAGGGCCTCGCGCCGGGCGATCAGCGCGCCGATCCCCGTCGGGAAACCGAACATCTTGTAGAAGGAAACACAGGCGAAGTCGGGCCACACCTCGTCCAGCACGCACGGGCTGGTCGGGGCATAGGCCGCCA
>DATHRY010000312.1:0-41325 GCA_035464715.1 Longimicrobiales bacterium
GCCTTCGTGGCGGATCTCGACGGTCCACTCACCGGTGGCCTCCGCCGGAATCTGCAGCGAGGTCCACTGCGTGCCCGGATCGCTCTCGATCTCGAGCGCCGACTGGGTTTCGTTGCCCTGGTAGGACCAGACCACGTCGAGGATCTGACCCTCGGCGCCCTCGATATCCAGATAGGCGAACAGCTCACCGACCTCGGCGGGGAAGGACTCGGCCTCACCCACGGGCTCACCGTTCTCGACACCGGTGGCGATCACCAGGTCCACGGTGGGATCCATCTCGGTCTCGGTCTCCTGCTGCGCCGCGGCGGGGCTGACCGCCGGGCCGAATGCGACGGCCGCGGCAAGCGCCACGGCTCCGATTCCAGTGTTGAAACGCATATTGTCTCCTGCTTTGGGATGCTGTAGCCGATCGCTACATCGCATTTAAAGCGCAATAGGCGTGCCAGAGTCGGCGGCGATCTCCGGGAAGGGCCGGAACGCCTGCGGAAACCAGGCATCACGGAGGTCGACGCGCCGTGGAGGACGGGGCCGCGATCGAGCCGAACCAGCACACGGCTGCGATGAAACGTCCTACGAGATCGGTGCGTCGGAAGCATGAAACGTCTCATTCGCCAGGGGGGGATCCGGGGACCTCCGACCGACCCTCGACACCTTGATCGCGTGAAGCGTGAGCATCCACCCCGTCTCCGTGGGGTGGCGCTTGGGTAGCCCGACGCCTACGGTCCGTCGACCGCGACCGGAGCGTGGAGGCACCCGTGCGGGGCCCTCCCGCACCGAAGACGGGGACTGTCTCTTCAGGGTGAGAAGCTCGATGGAACGATGCTGGCCGATCCTGCTGGTCGCCCTCGCGGCGTTGGCCGCCTGTGAGGCCCGGATCCCTGCGGCGGAGGCCCCGGAGCTCGTCAGAGTGGCCCCACCCACGGGCACCGAACGGGACCGCGACGCGATCCTGGACGCCCTGGATTCGGTGCCGCCAGGCGGGACGGTCCAGTTCGAGGAGGGCCTCTATCTCGTGGGCGAGATCGTCGTCGTGGAGACGCCGGGCATCACGCTCCAAGGGCACCCGGACGGCACCACGCTGAGGGGCTGCGAGCTCGAGAGGTTCGCCCGCATGGAGGAGGAGATGGGACGGGTGATGGAGACGGTGCAGGCTGCCCTGGCGTCGGGTTCGGTCCCGGACCCGGACGACCTCGAGGCTGCAGAAGCGATCGTCCGTGGGTGCGGGCTCTTCGAGCTGCATGGGGGCGGGATCGCCGTGCGGGGCTTCACCGTCGATCAGTCGCGTAGCGGAATCTGCTTGAACACCTGCTCCGGCGCGGATGCACCCGTCGAGCCCGGGTGGGAGCACGGGGGCTACCTGGTCGAACGCAACGTCTTCCGCGAGAGCGCCAACGGCGTGCGCGGACGGCTGCTCTCCGACGATCGGTCCATCATTCGGACGAACACCTTCATCAACACCTATCACGCGGTGTCGATGGGGGGTCGCAACGTGCACGTCGTGGACAACGAGATCACGGCCCCCGAGCCCGCTCGGGTCCCCGAGTCCGGGCTCGTGTCCTTCGCCATTGCCTTCGGGGGCGAAGATCACCTTATCGCCGGAAACCGCATCGGAGGGCATCCGGAGGGGATCCTGATGGCGACCCTTCCCGGCGAGGTCGCCCGGGGAAACACCATCCGGGACAACCGGATCACCGTCGCGCGGGTGGCGGTCCCCTCGGAGGGCGCAGCGCTCCTCCCGATGTCGAACGCCGAGGACTCGACGTTCGCGGGTGTGCCGATCGCCTTCGCCTACGTCGCGATCCGCCTACCGGGATCCGACCCGGACGAGGAGCTCCAGCCCGGCCACTTCGTCGAGAACTCGATCGAGGACAACGAGATCCACGGGGCCGAAGGGGTGGGAATCCACATCGAGAACGGCGTCGGAAACCGGATCCGGGGCAACACGATCCGCGGGGTCGTCGCCAGGGTTCCCTACCCGGGGAACACGCTCGGGTCCTCCCCTGCGTGGCCTCGGGCCAACGGGGCGGGCATCTGGCTGTCTCCGGGAAGTACCGGCAACGAGGTCACCGACAACGTCTTCGTCGACGTTCGGGGACCCGTCGTGGCCATCGAGGGGGACGGCAACCGGGTTACGGTGGAGGCCGACGCACGCGTGCTCGACCTCGGGGAGGGCAATACGACCTCCAGGGCTTCCAGCGGCCGCTGAGCCCTCTCCCCGGGGATGCCGATCTCCAGGTCCCCGACGGGAATCCCGCTCGACACCCTGATCCCGGGGGACCCGCCCCCTACACGTCCAGGTTCTTCACGTAGCGGGCGTTCTTCTCGATGAAGGTCCGCCGGGGCTCCACGTCGTCGCCCATGAGCTGGTCGAAGAGCTGCGACGCGATGGCGCCGTCCTCGATCTGCACCCGCATGAGGGTGCGGGACTCGGGATCCATGGTGGTGCGCCAGAGCTGGTCGGGGTTCATCTCACCCAGCCCCTTGTAGCGCTGGATGTTGATGCCCTTGTTGTCCCCGTTGCCCCCGCCCAGTCGCTTCATGATGTCCGCCCGCTCGTCGTCCGAGTAGGCGTAGTGCTCGCTCTTCCCCTTCCGGATCTGGAAGAGGGGCGGCTGGGCGATGTAGATGTAGCCGGCCTCGATCAGTTCCGGCATCTGCCGGAAGAAGAAGGTCAGCAGCAGGGTGCGGATGTGGGCGCCATCCACGTCGGCGTCCGTCATGATGATGATCTTGTGGTAGCGGGCCTTCTCGATGTCGAAGTCGTCCCGGATCCCCGCACCGATGGCGGTGATCATCGCCCGGATCTCGTCGTTGGAGAGGATCTTGTCGATCCGGGCCCGCTCGGTGTTGAGGATCTTCCCCTTCAGGGGCAGGATCGCCTGGTACTGCCGGTCCCGTCCCTGCTTGGCGGAGCCGCCGGCGGAGTCGCCCTCCACCAGGTACAGCTCGCTCATGCTGGGCTCGTTCAGGGAGCAGTCCGCCAGCTTGCCGGGGAGCACCCCCCCCTCCAGCGCGCTCTTCTTCCGGGCCAGGTCCCGGGCCTTGCGGGCGGCCTCCCGGGCGCGGGCGGCCTGCAGCGACTTCTCGATGATGGCCTTGGCGGCCTTCGGGTTCTCGTCCAGGAAGATGGCCAGCTGCTCGTTGACCGCCGCTTCCACGGCGCCCCGGACTTCGCTGTTCCCCAGCTTGGTCTTGGTCTGCCCCTCGAACTGGGGCTCCATGACCCGGACGCTGAGCACGCAGGTGAGGCCCTCACGAACGTCGTCGCCCGAGAGGCTCTCGTCCTTCTTGAAGATGTTGTTCCGACGGGCGTAGTCGTTGATCGTCCGGGTGAGCGCGGCCTTGAAGCCCGTGAGGTGCGTCCCGCCCTCGTGGGTGTTGATGTTGTTGACGAAGGTGTGGGTGTTCTCGCTGAAGCCGTCGTCATACTGCATGGCCAGCTCGATCTCGGCCTCGGGCTTCTCCGTCTCGAAGTACACCACCTTCTCGTGGAGCGACCTGCGGCTCCCCCGGAGGTACTGGACGTACTCGGCGAGCCCGCCCTCGTACTTGTAGGTCTCGGCCGCTTCCCGCCCGGCCCGCTCGTCCTTCAGGACGATCTCCAGGCCCTTGTTCAGGAAGGCCAGCTCCCGGAGGCGATTCGACAGGGTGTCGAAGTTGTACTCGGTCTCCGTGAAGATCTCGCGGTCCGGCTGGAACGAGACCGTCGTCCCCTGGCCCTTGGTGGCACCCCGCTCCTCGAGCTCCTTCGTCTTGATGCCCCGCTCGTAGCGCTGGTGGTACTCCCGCCCCTCCCGGCGGACCACGACCTCGAGCCGCTCGGACAGGGCGTTCACCACGCTCACGCCCACCCCGTGGAGTCCGCCGGAGACCTTGTAGGTGTCCTTGTCGAACTTCCCGCCGGCGTGGAGGGTGGTCATGGCCAGCTCCACCCCGGGCACCTTCTCGGTGGGGTGGACGTCCACCGGGATCCCCCGGCCGTCGTCCTGCACGGTGATCCCGTCCCCTTCGTGGATCGTCACCTCGACACGGGAACAGTAGCCCGCCATGGCCTCGTCGATGGAGTTGTCCACCACCTCGTAGACCAGGTGGTGCAGCCCCCGGGCCGACGTGGACCCGATGTACATGCCGGGCCGCTTGCGGACCGCCTCCAGTCCCTTGAGGACCTGGATCTGCCCTGCGGTATACTCCCCGTTCCCGGACTTCTTCTTGTCGGCCATGAACTCTTCTGTTCCCGCTGCGTGTCAATCCATCGGCCCGGGGACGTCCCCCGGACCCCACCCACTATCCTTCCGGCGACATCACGAAGACGAGCTTCTCCACCGGGGTGTCCCGCCCCCGGTTGATCCGCTCCAGGATCTCGCCCTTCATCATGTTCAGCTCCATGAGCCAGGGGCTCGAGCGTACCTCCACGACCAGCGTCGCCTCGGCCACCGACCGGGCCCGGGTTACCCGGGCGATCACCTCGCCCACCCGCTCCGGCCACTCCTGGAGCACCGACTGCCGCTCCAGGTCGCCGGCGACGCCGACCGACTCCAGGAACTCCTCCAGCACGTCCTGGACGCGCTCCGGCTCGCTGTCGCGCCTCCTGCGGGCACCTCCCCCGGTCCGGCCCCGACGCGCCCTGGTCTCCCGGTCCATCTCAAGCCTCGATCCGCCCGCAGGCGATACGCCAGCGGGGCAGGGACTCGCGGCGGAACCGGACGTCCGACTCCTTGGGCGCCGTCAGGATCACCTGACCCGGCTCCTCCCGGTCCATCAGGTCCAGGACCCGCTCGCTGCGGCCGGCGTCCAGCTCCGCGAAGACGTCGTCCAGGAGGATGACCGGATGGCGCCCCCGGGAGTCCTTGATGGTGGCGGCCTCCGCCAGCCGCAGGGCCAGAGCCACGGTCCGTCGCTGACCGCCCGAACCGAAGTCCCGGACGTCCAGCTCCCGCTCACCGTCCAGGTAGAGCCGTACCTCGTCCCGATGGGGCCCCGCCACCGTGGTGCCCGTCCGGGCCTCCCGGTCGGCGGTGCTCCGCAGGGCTTCCCGGAAGGCGGATTCGACGGCCTCGCCGTCCGCGGCCCCGGGGTCCAGGGAGAAGCCCGGCCGGTATTCCATGCCGGCCCGCTGCCCCCCCGACACCTCCCGGTAGTAGCGGCAGAAGATCCCCTCCCGCTCCCGCAGCCAGCGGCGGCGACCCTCGACCACCCGTGCCCCGGAGGCCACGAGCGCCGGATCCCACACCCGGACGACCGCCTCGGGCTGGTTGTCCCGGAGGGCCGCGTTCCGCTGTCCGAGCACGTGCCGGTAGCGCTGCAGCGCCTCCAGATACCCGGTTGCGTTCAGGGACAGCACGATGTCCAGGAACCGCCGCCGCTCCGACGGGCCGTCGTTGACCACCGCCACGTCCGCAGGCGAGAAGATCACGGCCCCGAGATGGCCGAGGGCGTCCCCCAGCCGGGGAGGCTCCTCACCGTCCAGGGTGACCTTCTTCTTCCGGCCCCGCCGCTGGAAGGCGGCGGCGACGTGGAAGGCGTCCACCCGGGGGTTGCGGGCGTCCTCCATGGTGCCCACGACCCGGAAGACGTCCTCCTCGAAGGCGACGAGCTGGTCGTCCCGAGCGCCCCGGAAGGAGCGGAGGGTCTCCAGGTAGTAGATCGCCTCCAGGAAATTCGACTTTCCTTGTGCGTTCTCTCCGACCAGCGCCACCCCCTCCGTGGGGATGGTCAACTCCTGGGACCCCAGGTTCCGGAAGTGGCGCAGGGAGAGCTCGCTCAGACGCACGAAGAGGCGGTGACGGGAGGGGTGGAATCCATAGGGAAATCTAGCATTTCCGGGCCCCCCAGTCCAACCCGGCCGGGCCGCCCGGAGCCCTTGTGAAAACTGGACTTCCGGCACGGCGGGGGGTGGCGCGGCCGGGGGCGTCGATGGCATCCTTGACACACGCCTTCGAAGGGGGCGTATAGGGAGTACACACCCGACCCGGAGACACCCATGACGCGGACCGTCCGGGGAGCCCTCGTCGCGTGCGTCGCAGTCCTCGTGGCGGCCTGCGCGACGACCTCCTTCCCCGGCGAATCCAGGGCCACGGCCCGGATCGTCATCAACAACGAGCACTCCCCCGTCGAGCGGACGATCCACCTCGTCCCGGCCCTCGGCAACGTACAGCGGCTCGGCCGGGTGCATCACAACGACTCCGGGAGCTTCGACATCGACCGGCAGGTCGCGGGCACCTACCGGCTGTGGAGCCGGACCTCGGGGGATCAGGGGTTCTACTCACCGGAGTTCACCCTGGAGGACGGCTACGTGGTGGAGTGGGATCTCCGCCTGAACCGGGTGATCCGCATCGGCACCTTGCTGGACGTCACCTGAGACGCGGGCGTGGTGGCCGACTCCCCCGGCCGACTGCCCCGGCGTCGCCGCCTTCCTTCGCCTGGCCGAGATGATCATGGAAGCGCCCGACGTCCGGCGCGACCGTCGAGACCTCGGTCGTGAATGCAGCGCTTCGTTCGGCTGGATCGCGCCCGTGATCGCTTCTCCGGCCTCAGGCCGGTGAGCGCAACACGGGCCCGGAGACGGACGCGCGCTGTGCTCTATTGACCGCCCCCGGGCCGGTCAATAGAGCACTTCGGCTTCCCGACTCCCCGCCGAGTCGGATTCACGACCCTTCTCGATCCCCACCCGACCCCGCGCCGTCCCGCCTGCTTCGCTGTCCGCGATCGGGTCCTCCCAGATCCCCTGCCTGGGTGTCTCACGTCGTGCCCCCCTCCCTCCGACCCCAACCCGACCACCGCTGCACCACCCCGTGAGCCCGAACCGGTCCACCGATCGCGACATGTCCCGTATCCACCAGCCCACGTCCGCACCCACGTTCGACGGCGTCGCCTTCCGCATCGCTGCCCGACAGCAGGGGATCGTCACGCGCCACCAGCTCCTTGCCCACGGCGTCGGCCGCGACATCATCGACCACCGCGTCCGCACCCTCTGGCTCCAGCCCATCCATCGAGGCGTCTATCGGGTCGGCCCGGTCGAGGCGCCCCTGTCCCGAGAGATGGCGGCCTGCCTGGCCTGTGGGCCGGACGCCTGGCTCAGCCATCGGAGCGCCGGCCGGCTATGGGAACTCCTGAAGGGATCGCTTCGACCCGCAGCGGTCGAGGTCTCCCTCCGTTCAGGCGGAAGACGGCGCCCGGGGATCCGCACCCGCCGCGTCGGCACGTTGGGTCAGAACGAAGTGACCTACCGGCACGGCGTTCCGGTGACCACACCGGCCCGCACACTTTGCGACCTCGCGGCCGACCTCCGTCCGATCGCCCTCGAGAAGGCCGTGGCCGAGGGCGTGGCCCTGCGCCTCGTCAGCGAGCAGGAACTCGCCGGGGTCGCCGCCCGGCATTCCGGGCGGCGAGGGATCCAAAAGTTGAGGGCGGTGCTGGGCGGAGGCGGTCCGGCCTTCACCCGCTCCCGGGGAGAGGAGCTGTTCCTCGAACTGGTGCGTCGCGCCCAGGTCGACGAGCCGGAGGTCAACCTCACCATCGCCGGTCACGAGGTGGACTTCTACTGGCCCCGAGAGCAGCTCGCCATCGAGATCGACGGTGGTCCCTACCACTCCTCCAGCCGAGCCTTCGAGCGGGACCGCCGCCGGGACGCCGATCTCGCAAGCCGCGGCATCCGGGTCGTCCGGATCACCTGGAGACAGCTCACCCGCGAACGCGAGGCCGTCCTGGTCCGGCTGGGTGGCGCACTGCAGGCCCTACGGTGAATGGCCCGTCTCCACGAGTCCTGCGGCCGCCACCGGTCTCGGGAAGGGGGCCGCAGCGGCGTCTCCCTCGTTGCCGCGAGACCACTACCCTCGTGGGCCTCGGACCGGGCCACCCGACCGGGCCCCATGTCACCCGACCGGCGCGGTGCCCCCGACGGCGTGTCGTCGCCGCCGGAGCCTCAGCGCCCTTCGAACTCGGGCTTCCGCTTCTCCAGGAACGCGGTCATCCCCTCCTTCATGTCCTCGGTGGAGGCCAGGAGCCCGAAGAGGGACGACTCGTACGCCAGGGCGTCCGCCGTCGACGCGTCCACGGCGTGATAGACGGACTCCAGCGCCTTCCGCAGGGCCACCGGTCCGTTCTTCGTCACCTTCCGCAGGAACGCCTTGGCCTCGTCCAGGAAGCCCTCCCGGGGGTGGACCGCGCTGACGAGCCCAAGGGCCTCGGCCCGGTCGGCACCGATCATCTCGCCGGTGAGGGTGAGCTCCACGGCTCTCCCCAGGCCGATCAGCCGGGCCAGGCGCAGGGTGCCGCCGTACCCGGGGATGATGCCGAGTCCCACCTCGGGGAGCCCGAACCGGGCGTTCTCCGAAGCCACGCGGAGGTGGCAGGCCAGGGCCAACTCGCATCCCCCGCCCAGGGCGTAGCCGCCCACCGCCGCCAGCACCGGCTTCGGGAAGCGCTCGATGCCCAGGAAGACCTCCTGCCCGGCCCGACTGACCTCCACGCCGGTCATGGCGTCCATGCGGGCGAGCTCCGAGATGTCGGCGCCGGCCACGAAGGCCTTGTCCCCCGCCCCGGTGAGGATCACCCCTCGGACGTCGTCGTCGTCCCGGAGTCCGTTGAAGGCCTCGCCGATCTCGGCGATCACCTCGGCGTTCAGGGCATTCATCTTGTCCTGGCGGTCCACGGTGACGACTGCCAGCTCCTGGTCCCACTCGACTCTGACGTGACTCAGATCGGACATCGGACTCCTGCTCGGTTCGGGGTCGGGAGGCGCCTCGACGCCCCCCGTCGGGCCGGAAGCTACCCACGTGGATGGACGATGGAAAATCCTCCGGGCCGAGGCTAGGTTCAGGCCTCTTCGTTCCCCTCTGGACGTACCGCGTCACCCAAGGAGTCGCCTCATGAGCCGTTCGCTGAACAAGGTCCTTCTCATCGGCAACGTGGGGAACGATCCGGAGATCCGGGCCACCTCGGCGGGGTCCCGCGTGGCCAAGGTCTCCCTGGCCACGAACCGCCAGTTCCAGGACCGCAACGGCCAGAACCAGGAGCGGACCGAGTGGCACCGCCTGACCTTCTTCGGCCGGTTGGCGGACATCGTGGAGCAGTACGTGAAGAAGGGGGACCGGCTCTTCGTCGAGGGTCGGCTGGAGTACTCCCAGACCCAGGACGAGAACGGCGGTGTCCGCTACTGGACCGACATCGTCGCCCACGAGATGGTCATGCTGGGATCCGGGGGCCCGTCCGGGGGCGGGGACTTCGGGGACGGTGGAGGCCGTTCCTCGGAAGGCTCCTTCGGCGGGGGCGGTTCCCCCGCGCCGTCGGCTCCCATCACCGAACCCGACGACGATCTGCCGTTCTGAGGCGACGCGTCCGGGGAGCCGCCTGCATTCGGGGGTCGGGGCATCCCCGACACGGCACCTCAGAACGGCCCGTTCACCCCGGTGGCGGGCCAGGTCCAGGCGGATGTCAGGGGAGGTCGACGCGGGCCACCGTGGCGACATCGAGGGCGTCGCGGGTGATGCCCCAGGCCTGTCCGCTCCGGAAGACGTAGGGCTGGAAGCGGTCGGGGAAGTCGACACGGGCGAGGGTGTGGTCGGGGCTCACGCGGAGCCAGGTGGCGCTTCCCCGCATGCCGCCGGCCTCGAGGTCCAGGGGTTGGAGCCAGAGGACGCCCTCCCCTTCTCCGCAGCGGAGGTCGACGTACTGCGGCAGGACGGCAGCGTGCTGTTCCTCCGAGCCCTCCAGCGCGGCGACGGCCCCCTGGATGAGGCGGGCGCTGTCCGCCGACGACATGAGACCGACGCCGGTGCTGACCGCCCCGACCCTCTCGGCGGCGATCAGGTCGAAGGCCGCGCGGACGAACTCCCGGGGAGACACCTCGGTGAAGGCCGGCGGGGGGAGTTGGACGGGCTCCAGCTCGGTGCCGTCGGCGGTGAAGCCCCGGAGCTGATTCCGGACCAGGTCGTGTAGCCAGACCGCCTCGCCGCACGCGGTCCAGAGGCGGTACCAGAACGGGAAGGGCGGGAAGCCGGCGCCAACTTCGGTGAAATGGGCTCCGATGTCGCCCAGCGCCTCGGGCAGGGGCACCACCGTCGAGACGCCCCCGGTCGCGGGGTCGAAGGCGACCAGGTCGGCGTCCCAGATCGTCCGATAGTAGGCCACGGCGGACACCTCACCCACGCCGCGGCGCCGGGGGAGGACGACCGCGTTACCGAGGCGGGCGGTACGCACCAGCGGGCTCATCAGGCTCATGCCCCCGAGGACGCTGGCGACGGGAAAGACCTCTCCGGGGAGCCCCACCTCGGCCCGAGGCAGATCCGGGGTCGATACGCGCACCAGCACGTTGCGCCGGCGGTCCAGGACCCACGCGTCTCCGTCCAGACCGGCAGCCACGAACCCCGCCGGAGCCCCGAACTCCTCCGGTCCGCCACCGCGTCGACCGTGCTCCGCCGTCGGTCCGCCCGAGCCGTCGAAGGCGAGGAAGAGCGGCTCGACGGAGTTCTGGACCCACACCGTGCCGTCCTCGAGCACCGTGAGGTCCTCGACGATGGCGAGGAGGTCGGAAGTGCCCACGACGTGGAGTTCCGACGTCGCCAACTCCCCTTCGGGCACCTCGTCCGGACCCCCGTCTCCGGCGCAGGCCAGCACGGCCAGGCCCGCCAGGGGGAGGAGAGAGCGTCTCACCGCCGCTCAGGTGTCGCCGGAGGTCTCGAACTCGTTCTCCCAGAACCCCATGAGATAGCTCTCGTAGTGCTCCGGATTCCGGCGGTAGTCCTCCAGCCAGACCTCGAAGGGAGGCAGGGTGACCCGGGTGGAGAGCCAGGCCGTCGCGATCTGCATCATCTGCATGTAGGACCCGGGTTGGGGACGGCCCTCGGACCGGACGGCCTTCTCCGCCAGGAGGAAGATCTCGTCGGGAGACAGGTAGAGCAGCAGATCCGCCAGCTGGGCGGAGCAGTAATCCAGGTACTTCGCCCGGAGGACGGCGTCCTCTGCCTCGCCGGCGGGGCGGTGCCCGTCCTCGAGATCGGGTTCGGTCACGGCCTGCCCCTCGTCAGGGTGATGTCCGGACCCCCCTCCTCGTCCGCAAGCCCTTCTCGCGCCCACGCGTGGGCGCGAGACCACCCTCCCGCGGCGCTGGGCGTCAGCGAGGGGCCTGAAAGCGGAACGTCCGGATCACCCGAATGGATGACGAAGGAGTCCCGTCCGGGTCAAGGGCTCCGGAGGGGGACAGGGGAGGCGTCAGGACACGCTCAGGGCGGAGGCACCCTCGTCGGCCACTGCGGCCTGGTCCGCCTTCAGCCGATCGTAGATCGCCCGGCGGGTGAGGCCGTACAGGATGACCCGGCTGAGGAACTCGGGATCCGTCCGTTGCACTTCCTCTGCTTGGGCAGCGATGTCGCGGGGAAGGCGAACGCTCAAATCGACGGAACGAGTTTCCCACATGGGCGTTTCCCGGTGACCGAAAGATGACGAAGGTGACGGTGTACCCGCTCCTGCGGATACCCGAGGGGCTCCTGGTCCGAAGACCCTTTCCCGCCTCGACGGGAAGCAAGATTAAGAACGGATTTTCGGACGCGCAAGGGTGGGGCCCGGAAACGGCGTAGTTCCGTGCACAGCACGTAAGTCATTGTGAAAAAATGACTTAACGTAAACTGGGCATTTTCCGAAATCGCTTGTTCCCGACGCTCGCCGAGTTGGGATTTTTCGATATTTTTTCGGCGATCCCCGCGCGAGACAACGGCTTCCGGGGACGGGGCGAGGAAAAATCGCAACGAGGGCCGCTGCAGATTCTTTACAAAATCAGCTCAGGGGAGAGCGGACCGGAGCAGCGCCACCAGCGTCCCTTCGTCGAAGTCGCCGAAGCGCTCGCGGACGTCCTGAGGCGTGTCCTCCCGGAGGATCTCGCCGGTCTGCACGAAGGAGGGATCCCCCGGTCGGTGGAAGCGCACGTGGCCCACCCAGCGGCCCTCCAGAGGCCGAAGGGCGAGGTCCGCGACCCAGGGCTCGGATCGGTGCGTGAGGGCCCGCACGGCGACGGTGACGGGCCGGCCGTCCTCCGCCCGGGGCGCGAGGGGCGGGCCGGGAAGCCCGGCGTAGGCGGAGCGAGCGCGGTGGAAATCCTCCGTCCACACCTTGAAGGGGGGGAGGGGAAGGAGCCGGCGGCAGAGCTCCGCCAGTCGGTCCAGGGCGTCGCCGGAGGCAGAATCCCCGTCCGACGACGACGTGGGCATCCCGTCCACGTCGTGCAGCAGACGGAGCAGCGACCGGACCCCCTCCCGGGGAACCAGGTTCAAGAGCTCCCGACCCTGGGTCCGACAGTACTCCTCGTACCGGTCCCGAAGGGACGTGGAGTGGATGGGGGGCGGCGCGCTCGAGGCGTACCGCGAGGCCGATCCTGTCTCGGTGTCGATCATCGGCCCGCCGTCAGTGGACGGTGCCCGCCCCGGGGGCGGCGGTGTGGACACGCTCGGTGCGGAGCTCCTCTCCGCGGGACCGCCGCAGCCGAGCCAACGTCTCGCGATCGCCGAACGTGTCGAGGACCCGGTTCAAGCTCTGGAGGCGATCCGGCTCGAAGCGGGTGAGGAGGCGGACGAGCCCCGACCGGATCAGGGCCATCTGCTCCAGGACCTCGTCCAGCGACTGGGGGAGGGAGAACCGGACCTGGTATCCTCCGGCGGCAGCCTCGCTCGCCGGCACCATGCGCCGGACGTCCTGACCCGGCCAGGCCACCGCGAGCACCTCCTCCAGGACCGGATCAGGGGCCGCGGTGGGGGTGGAGAACACCAGCGTGTCTCCCTCGTAGTCCAGGTGGATCCGAACGACGCGCCCGCCGTCCATGCGCACCCGGACGGACGTGCCGTCGTGGAGGTCCAGGTCCCGGCAGATGTCCCGGAAGCCGAGGCGCAGCAGGGTCGGACGGGTGAGGGGCGAGAACCCGACCCGCTCCAGCACCTGCAGCGCCACGGTGAAGCAGAACCGCTCCAGATCGCCCCCACCCTCCCCGGAGGCCGCACCCCGGATCAGAGACGCCGCGTGCTCCAGCGTGGGCTCGTAGGCCCAGTCCAGGACCACCAGCTCATGGCTGAGGTCCAGCAGCTTCACGGTGCCGCTTCCCAGGTCCACCACCTCCGCGGAGGAGGCGTAGCGCCCCTCGAGGACCAGAGCCAGGCCGATGTCCTGGATCCGTCCCCCGGGGGTGTCGAGCTCGTGGGCGTCTCGGTACTGCACGACCGCGCGGGTCAGGGGCAGCTCACAGGCCCCGGGCACGTCGGCCATGGCTCGGGGACGACTCTCGTGGCTGGAATGAAGGTTCATCGACGGGCTCGTCCGGGTCGGCTTTTGCGGGTCGGCACGATAATCAAATGTTTCTCCACCGAGCAAGGAGAATCTAGCCCCTCGTGCATGCCGGCGCTCAAAGCCACCCGCCGGACCCCCGCCGGGTCACACCCGGTAGCCTTCGGCGAGGGCCCTGAAGGACGCCACCTCCCGCCGGATCCACGCCTCGGCGTGTCCCGTCTCCGCCGCCATGACCCCGGCCACCCCCTCGGCCACGTCCACCGCCGCCGCCGCGTCCAGGAGAAGGGCCCGGTGTCGGCGCGAGAGGACGTCCTCCAGCCGCACCGCGAGCTCCTCCCGGACCGCCCAGACCACCTGGGAGGCGGTCAGGTCGAGGCGGGGGTGGAGGGGCTCGGCCAGCTCCGGGCGCGCCCGCTCCATCTCCTCGATCTCACGGGCATCGGACCCGTAGGCCGCGAGCCGCCCGAGGCGCTCCGGCTGAAGCAGGTGGCCGTGGATCGGGAGATCCCGGGTGGGACAGGGCCGGAGCTCCAGGCCAGCGACCGCGCTGGCATGATCCACGGCGTCCTCGGCCATCTTGCGATAGGTGGTCCACTTGCCCCCCGTGATCGTGACCAGGCCGGACCGGGAGACCTGCAGGGTGTGGTCCCGGGACAGGGACGCCGTGTCCTCGCCCTCCTCGCCCCGGACCAGGGGGCGGAGGCCGGCGAAGGCGGACCGGACGTCGGCCCGGGTGGGGTCGTCGTCCAGGTAGCGGGCCGCATGTCGCAGCACGTACTCCACCTCCTCCTCCATGGGCCGGGGCTCCCGGGTGGGCTCCGGCACCGGGGTGTCCGTGGTGCCCACGAGGACACGGTCGTGCCATGGCACGGCGAAGAGCACCCGGCCGTCGTCCGTGTGCGGGACCATGATGGCGGCGTCCCCGGGATGGAAACGGCGGTCCAGGACCAGGTGGATGCCCTGGCTCGGCGCGATGATCCGGCCGGCGTCCGGCACGTCCATGGCCCGGATCGCGTCCGTGAAGACCCCGGTGGCGTTCACCACCCCCCGGCTCCGGATCTCGTACTCGCCGCCCCCGACCTCGTCCCGGGCCCGGACACCGCACACGAAGCCCGATGCATCCTTGAGGAGCCCCTCGACGGGGGTGTGGTTGAGCAGCACACCGCCCTGCTCCCAGGCGGTGCGGACCATGTGGATCAGGAGTCGGGCGTCGTCGAACTGGCCGTCGTGATAGATCACGCCTCCCCGGAGGCCGTCGGGCTCCAGGGTGGGCAGGCGCTCCAGCGTCTCGTCCCGGGACAGCAGGCGGGACGCCCCGAAGCCGTACTTGCCGGCCAGGGCGTCGTAGACCTTGAGCCCGATGCCGTAGAACGGCGCCTCCCACCAGTCGTAGTTGGGGACCACGAACCCCAGGTCGCGGACGAGGTGCGGTGCGTTGTTCCGGAGGATGCCCCGTTCCCGAAGGGCCTCCATCACCAGAGGGACGTTGCCCTGGCGGAGATAGCGCACGCCCCCGTGGACGAGCTTCGTGCTCCGGGACGACGTCCCCTGGCCGAAATCCCGAGCCTCCAGGAGGAGGACGTCGTAGCCCCGGGCGGCGGCGTCCAGCGCCACGCCCACCCCCGTGGCCCCCCCTCCGATCACGAGCAGGTCCCAGGGCTCCTTCCGGTCCTCCAGACGGGCCACCATGTGCCCTCGATTCATGCGTTCGGCCTCCGTTCGTCGCCGAGAGCCGACAGGTTGACGCTCCTCGGGCGGTTTTCTTAGCTTGTAGAGCTTTGTCTTGTTCAACCAACCCAGGACGGTGATCGCCTTGGAAGTTACGGTCCAGGAAAACGAAAGCCTCGAGCGGGCGCTCCGCCGCTTCAAGCGTAAGGTCCAGCGCTCCGGGCTCTATTCCGAGCTCCGGAAGCGTCGGTTCTACGAGAAGCCGAGCGCGCAGCGCAAGCGCAAGAAGGAGGCTGCCGTACGTCGGGAGCGCCGGCGCCAGCGCCGCACCGGGCGCCGCTAGGCCCCGCGGGACCCCGACGTCCCTGACCGGCGGCCCCTTCCCCATCCGGGGGAGGGGCCGTTCGCGTGTATACGGGTGTCCCCCCTCGAGGGATCCCTTCCTGCGAGGGCCGTCCTTGCGGAAGAGCTCCTCCGACCCGCCCGTGGCCCTCCCGCCTCAGACCACGGGGAGAGGCACCGGGGTCTCCCCCGAGTAGTCGTAGAACCCCCGACCCGACTTCCGACCGTAGCGCCCCAGGGTGACCATGCGCTTGAGGAGCGGGGGCGGCGCGTAGCGGGCCTCTCGGTACTCGTCGTACATGATCTCGGCGATCCGGTAGGTCGTGTCGAGCCCGACGAAGTCGCAGAGCGTGAAGGGCCCCATGGGGTGGCCGGCCCCCAACGTCATGGCGGCGTCGATGGCCTCCACGGTCGCTACCCCCCGCTCCAGCTGACGGACCGCGTCGAGCATGTAGGGGACGAGGAGGAGGTTCACCACGAAGCCGGAGGTGTCCCGGGCCGCGATCGGCTCCTTCCCCAGCCGGCGGGCGAACTCGAAGGCCGCCTCCGCGGTCTCCTCGCTCGTGGCCAGGGTGCGGACCACCTCCACGAGCCGCATCACGGGAACGGGATTGAAGAAGTGCAGGCCGACGAAGCGGTCCGGACGGTCGGTGGCCGCCGCCATGTCCGTGACCGTGAGGGAGCTGGTGTTGGAGGCATAGATGGTGGAGGGCGGACAGATGCCGTCCAGCTCCCGGAAGAGCGCCTCCTTGGCCTCCAGCTCCTCGACGATGGCCTCCACCACGAGGTCCCGGTCGACCATCTCCTTCAGGTCGGTGGTGTAGGCGATGCGGTCCAGGGCCGCGTCCCGCTCCTCGGCGGTGGCCTTCTCCTTCTCCACCGCCCGCGCCAGGGAGCGCTCGATGCGCGCCCGCCCCCGTTCCAGCGCCGCCTCGTCCACCTCCCGCACCCGCACGTGGAATCCCGCCCGGGCAGAGACCTCCGCGATGCCGCTGCCCATGAGGCCGCAGCCCACCACACCCACCTTCTCGATCGTCACGTGTCGTCCCCTCGGGGCCGGGCCCCGTCTCTGGCGATGCCGTCGTCCCGCCCGGTGAGCGGGCTTCGTGCTTCAAGCGATGTCGTCGTCGTCCTGCTCGATGAGGCGCCGGGCTCCGTGGAACTGCCGCTCCACCCACTTCCGCCACGACGCGGGTGGGGGCTCCAGGGACTCGCCGGACTCGAGCTGGTCCAGCACGCCTTCCGTCTCGGCCCGGACCTCCAGCCACTTCCTCTTGTGGTACCGGGCCGTGAGGGCGTTGATGAACCAGAAGAACCCGCCGGCGAAGGCGAGTCCGGCGGCCACCCCCACCAGGTCCGGGGCCACGCTGGCGGTGGCGACGGCCACACCGAGCCCGCCGCCGATGCCCGCGGCCCCGCCTCCGGCGAGCCCTCCGGCGACCCAGTCCCCCCGGATGCCGGGATCCACCTCCACCGTCACCAGCGTCTGATCCTCGTCCACCGCGTCCAGCCGGACCTCCACCGACTTGGCGGAGGCCACGTAGTAGCGCTTGGACGTCGAGCTCGCGGCCCGGGCCAGGCTGCTGATCCAGTCCACGGCGGGCCGGTACTGGAGGTAGCGGTCGGTGCGCCGGACCCGCTGCAGCAGACGTCCCCCGACCATGAACTCGTCCAGGTTCTGCCCCACGGTGGCCGGGGAGCCCGGTACCACCCGGGACACGATGACACGGGCCGGGCCGTAGACCCGGTCCACCAGCCGCGTGGGATCGGCCCCGGCCCGGATCTCGGAGAGGGCGGTGCGGACGTGCTGCTCGGAAAGCCCCACCTCCTGGGCGATGCGATAGACGTCGGCCTCCTTGAGTCCGTCGCCCCGAGATTCGGATTCCTGGGCCGCCAGGTCCGCGGCCCGGCGGATCACCAGGTCGAACTCCCTCCGGCTCAGCGAGCGGTCGTCTCCGGGTCCGGTCACGCCCGCCTCCTAGAAGGCTGTTGAAGAAAGGAGGCGGCGCATGATTGCGGCGCCGCGGGTCCGACGCCAAGGCGGAACGCCGATGGCATAGCCCTGGCTACGTCGAGGCGTTCCAACGACGGCGGGGGGCCCGCGCCGCCGCAACCCTTCGGGCACCAGGGGCTTGCGGCCCGAGAGGTCGTTGGAGCCCCTCACCGATGCTACGGCATCACTCTCGGTCCTCCGCCTACTCTCGGACGCGCAAGTCCCTGGTGTCATGTCCACCTCCTTTCTTCAACAGCCTTCTAGAGGGCCTCGACCACGACCGCTCCACCCTGGCCGCCACCGATGCAGGCGGAGCCCACGGCATACCGGCCGCCCCGGCGCCGGAGCTCGTGCAGGAGATGGACGACGATCCGGGCCCCGGAAGCCGCGAGCGGATGGGTCAGGGCGATCGCCCCACCGTTCACGTTCGTCTTCTCGGGATCCAGCCCGAGCTCCTTCTCCACGGCCAGGTACTGGGGCGCGAAGGCCTCGTTGACCTCCACCAGGTCCATTTCGTCGAGGGTGAGGCCCGCCCGGTCCAGGGCCTTCCGGATCGCCGGGGCGGGACCGATGCCCATGATCGCCGGCTCGACGCCGACGAAGGCCCAGGAGACCATGCGGCCCAGGGGCTCGAAGCCCTCGGCCGCGGCCCACTCCGCGTCGGCCAGGACCGCGCTGGCGGAGCCGTCCCCGATCCCGCTGGCGTTGCCGGCGGTGACGAAGCCTCCCTCCCGGAAGTAGGGCTTCAGGGCCAGGAGCCCCGCCAGCGTCGCGTCAGGCCGCATGTGCTCGTCGGCGGCGTACTCCTGCTCCCCCTTCCGGGTACGGATGGTCACCGGCGTGATCTCGGCGTCGAAGTGCCCCTTGGCCCAGCCCACCTTGGCCCGCTGCTGGGACCGGAGCGCCACCTCGTCGGATCCCTCCCGGGTGACGCCGTAGCGATCGCCGAGCTCCTCGGCGGTCTGCGCCATGGTGAGACCACACTGGCTGTCTTCCAGGGCCTGCCAGAGCATATCCTCGAAGAACCCGCCGGCCTCGCCGAGCCGCAGCTTGCCCCACCGGGCCCCTCGGACCACGTGGGGGGCCTGGCTCATGGACTCGGTGCCGCCGGCCAGCACAGCACGGGCGTCGTCCACCAGGATCTCCATCGCCCCGTGGACCAGGGCCTGGAATCCGGAACCGCACAAGCGATTCACCGTGACGGCGGGCGTCTCCTGGGGGAGGCCCACCCGCAGACCCACGTGGCGGGCGAGGTAGATGGCGTCGGCGGAGGTCTGGAGGGCGTTGCCGTACACCACGTGGTCGATGAGCTCGGCGGGGACGCCCGAGGCCTCCAGCGCCGCCTGTCCCGAGACCACGCCCAGGTCGGTGGCCGAGAGGTCCTTGAGGGATCCCCCGAAGGACCCGAACCCGGTCCGCTTGCCGGAGAGGAAGACGACGTCCCTTGAATGGCCCTGCGTGCCCATGGCGTGCCTCGATGTCGGGTGGGGTCCCGGGGCGCCGTCGCCCCGGTCGCCCCCGAATCTACACCGATACGGGTGGTCCGAGCCCGACCCGTTCCGTGGAGGCGGGTTCGTGACCGGTGGAAGGGGCCGCACGGTGGCGTCCCGGGATAACGGGGAAGCGATACGTTTTCGCGATCGTGGCTACTCCCTCGGTCGACTCGGTCCAGGAGGACGCATGTGTTCGGCATCGGCGACGGCAGGTCTCGGGCTCCTCGTCCTGCTCGCAGCACCCGTGGCGGGACAGACGTTGGAGGAACTCCGCTCCGTCGTCGAAGAGCACTACGCGGCGATCCACGCCGGGGACCTGGCGACGGTCGGCGAGCAGCACCTCCCCGAAATGAGCTGGTTTCCCCACGACGGCCGACTGCTCTATGAGTCCGGCAGCGTGGAGTCTGCGCAGCGCATGGGCGCTCAGCTCGACTATGGGACCGCCAACGTCTACATCAACCACTTCAACGCTCAGGTCTATGGCGACGTCGCCGTCCTCACGTTCTATCTCGTCGGACCGCGGACCGTCGCAGGTGTGACCGAGGACATCGCCACCCGGGTCACGGCCGTCTGGGTGCGGGAAGGGGACGATTGGAAGGAGGCCCACCATCACGAGTCGCGGCTCGCGGGGTCGATGAACTGAGCGTCGGGGTTGCCCGCGGAAGAGGTCGGGCCTAGACGAACTCCATCGCCGGGGGCGGCTCGTCGAGATATTGCTTGAAGGCCTGCTTGTTGTTGGACTTCATGTAGGCCTCCCGGGCGTCGACCTGATCGCTCATCAGATACTCCAGGATGTGCTGGTCCAGGAGCTGCATCCCGTCCTTCTTCCCGGTCTGGATCATGGAGGGGATCTGGTGGATCTTCCCCTCCCGGATGAGGTTCGCCACCGCCGACGTCCCCACCATGATCTCCTGGGCCGCCAGACGGCCCTGGCCGCCCTTCTTCCGGAGGAGCACCTGGGAGATGACGCCCTTGAGGGACTCCGCCAGCATGGCCCGGATCTGCTCCTGCTGATCCGACGGGAAGACGTCGATGATCCGGTCCACCGTCTTCGGCGCCGAGTTGGTGTGGAGCGTGCCGAAGACCAGGTGCCCGGTCTCGGCGGCGGTGATCCCCAGCTCGATGGTCTCCCGGTCCCGCATCTCCCCCACCAGGATGACGTCCGGGTCCTCGCGCAGCGCCGCCCGCAGCGCGTTCGCGAACGACTTGGTGTTGGTGCCCACCTCCCGCTGGTTCACCAGGCACTTCTTGTTGGGATGGGTGAACTCGATGGGATCCTCGATGGTGAGGATGTGGTCCTGCCGGGTCTCGTTGATGAGGTCCACCATGGCCGCGAGGGTGGTGGACTTCCCCGAACCGGTGGGGCCCGTGACCAGGACCAGCCCCCGGGTGAGCATGCACAGCTTCCGGATGGCGTCCCCGAAGCCGAGCTGGTCGGCGGTGAGGATGTCGGACGGAATGGTGCGCATCACGCAGCCGAGCCCCTTCCGCTGCCAGAACACGTTGACCCGGAACCGCGCCAGCCCCTCGATCTCGTACGCGAAGTCGAAATCCTGGGTGTCGAGGAAGCGCATGCGCCACTCCTCTTCCATGATCTCGTAGATCAGGGTCTCCATGTCCTTCGGCGTGAGCTCCCGGAACTTGACCCGCTGCATGTTCCCGTGGACCCGCATGACCGGCGGGGCGCCGGTGGTGAGGTGGAGGTCGGAGCCCCCCTTCTCCACGAGGACCTTCAGGAACTGATCGATCTGCGCCATGCGTGAGAAACCGTGGTGGGTGAGGTTCGGGTCAGTGATGTGTCACCGAAGTCGTGTTGCCATTCGGGGCCGGATGCATCCGCCCCAGACGTCGTTGGAACTCATTGCCGTAGCTTCGCTACGCCGCTTCGTTCCGCCTCGCTGGGACGGCGCCTCCAGCCCCTCGATGGCGATCAGATTTCGGTGACACATCACTAGCGGTCCAGGGGGTCCAGCGTCCACTCGATGTGGTCCCCGTCCGCCCGGGCGAGGTGCAGGCGCCAGCGCACGCCGGCTGCTGCGGCGGGGCCCGTGTCGTCCGCATCGTTCCAGAGGACGAACACCACCGATGCGACGTCCAGGGCCCCGTTCAACCATGTGCCCGGCCCGCCCTCGAGCGCCACCGTGACGACATCGAAGTGGAAGGCCCGGAGCGCCTCGAGCCGCTCCCCGGGGGTCGCCTCTCCGCCGGCGGAGAGATCCACCGCGAATCCCTCGCCGCCGCCCTCCCCGTCCCGGACGTGGACGCTCCGCCACGACCGGTCGAAGAAGAGCTCGGGGAGATGCGGCAGGACCTCGGCGGCCACAGGGCCGGGCTCCCCCGTCACGATGAAGCGCGCGGCGCCCGACCGGGCCAGGAGGCGCACCTCGGTGACCACACCCGGCGGAGGCGGGTTGAACCGGTGGACGGGAGAGTCCTCGTCCATGAGGGGGCGGAAGAGGAGCTCGCGCCCACCCTGGTCCGCCAGAAAGCGGACCTCCACCGGGGTGGCCACCCCGTCGAGATCCAGCGTGGCCTCGAGGACGGTGGGGGAGTCGTCGACGTCCAGCGCGGAGAGGACCGTGGAGACACGCTCGTCGAGGACGCCGGACCAGCGGGCATCCAGGGGGCGGCGGTGCACCGTCCCCCCGTCGTCCCACCAGAACCCCGCCCTGGACCCTCGCACCGAGATCCCGAAGCGCTGTGCACCGGCCGCCGCGACCCGGCTGAGCGCCTCCTCGAGGCTGCAGGGCAGCGAGGGCCCCTCCTCGTGGCGGGCGGTGCCCCGGGCGTAGACCTGCCGGATGACCTCCCGGATCTGGGTCGGCGCCGCCAGAGCGAGCTGCAGCCCCATCCCGAGCCGCTCGGCCAACGCCTCCGCGGGCTCGGTCCGGAGCGGAGAATCCACCAGGACCGTGAGCGTGCCCGCCGCCCGCATCACAGGGAGGGTGAGGTTGGCGAGGGCCCACTCCGGCGAGACCAGGGCGGCGGCGTCCGGATCCACCGCCGCCGGGTCGGGGAACACGTGGGGGAGGTCGTACTGGGAGGCGAGCCCCCACTCGATCTCGTCCTGGGTCAGGACCCCCAGGGCCACGAGGGCCTCTCCGAAGTACCCGCCGTGCTCCCGCTGGTAGTCCAGGGCCCGCTTGGAATCCTCGGGCTGGATGCGGCCCAGGTCCAGGAGGATGCTGCCCAGGGAACGCCGCTCGGTGCTCACGCGCTTCCTCCCTCGTTCCGCCCCACCCTGGAGGCGATCCATTCACCCACTTCCTCGGTCCCCCGATCCCCACCCAGATCCGCCGTGACGACCCCGGCCTCCAGCGCCGCCCGGATCGAGGCCTCCACCTGGTCCGCGGCGTCGACCTCGCCCAGCTGCCGCAGGACCAGCCCGGCACAGGCGATGGCCCCCATGGGGTTGGCCCGGTTCTGTCCGGCGATGTCCGGGGCCGACCCGTGGACCGGCTCGTACAGGGCGTGGCGGCCGGGATGGAGGTTGGCCGAGGGAGCCATGCCCAGCCCTCCGGTGATCTCCGCCGCCAGGTCGCTGAGGATGTCGCCGAAGAGATTGCAGGTCACCACCACTTCGTAGCGATCGGGGCGTCGCACCAGGTCCATGGCCATGGCGTCCACGTACATGGCGTCGGTCTCCACCTCCGGGTACTCCTCGGCCACCGCCTGGAAGGCCCGGCGCCACAGGCGCCCCGCCGCCGGCATGGCGTTCGCCTTGTCCACCAGGGTCACCCGGCGGCGCTCGGCGTCCCGGGCGAAGGCGAAGGCCGCTCGGACGATGCGCTCCACGCCCTTCCACGTGTTCAGGTCCTCCTGGATCGCCACCTCGTCGGGGGTCCCCACCTTGAATCCGCCCCCCAGGTTCACGTAGACGCCCTCGGTGTTCTCCCGGAAGACATCCAGCCGCACCGGCCGATCCTCCATGTCCCGGAGCGGGCTGAGGCGCGCATCGTACAGGACCGCAGGACGGTGGTTCACGTAGAGGTCGAGGCGGAAGCGGAGCCCCAGCAGGATGTCCCGTGCGTGCTCGTTCCCGGGCACCCGGGGATCGCCGAGGGCACCCAGGAGGATGGCGTCGTGGTCCCCGGCGAGCGACGCGAACTCCTCGTCGGTGATGGTGACCCCCTCGCGCAGGAAGCGGTCGGCGCCCAGGTCCCAGTGGACCAGCTCCAGTGGGAAGCCCCAGTGGGCCGACGCGGATTCCAGGACGCGAACGGCCTCGCGGGTGACTTCGAGACCGATCCCGTCACCCGGGATGATGGCGATGCGTGGCATGCGGTAGGGACGCTCGGGTCGGGGGAGGAGGAGTATACGGCGGAGAGGAGGCTACGTCCCGGGGGGACCGACCCACAGGACGCCCTCCACCGTCCCCAGGGGCCCCTCGACCTCGAAGGGGTAGCGACCGGCCGGGGCTCGCTCGAAGTGCACGATCCAGTGGGAGCCGGCCGCCACCAGCGGCGGGCTCATGAGGCCGCTCCCGTCGGTGAGGAAGCGGTACTGGTCCTCGTCGAGGCCCATGACACGGAAGCGCGCCACCCGGGGGCTTCCGTCCAGGGTGCGGAAGTCGACGCGGTCGCCGACACGGATCTCGAGCGAATCCGGCACGAGCTCCTCGCCCCTGGACCCGAAGCCGATCTCGACGATCCGGAGGCCGATCCCCTCGGCGTCCGGGAGCGAGTCCCGGAGGAGGGGATCGAGGGGGGGACCCTCGGGCTCAGGCTCCTCGCAGGCCGCCGAAGCCAAGGTGGACAGGGCGGCCAGAGCCAGGAGCGGGAGCCGCCTCAGTCCTCGGACGGCGCCTCGGTACCGCACGCGATGCAGAACCTCCAGGTGGGCTCCAGGGCCTCGCCGCAGGATTGGCACGGGACGAGGGTGACGTCGGTGCCGCAGAAGGGGCAGTAGTTCAGGTTGTCCCGTTGCGGGAGTGTCTCCCGGCACCAACGGCACACCTCGGGTGCATCGGACAGCGTCGCGCCGCCGCCGGACTCCTCGACCATCTCCGGATCCAGGGGCCCCGACGTGGCGAACGCTCCCAGGGGCACGTTCTGGATCGCGTCGTCTTCGGCGTCGTCGTACATCGGCTCGCCAGAACCCTCGTCCATGTCGTTCTCCTCGTCGTTGGGTGGCGGCGCGATGTCCGCCTCGGGGGCCGCAGGCCGCCCCGCCAGGGGAATGGCATCCCCGATCCGGGCCACGTTGAGCCGGGCGTCCACCGCGGCGAACTCCCTGTACAGACCCGTGTTGGGATTGTTCGAGTCGAGCTCCTCCCGGATCTCCCGGAGGGCGGCCTCGGACTCGATCTCCACGTATTCTCCCTCGCCGGCCAGCAGCCGAAGGAGGGCATGCTCGTAGTCCCCGTTCATCTCGACGCCCAGGAGCTCCCTGTGGGTGCCGTAGGGGACGAGATCCTGGTAGATCTCGGCCACCGTGAAGGGGCGGCCCAGGTGCTCGGCGTCCCGCACCCGGAGGGCCTCGACCAGCGCAGAGTGGAAGCGCGGCAGGACGCCCTCAGTCATCGGCCTCGTCCACCTCGGGGCCCGCGGTCACGTCCAGGAAGAGCAGTCGAGCCTCGTCGGCGGCCCTGAGGAAGGTCTCGGGGTCCTGGAAGGGGATCTCGACGCCGCTCGCCTCGTGCCAGCGCTCGGCCATGCGGCGCATGAACTCGAGCACCCCTTCGTGGCTGAAGCCCGTGGCGTCCCGCATCTGACGGACCACGGAGAGCCACGTGCCCCGGCACATGGTCCCGTCCTGGAGCCGGACCTGGACCCGGACGCCGTCGTCGGTCCCTTCGTGGAAGAGCTCGAGCTGGGAGGGATCGAGGACGTCCGGGCTCACGCCCTCCACACCGGCCTCGATCTCCGACAGGAGGCGATCGATGGGATCCTCCAGGGCTTCGAGCTCCTTGAGCCGCGCCTCCCACGGAGCCAGCCGCGAGTCCCCGGACTCCATGTGCCACAGCGCCCGTTTGAGCTCCATGATCCGCCACACCGCCAGCGTGTCCCAGTGCTCCACCGGGGGGACCCGCTCGAACTCCCGGAGCGCACCCTCCCAGTCCCCACGGTCGTAGAGGAGATGTCCCAGGTAGATCCGTGCGTCGTGAAGGTCCGGGTCGAGGCGCAGGGCGCGCCGCACCTGCCGACCCGCTCCCACCTCGTCGCCCAATCTGTGGAGCGTGTATCCGAGGGAGGCGGCGGCCTCGCCACTGTCGGGACGCGCCGCGGCGGCCCGGGCGAAGACGTCCCGGGCGTCGGTGTACATGCGCTCGCGGTACAGGGCCCTGCCCATGGTGAGCATCAGCTCCAGGTCCTCTTCGAAGCCGAGGTCCCGGACCTCGCGGAAGAGGCGGAGGGCACCGCTCCGGTCCCCGAACCGGAGGAGGGTCTCCCCGAGGCCGACCAGGGCGTCCTCGTGCCCCGGATCGAGGACCACCGCCCGTTCGAACGCCTTCCGGGCCCAGGCGAACTCCTCCCGTGCCAGCCGGGCGTAGCCGAGCCCCACGTAGAGGTCCACCGCGTGGGGATACAGCGAGAGGCCCTCCCTGAGCATCTCGAGGGCCCCGTCGTAGTCGCCTGCGTTGTAGAGTTGGTGCGCCTGCTCGTCGTATTCCTCTGAACTGAGGAATCCTTCTGGCATCTGCGTTCCCTCCTGAGGGTGGACCGGCCCGATCCGGGGGATGAGCGGGAATCTACATGCGCTTCCCGTACGATACCACCCTCGACGGCGCTTCGCTCCCCGGTTCCGGGGGGGGGCGCCTGGACTGCGATTCGATCGTGCCCGCTTCGTTACGGTGGACCGTGCCGGGCAGGCGTGCCCCGACGAGGGGAGCGACACCCGGCCGGGACGTTCATCCGGTACCGGACACCTACGACGACTTCCCGTACTGGACGCCGCAGCGCGGACAGACGAGCGCGGCACCCGAGCGGAGGAGCTTCTCCGTCGGATCCGTGTGCCGGGGGCAGGTGGGGTCCCGCCCCTCCTTCTGCTGCTCCTTGATCCGGGTCTTCTCCGTCCGGGTGGCCTTGGGCACCTCGAGCTCGTACCGGAGGGAGCTCACGGAGCACTCCATGAGGACGGTGCCGGACCCGTCGGCTTCGGGACGGATGCGCAGCAGGTGGAGAGTGCCCCCCTGGGGCGACTCCATCCGCTGTCCGAGGTAGTACTGCTGGAGGATCTTCTTGCCCTTGAGGGGGATGCCCTCGGAGGAAACGGGCTTCTGTGTATGCCAACCGTTGACCATGTCGCTCTGATTAGGCTCGTTCGAAGAGGTACGCGGCATCCTCGAGGCGGGCGTCGCCGCCGGCGTTGACCGCGTAGCGGGCACCGGACCAGATGGAGGCACCGCCCCACATCCCGTTCCGGTCGACCGCGTAGTAGTTCACGTTGAAGTTCGGGCGTCCGTCCGTGTCCTGCAGGCGCTCCTCCACGGTGAAGCGGACGATGCGCCGCAGCGCCTCGAGGCAGGCGTCGGTGGGGGACATCCCCCCGCGCATGGCCTCCACCACCGTGTGGGAGCCGCAGGTCTTGATGACCGCCTCGCCCCGCCCGGTGGAGCCCGCCGCCCCCACATCGTCGTCCACGTAGAGGCCCGCCCCGATGATCGGGGAATCCCCGACCCGGCCCGGGATCTTGTAGGCCAGTCCCGAGGTCGTCGTCACCCCCGAGAGGCTGCCGTCGGCGGACACGATGTTGCAGTTGATCGTGCCCCAGGGCCGGAAGCCGTCGTGGGAATCCAGGAGCCCGTCCCCGAACCCATCGGGGTCCCGGAAGGCCTCCACCGGCTCGCCGGACTCACCGGGGAGCAGGTACTCGTCGGTGTCGCTCAGGCGGGCACGCCACTCGATCCAGCGCTGCCGTGACTCGTCGGTGAGCAGGTTCTCCACCGGGTGCCCCATCGATGCCGCGAACCGCTGGGCACCCTCGCCCACCAGGAGGTGGTGGTCGGTGAAGCGCATCACGTCCAAGGCCACCCGCGAGGGCCGCTTGATCCCCTCCAGGCAGGCAACGGCACCGGCACCCCGGGTGGGGCCGTGCATGACGGACGCGTCGAGTTGGACCACCCCGTCCAGGTTGGGCAGCCCGCCGTAGCCCACCGAGGTGTCCGAAGGGTCCTCCTCGACGACGTTGACCCCCTGCACCACCGCCTCGACCGTGGTGTCCCCACGGGCCAGGGCGTCCAGCGCGATCCGGACGGCCTCGAGGCCGTTCCCGCTGGCCACGCAGGTGGGCTCGACCCGTCGACGGGTGTGGACCGCAGGGGCTCCGCTGAGGGGCTGCACGCCCAGCACCGCCCCGAGCCCGGCACCGGTGCCCGCCCGCAGGAAATCGCGCCGCGACGTCACGGGCACCCACTCGGGAAAGGGGACATTGGACCGACCGATCGCAGGAAAAAGGGGCAGGAGTATAGAAGCTCGGGAGGGGGTTCGCTACCGCCCGGGGCGGCGGGAAACGGAAAGGGGCCGGGACGCGTGGTCCCGGCCCCCGTCCTCAGACCGCACCCGGGCGGGCGCAGCGTCGATTGCTACGGTCAGGCGACCGTTGCCTCGTCCTGCGAGCGGGCCGTACTCTCGGCGCCGTGAGCGATGGCCGGCTGGCAGAAGCGCATCCCGATCCCGTGGAGGGTATCGAGCTCCGTATCCCCGAGATCGGGGTAACGCTCGGCGAGGTAGTCCACCGTCTCACCCATCCAGATCTTCTGGTCCTCGGGGGAGGCGTGGAGCACGCCGCAGCGGTTGATATGGCTGAACAGCTCGTCGCGAGCCTGATCGAGGAGTGAGTTGGCCACGAACACCTCCCAGTGTATGTCGTGTGAGCGGGGCACGCCCGCCCGAGTTATTGAATCTCAGCAGGGGAAGCTAACCAAGAGATGAGACCTCGCCAACTGCCGGGGCCGGCCGACCCGGTGACCCTGGAAGTCTTTCGACACCTCTTCGCGGCCCTCACCGAGGAGATGGGCGCGGCGCTCCGGCGGGCGTCCTATTCGCCCAACATCAAGGAGCGCCGGGACTACTCCTGTGCCCTCTTCGATCCCGTCGGAACGCCGGTGGCACTGGGAGACCACATGCCGGTCCATCTGGGTGCCATGCCCATGAGCGTCACCGCGAGCCTGGAGGCGCTCGGCACGCTGGAGCCGGGGGACGTGGCGATGGTCAACGACCCCTTCCGGGGCGGGACCCACCTCCCGGACATCACGCTTCTGGCGCCGGTGTACGTGGCGGCCGCCGGCCCCGGGGACGCGGCCCACCTTCTGGGCTTAGTGGCCTCACGGGCGCACCACAGCGACGTAGGAGGGATGGCGCCCGGGTCCATGCCCCTCGCCCGGGAGATCGTCCAGGAGGGACTCCGGATCCCGCCGGTCCGTCTGTTCCGGCACGGAGCCCGGCACGAGGACCTGTGGCGCCTGGTGCTGGCCAACGTGCGCACTCCCGACGAGCGAGCCGGTGACCTCGAGGCCCAGCTGGCCGCGCTCCACACCGGCTCCACCCGGCTCCAGGACCTGGTCGAACGCCGGGGGCTCGACGCGGTCCGGACGGCGATGGCCGACCTGGTCGCCTACGCCGACCGCCTGATCGCGGCGGGGCTGCGGGCGATCCCGGACGGACGCTACGAGGCGGAGGACGCCTTGGAGGACGACGGGTTCGGATCGGGACGGATCCCGATCCGGGTGGCGCTGACGGTGCGAGGAGAAGCCCTCACCGTGGACTTCACCGGGTCCTCCCCCCAGGTGCCGGGGGGCGTGAACGCGGTCGCGGCCATCACCGCCTCCGCGACCCGCTACGTGCTCCGGTGCCTCGTGCAGGACCTCCTGGGCGTGGAGGTCCCGGCCGGGGGCGGCTCCCTCGAGGCAGTGGAGTGGATCCTGCCCGAGCGCTCGGTGGTGAACGCCGCCCCCCCCGCCAGCGTCGCGGCGGGGAACGTGGAGACCAGCCAGCGGATCACCGACGTGCTCCTGGGCGCCTTCCGCCACGCCCTCCCGGAACGGGTCCCGGCCCTGAGCCAGGGCACCATGAACAACACCACGGCCGGAGGCATCGACCCCCGGACGGACCGGCCATTCGCCTATTACGAGACCGTGGGCGGGGGAATGGGCGCGGGGGCCGCCGGGCCCGGCCTGAGCGGGGTGCACTCCCACATGTCGAACTCCCTGAACACCCCCATCGAGGCCCTGGAGCACGCCTACCCTTTCCGGATCGTGCACTACGGGCTTCGGCGCGGCAGCGGCGGGGACGGCACCCATGTCGGAGGGGACGGCATCCGCCGCGATCTCCAGCTCCTCACCGATGCCCGGGTCACCCTGTTGACCGAGCGCAGGACCGTCGGGCCGGCAGGGGTCGCCGGGGGAGCGGACGGCGCGCCGGGACGGAACGTCCTGATCCGCGAGGGCCGGGAGGAGAACCTCCCGGGCAAGGTTACCTTCCAGGCCCGCCCCGGGGACGTGGTGAGCATCCGCTCCCCCGGCGGCGGCGGCTGGGGTCCTCCCCCGGCCACCGGATCGCCCTGAACCTCCTCGACCCCGACCCTTCATGAAGCTCCTTCTCGGCCTGGTGTGCGACCGCGCCCACCAGGGCCCCGACGGCCGTCTGCACGTCGAGGGCCAGTACCACGATCTCTACGCCCCCGGCTTTCCGGCCAAGCACGACCTCACCCTCGTGACCGTGCTGGAGTGGGACCGCGACGACCACGGACGCTACAACTTCACCGTGGAGCTCCTGGACCCCCGGGGGAACCCGAGCCTGAGGGGGAGCGGCTACACCGAGGTGGTCGAGCCCACCGAGGGCGGCCCCGCAGCCCGCACCTACTACATCGAGCCCCTGCAGAACGTGGTCTTCCCCGAGGCCGGCCCCTACCGCTTCCGCATCCAGGCCAAGGGCGCCTGGCACGAGGGCCCGGTGCTGTACCTGTGGGAGGCGCCGCAGGAGGGGGGCTGAAGGGCGCGGTGACGACGAGCCGTAGCAACGCTAAGGCGAGGACGAGAAACGCCGCCGGCGGGGATGCCACGGTGCCCGAATGCAGGCGGACGCCCGACCCGGGGGCGTCAGGGCCAGAACATCCGGAACGTGAGGAACGCGAAGGCCGCCACCGCGCCCAGCAGGGCCTCGTACTCCTTGTTGCCCTTCCACCGTTCCAGGTCGAAGCCGTGGGACACGGAGGCCCCCGGTGCCTCGTAGGGGGTCAGGCGCGGGAGAAGGAGGGGGACGTTGGCGGCGTAGTGGCGATAGGCGTCCCCGAACAGACCCTCCAGCAGCTCCGCCTCACCCCGGATGGTCCGGCCGTAGACGATGGTGAAGAAGCCGAGGAAGAGGAGGATGAAGATCCACTGTCCTCCGGCCACGGTCACCCCGAGCCCCAGGAAGAAGGACCCCAGGTAGAGGGGATTCCGCGTGTGGGCGTAGGGGCCGCTGGTGGCCAGGGCCTCCTCCTTGCGGATGAATCCCGCGGCCCGGGCCCGGATCCACAGACCCACCGCCGCCAGGAGCAGGCCGGCCACGAGCAGGGTGGGGGTGGGGCGGGCGTACCATAGGAAGGGGAGGATCAGGAGCCAGACGAGCCGCAGCCTGACCTTGCGCAGTGTGAGAGCCACGGACGGCTACCTGATTTCCTTGAGCCGAAGGTGGATGTCCGGCAGGATCCGGACCCGGCTCTTCATGTAGACCATGTGCCGGTCCTCGTCGTCGGTGAAGTAGATCTCGGCCTGCCCCCCGTCCCCGAAGAGCCCCGACGTCTTGATGATGGGCTCGATCACGACGCACTCGAAGGTCCCGGCGGGGACTTCGATGGTCTCCTTCCGGAGAACCCGGATGATCACCGGGTTGTCCTCCTCCTTGAAGTACTGGTTCAGGACATACTCGTCCCCGACCTCGAGGGGAAGCGTCCTGATGAACCAGATGAAGGAGACCTGGTCCAGCGGGACGTCGGACGGGGTCCGGCCCGTCTGTTCGAAGTCCAGACGGTGCCAGCGCCGCTGCTTCGGGAAGATGTCGTACTCCCGGTAACGGGCGTTGAACCCGCGCTGGTCCTGGATGTAGCGGTGGCTGGCGAGGTTCCGGACGTCCATCCACGAGTCGAAGTAGTACTCGATGGAGGTGCCCCCGCTCTTGCCCTCGAGCCCCATCTGCACACGGTAGCTCGGGTTCCCCCGGACGGCCTCGAGGTCCTCGAAGACCTTGAGGAACCCCTCCCCGACGGTCCACCACCCGAACTTCACCTCGTAGGTCAGCTCCTCGCCGAGCTCGAAGGGTACGTCCATGAAGGCCACCGAGTCCGTGGCGGGCGCGAGGCGCTCGTCGATCTGGATGCCGCTCCCGCTCTGCGCCGCGAGAGGGCCCGCGGCCGCCGCCAGGGCCATCAGGGCAGACGGCAGTCCGGCCCGGGCCCTCATGCCGCCCGCTCCCGGCCGTCGCCCTGCGGTCCCTGGTCCCCGGGAAGCGTGTCCGGCGTCCACCCGAGGCTTCGGAGGGCCAGCAGAGACCGGAGCACCGGCACCGTCCTGAACCGGGATTCCCGGACCAGCAGGCCGTACCGCGTGACGAGGGGCAGGTCCTCCACCCGGCGCGCGAACCCCGCCACCCGGCGGAGGAGCTGGAGATTGGCCACCCACGGCTCCGGGGCGGACGCCAGCGGGGAGTCGTCCTTCCGGAGGGCCTTCTTGAGGACGATCACCCGATAGGCACGGAGCCCGCATACCGGGTCCTGGACCGGGGCGGCCTTCCAGGTGCGCCCGAGGACCCAGGGGGCGAGCCGCCGTCCCCATCGCAGGGAGGAGGGTGCGTCGCCGGGAACGTCCAGGGCGGAGCCGGCCACCACGTCGGCACCCCCCTCGAGCGTCTTCACCAGGTCCTCCAGCGCTGTGGGGTCCTCGGTCAGGTCGGCCTGGAGCACCACGGCCGCATCCCGCTTCGGGTAGGGGGCCTGGGCGGCGACGTGCCGGAGCAGCCGATCCACCGCGGGGCCGTACCCCAGGGGCTCGTCGGAGCGGATCACGTCCAGGGGGAGATGATCCCGGTACCGCTCGAGGATCTCGCCCGTCTCGTCGTCCGACGCATCGTCGAGGACCACGAGGCGGAACTCGCGGCCGAACGTGCGGAAGACCTTCTGGACCTTCCACAGGACGGGCCCCAGCGTACCGGCCTCGTTCCGGGAAGGAATGCAGACGTAGATCAAGGGAATCCTCCGGGAGAGTCGTGTCCTGCAGTTATATGATCGCCCGGATCCCCGCGTTCCGGAATCGCCGGACGTGTCTTCCATCGCTTGTGGTGCCAGAAGTACTGCTCCGGCACCTCCCGGATCCAGGACTCGAGGCGCGCCACGTGCCGTTCCGTCAGTCGTCGGACGTCGACCTCGAGGTCGCCGGAGGCGTCGATCTCCACACGCTCCAGCCTCATATGATAGGGGGTCGGACCGTCGGGCGTCCGGATCGCCGCGCCCAGCCAGAGCGGGGCACCGGACCGCAGGGCGAACACCGCGGGGCCCCGTGCCGTGGCCGCGGGCCGCCCGAAGAACTCCACGAAGACGCCGCCGACCGTCACGTTCTGGTCGGCCACCAGGGCCGCCGCCCGGCCCGCCCGCAGGGCCCGAAGGACCCCCCGGGGCGCATCCTGCTTCGGGATCGTCCGCATGCCGAGTTCCTCCCGGGCGCCCCGGAGGTCGGCGTCGAAACGACGATTGCGCTGGACCTGCACGACGACGTCCAGGGGCACGCCCCGGGCGGCGAGCCAGGCGCCACCCACCTCCCAGTTCCCGAGGTGTCCGGTGACGAGGACCGCTCCCTGACCCGCCTCCAGGTCCGCCCGGAGCGCCTCCAGGACGCCCGCATCCATCCGGATCGAGCCGAGGATGTCGTCCCTGCTCGCATCGGCCATCAGGAATGTCGCCAGGGACTCCCGGATCAGGTGGCGGTATGCCCCCCGCGCCACGCGCGCCCGCCAGGCGGGGGTCGCCTCGGGGAACGCCTGCCGCAGGTTGGCGTCCACCGCCTTCCGGCGAGCCCGGACCACCACCGCCACCAGCCATCCCACCACGTCCCCGAACCCCAGGGCGACGGACCGGGGAAGGGCCGCCAGGAGACCCCGGGCGAGACGGAAGGCACCGTACTGGAGGCGGTGCGCAAGGGACTCGTCGGGCACCCCGCCGGTCATGCCTGGAACTGCAGGTCGTGGAGGCGCCGGTAGGTCCCGTTCCGGTCCAGGAGCTCGGCGTGCCGACCCCGTTCGACGACGCGCCCGTCCTCCAGGACGACGATCTGGTCCGCCTTCTGGATGGTGGAGAGGCGGTGGGCGATCACGAAGACCGTCCGGCCTTCCAGGAGGTGCTCGATGGCGTCCTGTACGAGTCGCTCGGACTCGGTGTCCAGAGCGCTGGTGGCCTCGTCGAAGATCAGGATGGGCGGATCCCGCAGCAGGGCCCGGGCGATGGCGATGCGCTGGCGCTGCCCCCCCGAGAGCTCGGTGCCCCGCTCACCCACGACCGTGTCGTACCCGGCGGACAGACGGGAGACGAAGCCGTGGGCGTTGGCGGCCCGGGCGGCGGCCTCCACGTCGGCGTCGGAGGCGTCGGGCCGGCCGTAGGCGATGTTGGACCGCACCGTGTCGTGGAAGAGGACCGTCTCCTGCGAGACCACGCCCAGCGCGTCCCGGAGCTCCCGGATGCGGATGTCCCGCAGGTCCACGCCGTCGATGGAGATGGCGCCCGAGGTCACCTCGTAGAAGCGGCCCAGGAGGTCCACCAGGGTGGTCTTCCCCGCCCCGCTGGGTCCCACGAGAGCGACCACGCTTCCACGGGGCCCGGTGAGGTCGACCCCGCGCAGGACCGGCATCCCCTCGCGGTAGCTGAAGTGGACGTCCTCGAAGCGGATCGCCTCCTCCAGGCCGGGGAACGGGCCGGCACCCTCCCGGTCCCGGATCTCCACGGGTGCGTCCAGGAACTGGAAGACGCGCTCCGCCCCCACCAGTCCCGGCTGGACCAGCGCGGGGAACTTGGCCACGTACTTCACCGGGGAGTAGAGCTTCAGGGAGAGCGCCAGGAAGCCCACGAACTCCTCCCCGGAGAGGGCCGCCTCCACCACCACCAACCTGGCGCCGTACCAGAGGATGACCACCGTCCCCACCGCCGCCAGCATCTCGGTGAGGGGTGCCGCGAGGGCCCGCCAGCGCTCGGTGCGGACGAAGGTGCGGAAGTAGTCACCGGTGAGGCCCTGGAAGCGCCGTCGCTCCATCTGCTCGGCGCCGGAGGACTTCACCAGCCGGATTCCGGACAGCGTCTCCTGGATGTGCGCGTTCACCTCGCCGGCCAGGTCCAGGACCCGTCGGTCGCCACGCCGGAGCTTCTTCACCAGGGGCCCCCAGATGCCCATGGTCCCCGGGATGATGATGAAGGCCGCCAGCGTCAGCTTCCAGGAGATGGCCAGCATGAAGAACAGCGCCACGGCGAACTCGAAGCCCGAGGAGATGATCTTCGCCAGCTCCTTGGTCACCAGGGTGCGGAGCTGCTCCACGTCGTGGGTCAGCCGGGAGACGATCTGGCCCACGCGGGTGCGCCCGAAGAAGGCCAGATCCAGGTCCAGGAGGTGGTCGTAGACCTCGTTCCGCATGTCCCGGGTCACGCCCTGCTCGACCCGGGCCACCAGGAAGGCGCGCAGGAAGTCGAAGACGTTCTTGAGGGCGAAGGTCACGAGGATCAGGACGATGATCCCCTGGACGGCATCGAGCCGGTCCCCCTGCAGGTCCACGAGGCGGTATACGGTCGAGTCGAGGATCCGGTCCATCAGGTCCGGGGCCGCTTCCCCGCCCCCGCCGCCGGGCAGGGTAGCGGCCTCCTGCTCGCCGAAGAGGGCGCTGACGAAGGGGATGAGCAGGACGTAGGTGAAGGTGTCCAGCCCCGCGTAGGCGAAGGTCGCGACGACCGCCACCAGGAACACGCCCAGGTGTGGACGCAGGTAGCCCAGGATCCGGAGGTAGAGATTCACGGCCAGTAAGGTACCACGAGAGGTGCGGGGCGCGTTACCCGGCGAGCGGGGAACTTCCCGGCCCGGCCGGGGATGAGGGGGCCCGGGGTTTCCCTCCAACAGGGGTGCGACTAGCCTGTTGGCGCTGCTCCGCCCTGCCTACCTCCGGCCCTTCCCCGACACCTCGCGTGCCTCCCCTCCCCGCTCCTGTGCCCGCCCCGGTCCGTCCGCTGTTCCGGGCTCCGGTCCACGCCCTCCTGCTGCTGCTGGCCGCGGCCGCGCCGGTCCTGGGCCAGGCCGACGAAGGCGCCGTCGGCGCGCCGGCTCGGCAGGTGCAGGTGGACGGGGAGCTGGAGGGGGGCGAGGGCGACCTGCGCGCCAACGTCGAGGCCGTGGTCGCCCTGTTCCTGCAGGAGGGGGAGGACCTCGTCCCGGGGCGGGCCCGGAGCCTGGTGCGCCGCGCCCCCGAGGAGATCCGCCTGGCCCTGGAGCCGTTCGGACGGTACGCCCCGGTGATCGAGACCGAGCTGATGGACGAGGGGGACGCCTGGACCGCCCGGCTGGTGGTGGATCCGGGTCCCATCACCCTGGTGGACCGGGTGGACTTCGCCCTGACCGGGGCCGGCGCCACGGACTCGGGATTCGTGGCCCTGGCGGACAGCTTCCCGGTGGCCGAGGGCGACACCCTCCTCCACCTGCCCTACGAGACGGCCAAGGCCGCCTTCTCCCGGTACGCCACGAACAAGGGCTACTTCGACGCCCGTTTCGACACCGCCCAGATCCGGGTGGACCGGACGACCCAGACCGCCGAGGTGCTCTTTCACTTCGAGACGGGGGAGCGCTACACCTTCGGCACCATCGCGGTGGAGCAGGACATCCTGGATCCGGCCTACGTGAACGGGTACGTGACGGCGGAGGAGGGCGAGCCCTTCGACGCCGACCGGCTCCGGGCCTCCCAGATGGCGCTGACCACCGGACCGTGGTTCGGGCGGGCGGACATCCGGCTCGACGTGGAGAACGCCGAGGACCGGGCGGTGCCCGTCACCTTTCGGCTCACGCCTTCCCGGCCCGAACGGTACGAGGCCGCTCTCGGATACGGCACCGACACCGGCGTCCGCGGCTCGATCCGAGCGGAGTTCCGGCGCCTGAACCGCCACGCGCACAACGCCGAGGCCGAGCTTCGGGTCTCGCAGATCGAGACCAGCATCGCCGGGCGCTACAACATCCCCCGCCCCTTCCCCTCGGACGCCGTCTGGGGCCTGTTCGGGAGCTTCGGGGACGTGAGCCCGTCGTGGAGCAGCACCACGGTGGGGACGGTCGGGGCCAGCTACTCCCACTCGCGGGGACCGGTCCGGGAGACCTTCTCCCTCCAGTGGGAGGGCTCCGCCTTCGACGCCGCCGGCATCGAGGGAGACGCCTCCCTGGTGATCGGCCAGGCCGACTGGTCGTGGCTCGTCGCCGACGACAGGATCCTGCCGACCAGGGGACACCGGATCGCCCTGACCCTCACCGGCGCTCACGACGCGGTCCTGTCCAGCGCCTCCTTCGGCAGCGTCCACCTGGGCGCCAAGCTGATCCGGTCCCTGGGGTCGCGTCTCCGGGTGCTGGCCCGGGGCGAGGCGGGGCAGATCTTCACCGACGACCTCCTGGACCTGCCGCCGACGCGACGCTTCGTCACCGGCGGGGACAACACCGTCCGCGGCTTCTCCTTCGAGTCTCTGGGGCCGGCGGTGAGCGACACGCTGCTGGTGGGCGGGAAGGCCCTCCTGGTCGGCTCCCTGGAGGCGGACGCGGAGATCATCCACAGCTGGCGCCTGGCGGTGTTCGGCGACGCCGGCAATGCCGCGGAGACCTTCGGCGACATCGCGTGGGAGTATTCCCTGGGCACGGGGATCCGGTGGGTCTCGCCCATCGGCATGGTCCGGCTGGACTTCGCATTCCCCGTCTCCAATCCGAACCGGACGATGCGGATCCACTTCATCCTGGGTCCCGACCTGTGACGCTCGTGGATGAACGTCACGGCCCTTCCGACGGCGCACCGGCAGAGCCGGCCCGTCGTCGATCCACCCTCGTCCGCATCGTCCTGTGGACGGTGGGCGTCCTGGGGACGGTGCTCGTGCTGGCTCTGGCGTTCGTGCTCTTCGTGGTGGGCACGGGCCCCGGGACCCGGTGGGCCCTGGGCAAGGGACTGGGCATGTCGCCGATCCCGGTCACCGTCGCCGGGATCGACGGGACGCTGCTGGGGCCCCTCACCCTGGAGGGGGTCGTGGTGGACTTCCGGGGCATCGAGACCCGGGTCGACCGGGTCGTGCTGGACTGGAAGCCCCTGGCGCTGCTGGGGCGACGTGTCCACGTCGACAGCCTCTTCGTGGACGGTGTGGACGTGACCGTTCCCGCCGAGCTGGAGCCGGCCCCGGCCCCCGAGGCGCCCGCGGAGCCCCGGGAGGGGCCGCCCGCGGTGCCGGAGCTTCCCGTGGAGATCCAGGTGGACACCTTCCGGGTGGGCGTCGAGCGGGTGTTCGTGGCCGACCGGGCGTCGCTGGGACCCTCGTCGGTGGGCGGCTCCGGCGGCGTGGAGGCGTTCGTCGTCCAGGCGTCCCTGCAGGGGGCTGCCGCCCAGGTCGAGGCCTTCCAGGCGACGGCCACCCTGGAGGGGGCGCCCGAAGCGTGGGAGCTCGCCGCGGACGCCTCCATGTCGCCCGTGGACCTGCCTCCCGTGACGGCGCGCCTGGCCTCGGCCGGGACCCTTTCGGACCTGGAGATCCGCGAGGCCCTGATCCGGACCGCCGAGGGCCAGGCCTGGATGACCGGGTCGGCGGCCTGGTACCCCGAGGTGACGTGGGACGTCGCCGCCGCCGCGGCGGACGTCCAGGTGGCTCCGTTCGCGCCCGACCCGGAGGCTTGGCCCGGGAGCCTCTCCTTCCAGCTCGCCACGCAGGGCACGCTGCGGGAGTCCGGACCCGTGGCGACGGCCCTCCTGGAGGACCTCGGCGGCACCCTGAGAGACGAGCCCCTGTCCGGGGGCATGGACGTGCGGGTGGAAGGCGAGGCCGTGGAGGTGCGGGAGCTCGGGATCACCTGGGGAGGGCTGCGGGTGGCGGCCGAGGGGGCGCTCCTGGAGACGCTGGATCTCCGCTTCACCCTGGACGTGCCGGACCTGGGCCTGGCCCTGCCGGGAGCCGCCGGGACCATCCATGTCGATGGATCGGCCACCGGCCCCCGTACGGAACCCCACCTGGTGGCCCGACTCGAGGCCGCGGGCATCGCCCGGGATTCCCTGCGCGTCGACGCGGTGGGCGGCGACGTGGACGTGGACCTGGCCCCCGGCGCGTCGAGCCGCATCGATCTCCGGGTCCTGGGGCTCGCGAGCGGCGCCACGGCGGTGGACAGCGTCGTGGTCGCGGGAGCCGGGGTGCGCGAGGATCACCGGCTCGGCGTCCAGGGCTGGATGGGCCCGAACCGCATGGGCGTGGGCGTGTCCGGAGGTGTGGACGGGCCGCCGGAGGGAGGGGCCGCCGCCCTGGTCTGGAGCGGCCGGCTGGACTCCCTCGAGGTGACCGCCGAGGCCGCAGGCGACTGGTCCCTGGACGCCACGTCGCCGATCCTCGCCGGCGTCGACTCCGCGTCCCTCGGCGAGAGCTGTCTGGTGCAGGACGCGGCCCGGGTGTGCGTCGGTGGCTACTGGCAGGCCGCGGGAGCCGCCGGCGGCGAGGCTCGCATCGAGGCGCTGCCCCTCTCCCTGCTGGCCGCGTCGCTGCCGGAGGGGGTCGGCATCGACGGCCAGGTGGACGGCGAGGCCCGGGGCGCGGTGGCGGCGGAGGGGATCCTCACCGCCGACGGGGCCTTCACGGTGACGGGCGAGATCCGGGCGACGACGGTGGCCGACGACACGCTGCACTTCGACCTTGGGGGCGACGGGCTGACCTTCGGGGTGGACGACGCCGGCGCCCGGGCCGACGGCAGCTTCGCCCTGACGCCCCGGGGGGGATCCGGGGACTTCCAGGCGGGCCTGGAGGTGCTGCTGCCGGGGCTCACCGCCGTCCCGGTCGTGCCCGAGGAGCAGGACCTCACCGGCACGATCCACGTCGAGTCGCAGGACCTGAGCATCCTGGCGGCCTTCTCGCCCCTGGTGTACGACGCCGGGGGGCGGATGAACCTGGACGCCTACATCACCGGGACCCTCGCCGCGCCGTCGATCCAGGGAGGGCTGGACGTGGAGGAAGCCTTCGCGGACATCCCGGACCTCGGGCTCGAGCTCCGGGACATGACCCTGCGCGCCGAGGGGCGCCCGGACGGGGCCATCGTGCTGGACGGGAGCGTGAGCTCCGGCGAGGGCCGGCTGCAGATCACGGGGCAGACCCCGGCGCTTCCCTCCACGGACGACCCGGCGGAGCTGGATCTCTCGGGAGAGCGCTTCCTGGCCGTGAACACCCCCGAGATCCAGGTGGAGATCGCACCCGACTTCCGGGTCACCTTCGACGGGGAGCTGACGACGGTCCGGGGGAGCCTGGCCGTGCCCTGGGCCCGGGTGGAGCTGGTGGAGGTCCCCCCCGCCGCGGTGCGCCCCTCCGACGACGTGGTCTTCGTGGGCGAGGAGGCGACCCCGCTCCCCGTGGTCGACGCCCGCATCCAGGTGGAGGTGGGCGACGACGTCCACTTCGACGGGATGGGGTTCGTCTCGAACATCGCGGGCGACGTGGAGATCGTGCAGGCGCCGGGAGAGGAACCGGTGCTGCAGGGGGAGTTCCGGATCCTCGACGGCCGCTACGCCGCCTACGGCCAGAACCTCGAGGTGGACCCCGGCCGGGTCGTCCTGGCAGGGGGGCCGCTGGACGCCGCCCTGGACGTGACCGCGGAACGGCTGGCCCAGGACGGCACCCGCGCCGGCGTGGTGGTGACCGGCCCCGTCCTGAACCCCACCATCCGGCTCATCTCGGACCCGGCCCTCTCCGACGCCGACGCCCTCTCCTACATCATGTACGGGCGATCCCTGAGCGAGGGCGACCCCTCCCAGCAGGAGCAGGTCGTGGGTGCGGCGGCCAACCTCGGGGCGAACGTCCTCACCACCCGGCTCGCCGGCTCGGTGGGCCTGGACGAGGCCCGGATCGAGGGGACCAGCCGGGAGACGGCGGAGCTGGTGGCCGGGAAGTACCTGTCACCCAGCGTGTTCGTCGCGTACGGCCGCGGCCTCTTCGAGCCCACCAACACCTTCCGCATCAAGTACCTGCTCTCGTCGAACTGGGCTCTCCAGGCCGAGAGCGGGAACGCCACCGGGGGCGACGTGCTCTACCAGATCGAGCGGGGTCGCTGAGGGCACCCGAAGCGGCACGAGGGGCACCCGGAGAGGGATGCCCCTCGTGCGGGAAGAGGCGACGTCCCGGTTGGACCCGGCCGACTCGCCTGGGTCTCACATCCCCGGAGGAAACTCCCCGAGGATCTTGGCCACCGCCTCGTTGATCCTCGCCTGGCGCTCTTCGGGCGAATTGTCCGGGTTCACGGTGCCCTCGGCGGTGCCCCGCCACACGAGCTGCCGCTCGTCGGCATCGAAGAAGTCCAGTACGAGGGTGCCCACCGTCCAGGAACGCTGGTAGGTGGTGGAGGTCGTCGAGCCCATGGGCGCTCCGTACCACCCGTAGTTCCAGCCCGAGCCCCAATAGTCGTTCACGGTCTCGTAGCTGGTCTCCTGGTCCAGAAGCACGTGGTAGCCCACGTAGAAGTCGGGGTCGGAGGTGACCCGCTGGTATCCGCGGGCGGTCATCTCCTGCTCCAGGGCCAGGCGGATGCGTTGGTCCACGAGCTGGTTGTTGGTGGCGTTGCTGGTCGATCCCTGGTTCGGCATCCACGTCCAGGTACGATACGGTGCGAAGTCCGTGCCCGGGGCGTAGTCCGAGTTGACGCTGATTCCGCCACCGCAGGCTGCGACGGCCATGGACAGCGCCAGGGCGGTACCGAGTCGGCGCATGCTGAGTCTCCCGTTCGAGGTGAGGGACGGGCCGCGGGCCCCGTTGGGAGCGGGGACGGGCGCAGGGCTATGAATCGCATACCCGCACTGAATGCGCAACGGCCCGGAAACCCCCGCCGGGCCACGATCGGGCAGGAATCGGATTGCGTCCGCACAGCTTACACACGACACTGTGCGGATGACCTGTCCGCAGGCTCCCGTCGCGACGTCGACGAGCCGCTCAGCCCGCCCGCAAACGACGAGTGTTTCCATGCGCCGTGCCCTTCGGTCCACCCACGCCGCCGCCCTCTTTCTCGCCCTGGGATCGGCCGCCCCCGTCGTTGCACAGAACGTCCAGCTCACCCCGTTCGTGGGCGGCCGGTTCTTCGGCGGGCTGACGGACTACTACGGCAACAGCATCGACGTCGACGACGCCATGAGCTTCGGGGGATTCCTGACGTTCATGCAGACCCCGGCCATGGGCTTCGAGTTCGGCTACAGCCGCCAGGACACCGACGCGACCCTCTCCCAACCCTTCCAGGGCCGGGAGCGCGTGGACGTGTCGGTGGACCAGTGGACCCTCGGGGTGCAGCGGCACTTCCCGCGGCCCAACCAGGCGCTGACCCCCTTCGGCGGTGGCCTAGTGGGGCTCACGCACCTGTCGGCCCCTGACGAGTCC
>DATHRY010000313.1:0-2603 GCA_035464715.1 Longimicrobiales bacterium
CCGAGGGTGTTCCGTCGTCCCGTGGGCCGCGCGGTCGTAGCGGCCCTGGTTCTCGTCGCGGGTGCATCAGAACGCTCCGCAACCGCCCTCGAACCCGACCGGGCCCTGACGCAGCTCGGCCACCGCTTCTGGGACGACGAGCTCCCGCAGAGCTCGGTGAATGCCATCACCCAGACCCGCGACGGGTACTTGTGGTTCGGAACCTACGAGGGTCTGGTCCGTTTCGACGGTGTCCGCTTCGTCGTCTTCGACTCCGTTGGCACCCGAGATCTTCCCGGGACCGCCGTGGCCCGTCGGAGAAGTACGGGATGAAGAAGGCATAGGGGACGACCGCACCCGCGATGGCGAGGAGGAGGTAGACGGCTCTCATCGCTCCACCTCCACCCGGACCACCGGCTCGCCGGGCCCCAGGACGCCGGTCTCGATCGCCGTCACGCGATCCCCCTCCCGTTGGAAGCGGATGGGCCCCTCGGGGTCCACGCCCACGAGCCGTCCGTCGGCGTAGCGTCCCCGCAGGAAGCGGTCGTCCCCCACAGGGACCAGGTGAACGCGCTCCGCGAGGGTGGACGCCTGACGGCCCTGCTCCAGCTGCAGCACGCCGTCCTCGACGGAGACCCGCACCTGGAGGGTCGCCCCCTCGGCCCAGGGGAGGGGCGCCCGATAGACCCCTTCGTACTCGGCGAGACGCTCCGCCTGCTGTGGGATCGGCTCGACGTCCGTCTCGCCCGGCCGGCGCATCTCGGGGCCCGGGTCGTCGAAGAGCCCGGACATCTGGATGCGGTTGCGGAGGACCCACTCCTGGGCCCGGAAGGGTTCCGGCATGGACTGGCTGAGAAAGACCACGACCCCTCGGTCCCCGGGCAGGGCCATCCCCAGCGTGCCCCACCCGCCCGTATGATAGAACGCCTTCGGCAGCCCGCCGTCGGGATCGCCCCCGTCCAGGAACCAGGCGTATCCGATCAGCGGGAGGTCGTCCAGCCAAGCCTTGGGAGTCAGGGCTGCACGGGCGGTCTCCGGCGAGATCAGTCGCTCCCCGCCCGCCTCCCCCAGGTCCATCCACATGGTCAAGAATTTCGCGTAGTCCCGGGTTGTGCTCCACAGACCGAAGGCGCCGGGAAAGAAGGCCCACCGCTGCGGCTCGTCCGGCGTCCAGAAGGGCTCGAACCGGTCGGTGTCGTCGCTCCAGGTGTAGGCCGTCGGCACCCGGTCCGCCCAGCTCGAATCCGGCGAGAACCGCACGGAGGAGTCGTTCATCCCCAGCGGCGCCAGGATCCGCAGGGTCACGAAGTCCTCGAAGGGGACGCCCGATGCCTGCTCGGCGATCCAGGCCAGCGCCGCGTAGTTGAAGTTCGAGTACTGGAAGCGGCCGTGCTCGCCGGTGTGCTCGGATCCGGCCCAGTCGGCCACCCACGCGTCCAGTGTGGGGAAGTCGTACACGTTGGAGCCCGCGTCGCCGTGGTCGCCGGCGTCGCCGCTGGTGTGGGAGAGCAGGTCGGCGACGGTGGTCCGGGGATCTCCGGTGAACCCGGGAAGGAGCTCCGCGACGGGCTGATCCAGGGCGAGCGACCCCTCCTCCACCAGCATCAGGACCGCCAGCGCCGTCACCGGCTTGGTCATGGAGGCGATGGTGTGGATCCCGTCCGTACGCATCGGGACGCCGGCCTCCCTGTCCTTCCACCCGTAGGCCCGGTGGTGGAGCGTTTCCCCGTCCCGGAGGACGAGAAGCTCGGCGCCCACCACGTCCCCGGCCTCGACCCACCCCTCGATCTCCCGGTCCAGCTCCGGGAAGAGCTCGGGGGGTGGGGCGTCGTCGTGCGTCTCCGGAGCACGCCCGTCCGGGGCGCAGGCGCCGACGGCCAGGAGGAGACCGAGCAGCAGGGTGGGGCGGACACGCATGGAGGATCCTCTCTCGGGCGGGACGGCAGGCCGGAACCGGTCGGGTCCCATGATGCCGGGCGTGGGGGGCCGGGGCCAGGCGGCAACGTCGGGCAGCGCTCGTCGGTCGAGCACCACGTGCCTCGCAGTCCCGCTCCCGACTCCGCAACCTGCCTCCCGTCGAGCCCGGGGCCGCGTCAACGGCTCCTCCCCGCCTCGACCCACGCGACGGAGAGGATCCCCAGCTCGTCGGCCGTCGTCCCCCACACCCGATCCCGGGTGAACGCGTACGGCCGGAAGCGGTCGGGGAAGGTCCAGGTCCGGACGCCCCCGTCCTCGTCGATCTCGAGCCAGCGGGGGCCCCGCCCGAACGCGCCGCCCCGGACGTCGAAGGGCTGGAGCCACACGGTGCCGTCCGGGGCGCACCGGAGGTCGGCGTACTCCGGGAAGACGTCCGCGCCCCGGGGGCCGAGCCGGGCGAACTGCTCGTCCATGAGCCGCCGCCATTCCGCGCTGTCGGGTCGCTGGGCCGAGGGCATCTCGTCCCGGATCTGACGATAGGTCATGTCGAACAGCCCCTGGGCGTTCAGCGGGACCCGGCGCTCCGGCGGGAGCCGGACCTCGCCCAGGTCCTCCCCCGGGGGGGCGACGCGGCGGAGCGCGTTCTCGTTCGGGTCGTAGACCGCGAAGGCGCCCCCCGGGCACGAAGACCACAGCGGATAGGGCGC
>DATHRY010000314.1:0-2934 GCA_035464715.1 Longimicrobiales bacterium
ACCGCGAGGCCGGTGGTTCGCCTTCCCAACCCTATCCCTTGCATCTCATCACTCTCCAGGCTGCATGAATCGATTCCGGCGAGGCCGACGAGCAGTGGCGCCGCCTTCGGTGCGACTTTGATGCGAGCAGTATCTTGGAACGCCCCCGAAGTTCCACCCATGGTCTGGGTCGCCGGAGCTCTGGCGACCCGGACCGGTCTGCCCCCCGTCCTTGACCCGATGCGCCTCTCCCGGCGCCCCAGGCCTGGGTCCACCGTCTGGGGGTCGGGACGAGGATTCCCGGGAGTACTGGGCCAGGTTGGCGGAAGCTCCGGACGGGACTCCACCGACCCCCGACCACGCCTCAGGAGAGGAGGTCAGGCCTCGTGGCCTCGGCTCCCCGGGAAGCCCTCCTCGAGCGCTGCACCGGAGCCCATGCCCAGTTGGTAGCAGAGCTTCTCGATGACGGACAGGCCGAGGTCCAGCTCCGATACGCGCTCGGCGTCGACCACCAGCACGTCGCCGGACCACGGATCGGGAGCCCCGGGGATGTACACGGTGATCCGGTCGCCCTGGACCCTCTCGACCTCGAACCCGAACTGATGGGCGTCGTCGAGGCGGACCAGCACCGGTCGAAGCGACCCGACCTCCTCGGCGTGCAGGACGGCGTCCGCCCGGGTCTTGAAGACCGTGTAGAACGGGATCCGGGCGAGCACGCGACTCTCGACACCGCCCACCAACCGCTGTGCGCGTTGGGTGCGGGCGAGGAGCCCCGCTGCGAAGCACACGCCCAGGAGAGCCAGACCGGCGACGGCGAGGGCAGCGAGGGCGTGGTCGGTCCACCCCGAAGGCAGTGCCCCGACGATGGGATCGGTGACCCGACGGATCCAGCCGACCGCCGTGCCCACCACGAGGCTCACGACGACTACCGGGATGAGGAAGGCGATCCCGCCGAGAACCGTGGTCTGGATGAACTTCCGCATAGCCTCTCCAGGGGTATGGTCGGGGTGAACGACGTCGCAGGCCATTCTCGCGATGGGGGCCCCGGAGGAGCAAACCCCAAGAACGGGTCGGGCCTCACCACCTGGACCCACGGGATTGACGACGATCCGGGGCCGGTCCGAGTTCCTCGCGGTCGCCGCCCACCGGATCGGGAGGGTGCTGGTCGTAGGACCGGGCCGCGAGGGGGGTGACAACCTTTCCGGCGCTCACTCTGTCTGTGGACAGGAGACGCGCCGAGAGAGGGGGGCATCGGACCCCGCCACCTTCGCCGGCCAGGTCCCGGCCAGACCAGGGGGAGAGCGATGGGCGGAGGAACGGGGGATGTGCGCTACACGCTGCGGGTGCTCCGCCGGAGCCCCGGCTTCACGCTGGTGGCGGTGCTCTCCCTGGCCATCGGCATCGGGGCGAGCACCTCGATCTTCGGGGTCGTTCGCACCCTGCTCCTCACCCCTCTCCCCGTGGAGGCCCCCGACGAGCTCGCTCTCGTCACGTGGCGGTCCGCTTCGAATCCCCGAACCTCGAACATGGGGTCCACCGACTATCCCGATCCCGCCGGCGGCCCGAGCCTCCGGAGCAACTTCAGCTCGGATCTGTACCGGGCCCTCGAGGCCGAGGCGCCGACCGGGGTGGAGCTGTTCGCCTTCCATTTCGCGCGAGGCATGAGCGTGGCGCTCGGGGACCAGCCGGCCGTCATGGCCGGGGGCGCCCTGGCCACCGGGAGCTACTTCCCGGCGCTGGGTGTGGAGATGGCGGTGGGCCGGCCCATCGGGCCGGCGGACGACGTCGCGGGGGCGCCCCCCGTGGCGGTCCTGAGCCACGCGTTCTGGATGCGCGCCTTCGGCGGGGACCCGGACGTGGTGGGCCGGACGGTGCGGGTGAACGCGGTCCCGGCGGAGGTGGTGGGGGTGACCGGCGAGGGCTTCCGGGGGATGTCCATGGGAGGGTTCTTCCCGGCCACGGACATCACACTTCCCCTCTCGCTGCAGCCCCGTGTGACGGCGCGGGACGAGGAGGTGGCGTGGGAGCGGACGCCGTCGGCATTCTGGCTCCGGATCATGGCCCGGGTTCCGGAGGGCACGAGTTGGGAGGTCACGGAGCAAACGCTCCAGGGGGCGCTCCGGGGCACCCCTTCGCCCCTGGTGGAGGAGGTGGAGCACGCGCCCGAGCTCAGGCTCATCCCGGGGTCCCAGGGTGCCCAGCCGGTTCGCCCCGCGATGGCGCGGCTCCTGTACCTGCTCCTGGGCGTGGTGGGCTCGGTGCTGCTCATCGCCTGCGTGAACCTGGCCAGCCTCATGTTCGCACGGGGCGTGGCGCGCCAGCGGGAGCTGGCGGTGCGACGGGCCATCGGAGGGGGACGAGGCCGCATCGTGCGGCAGCTCATGATCGAGAGCCTCGTGCTGGCGGGGGCCGGGACCGCCCTCGGGATCGTCCTGGGACTGGTGGGTCGCCGACTGCTCCGGGGCCTGGTCACCAGCAGCCTGGGAATCGGCTCCTTCGGAGACGCCGCCGGGTCCACGGGGCTGGACCCGCTGGTCGTTGGGGTAGGGGCGCTCCTGGGCGCCGGCGCGGCGCTCCTCTTCGGGCTCCTGCCCGCGCTCAAGATCACCCGGCTCGATCCGATGACGTGGCTCCGCCGGCGGGCGGCAGGCGACGCGTCGCCCCGGCTCACGCTGGGCCGGGTCCTGATCGCGTTGCAGATCGCGGTCTCGGTCCCCCTGGTGGTCGGCGCCGGCCTGTTCCTGCGGACCGCCGCCAACCTGGGGGCCGTGGAGCTCGGCTTCGAGCCCCGGGGCATCGTGACCTTCCGGCTGGATCCCGGCTTCACGGACCTGCCGGAGGAGGAGCATCCCCGGGTCTACCAGGAGGCGGTGGCGGCCTTGGGTGCCCTGCCGGGCGTGCGCTCCGCGACCCTCCTGGAGAACACCCTCCTGGGCGGCATCATCTCGAACAGCG